>CAYNNP010000160.1:0-15175 GCA_964398215.1 uncultured Pirellulaceae bacterium | reverse complement strand
ACACCGCAAAAATCGAAAACGTTGCGGTCAAAATTGTGGGTAAAGACAAGGGCGTCAGCCCAAGGTTGCGGCCGGCGCCTATCGGTCGTTGGTGGTGGAATGCGTCGAACCCCATGCTAACGCAGGCTCGCGCCCAAGGCTACAGCATGTCGCCACTCCGTGGCTGGCGTATTGCAGGGCAACCTCAGTTCCTGAACGGTCACGTAAATTGTGTTGCAGCTGTAAATTGCTGTACAAACGATGCAGCGCATCCAAAAAATCGCTACTCCAAAACTCATGCGTCGGGTCACAAAATGACCCAGAATCAAAAACTAAGCGCCAATGCGGGGAACGCCGAAAACTGCTATTTTGGAGTGTGGCCGCATTGGAAAATCGGCGATTGAGATTTTAAATTGTTCTTAACCCGATAGTGACAGCAACGTGACTTTCCTGAATGCGACACTGATGTTTGGAATGGCGGCGATCGCCATCCCCATCGTGCTGCATTTGATCGCAAAACGTGAACCCAAACGCGTTGTGTTTCCTTCGGTTCGTTTTTTGACCAAGCGATTCGAGAGCAACCGCAGCCGATTGCGCGTCCGGCGTTGGTGGTTATTGGCCATGCGAATCGCGGCGCTCGCTGCTATCGCTCTGGCTTTGGCAAGGCCGGCGATTCATCGATCGCTCTCGTTGACTTGGACAACCATCGGAATGCTGGTGGCGTTTGGGATCGCGCTGTTGGTGATGGCGTCCGTTTCGCTTTTCAAAGAAATGTCAAAGGGTTTGACGTACGGTTTGGCCGGGCTTGGATCCCTGTGCCTGCTGTGTTCGATGTTGTGGGGTGCCTACACATACTTTAGCGGGCCGGCTCCAATTCTGGACGATGCAACGCCCGTCGCAATCGCAATCGTCTTGGATAATTCACCCACATCGGGTTGGAAAACGGCTGACGATGATCGAATCGACCGAATGAAATCGGTAGCCAACTGGATGATCACTCGATTGCCCCCAACAAGCCGCATTGCCATCGTTGATCGTTCCGGCACGCCCGCCGCTTTTGCACTGGATGTTGCGAGCGCGGTTTCCAAAGTCGATTCGTTGAAACCGGCGGAGCTGACCAACTCGATCGCATCGAAGGTTGATGCTGCTGTACGATTGCTGCGTACTAGTGAATTGGAAAGCCGCCAAGTTTTGATTGTCAGCGACCTGACCAATCCGACTTGGCAAGAATCGATTGCCGATACATCGCTGGTCAGTCTTTTAGCAGAAGAACCCAACGTCAAAATTACAGTCTTGGACCTGGGCGATTTCTCGGGCTCCAATCGCTCGATATCGCAGCCGACGCTTGCCGATAGTTCTCCGCCCAAAGGCAGCCCCGTTGCTTTGACAACACGGATCAGTGTGACAGGCGATTCCGAATCGGGACCGGTGGATGTGACCGCCGAATTGGTGATGTACGAAAACAATCGCGCTTTGCCTGTCATTCGCAACGGTAAAACGCAACGCCCAAAAACAACCGCGGTTGGTCGCGAAGGAGTCAAGATCGTTCCGGGTGGTTCCAGCGATATCGCACTGGAAATTCCGCCCATGAAAGTCGGTACGCATCATGGCATGATCCGTTTGATTGGTGACGATGCGCTGGCCATTGATGATACGCGGTACTTTACGGTCGAAGTGTTGCCATCGTCACGTGTCTTGCTGGTTGCCGAAAATGCGGAAGAGGCAAGAGTGATCAAGTTCATGATCAACGCGACTCCGGTTCCGGTCGAAGAGGGCAACGAAGAATACGCGGTTGATACGATTGGCTACGACGATTTGCCGGCCGTACGACTGGCAGATTTTGACAGCGTGATTTTGCTGGACCCGCCGGCCGACGTGATCGCTGATGCGGCGTGGTCTGGGTATGTCAGCAAAGGCCGTGGGTTATTGGTTTGCTTGGGTGCGGCGGCGGGCGAAGCGTCGATCGAATCCAGTTCTCTGCCTGGGCCGGTTCGACGTTGGCGTTCCCCGGACCCGCACACGTTTTTTGAAGTCGTGCGTCCCTCGCATCCGGTGCTGGCCCCGTTGGTCGCGGCGCCGGGAGGTGAGTCGTGGTCGGATTATCGTGTGCAACAGTATTGGCAGATCGAAGCTTCAAAGACAGATAAAGTTCTGATGCGTTTCGCTGGCACCGATCATCCGGCATTGATCGAGCGTGATGTGAAGTCCGACAGTGATTCGGTTGGACGTATCGTGGTGTGTGCGACTCCGCTATCGGATCTTGGGCAACAAGACGAACGATGGAACGATTTGTTGGTCGCGGATTATTGGCAAGCGTTCTTGTTGGTACGGAACATCGCCGAACGGATTTCGCATCGTGGTAGCCAAGATTGGACTTCGTCGACCGGCAAGCCTCGGATGGTAAAGTTGACGCCGATCGACCCGAGCGACGAGCCGGAAAAAACGCGTCGATTGCAGATCTTTCCACCGGGCGACGCGAAACCGATTCCAATCAATATCGCAAAGACAGCGACTCAGGCTGCGATTAGCGAGATCAATCGCAGCGGGACGTACTGGGTCCGAGGCGCTGGGCAGAACATTGGTTTCAGCGCGAATCTGCCTGGAATGGCAACGGATTTGAATCGCATCGATCCCTCGGCCTTGAGTGTTTGGTTTGGTCCGGAGAATTACACTTTGGTCACTGATCAAACCGAAATTGAATTGGCCGAAGCAGAGGCTTCCGCAAAAGTATCGCTTCGATCGCCGCTATTACTGGTCGCGCTGGCTGTGTTTTTGTTGGAACAAATATTAGCCAACCGGTTTTATCGTCGGTCATCCGCCGGTGGCACAGCTGTCAGTTCACGAAAGGCGCGGGCAGCATGACTAGTTTTCGATTCGAGCCGATTTATGGATCGTTGTTGGTGGCGATACTGTCAGCAGCCGCGATCGTTGCTGTGATTGTATTCTTTGCGCCGCGGACGATCGAGCCAAAGAATCGGCGGACGCTGATCATCCTGCGGAGTGTCGCTGCGCTAGCCCTGTTGCTGTTGGCATTCAGGCCTTCGTTGATTCAGACTGACAAACGGCCGGCGGACGCGACGCTGGTGATCGGATGCGATGTCTCGCGGAGCATGACTTTGCCTGACAACGAGAGCTCGGATCGCTGGACCACACAGCTGAAGGCTTGGAAAAAATTGGCAGCCGGTTTGGAACAGTTTGACGAAACCCTGGACGTCCAATTGGTTGCTTATGGTGACGTCGCCCAAACCATTGCCAACGTCAACGCGGAATCGCTCAGCGGCTTGGAGCCTTCCGGCGAGTCAACGGACCTGGGCTCGGCAACGGCATTTGCACTCCAGGCCGCCGGCGCCAACCCGTTGGCAGGAATCGTTTTCTTGGGTGATGGTCGGCACACTGCTGCTGCGTCCGACGATGCGTCAAGCATGACGTCCAATGCGCAGCGGACGGTAGAGACCCTGAATTCGTTGGGCGTACCATTTTGGACGATTCCAATCGGCCCGGCCGCTGGGACGTCGGCAAATCGGGATGTTGCTGTTGATGGCCTGCCAGAGAATTTCCAGCTCTTTGCCGGTAATGAATTTCCGGTTGCGTTTGAAGTTCAATGTCGTGGACTTGCTGGAGTCGACGTTCCAATTTCCGTGACTTGGATTCGCGAGGACGGTCGCAGTACGGAAGCCAAGACACGGTTGATTGTGCCGGAAAGATCAGATGAGACCATTGGCGTCAAACTTGTCTTGACCGCGCCAGGGCCGGGGGCCTACCGCCTGGAGGTGGCTGCAAAAAAACGCAGCGGAGAATTGGTAACGCAGAACAACAAACAAACGGCATTTGTCGACATTCGTGCTGGCGGCGGACGAATCTTGTACTTGGAAGGCACACCGCGACCAGAGCAAACGTTTTTGCGTCAG
Source organism: uncultured Pirellulaceae bacterium (assembly GCA_964398215.1). GTDB lineage: Bacteria > Planctomycetota > Planctomycetia > Pirellulales > Pirellulaceae > CAYNNP01. The sequence continues at coordinate 11,288 of CAYNNP010000160.1, read as the reverse complement.
TCGCTGCGGCGGTTTCCCGATTTAGATTTACGATACAAATGGCTTCGCCAAGACTTGGACTGGCCCGTTGACCTTGATGGACGGTTCAAGGCCGGACGGTTTGATGTTTTCATCCTAGGAGACTTGGACGCCCGAGCACTCGGCGACGAACAACTGAAAGATCTTGCCGATGCCGTTGCCGGCGGCGCTGGCTTGATCACATTGGGCGGATATCAATCGTATGGTCGCGGTGGGTACGCTAAAGGGCCGTTGGCGGATGTGTTGCCAATCAAAATGGATGCGGGGCGGCGACGTGATGTGAACGCGGAACGGTCGTCGGCTGACCCGTCGCAGTTGGGCGGGCCGATCGAGTTGTTGTTCAAGCGAAATCACCCGGTCACGGATTTGGGTGGCTCGCCGCCCGCAGAGGTTTGGCGAGAATTGCCAGCGATGCCGGGTGCCAATCTGTTTGCTGGAGTGAAGGCGGCGCCGGGAGTCCAAGTTCTGCTAGAAGACGGAAAAGGAAACCCGATGATGGTGGTCGGCGAGTACGGAAGCGGTCGGGTGGCTTCGCTTGCGTTCGATTCGACTTGGCGTTGGTGGCGCGCGGGCAAGAGCGATGCGCATCGGCGATTTTGGCGTCAATGCTTGCTGTGGTTGCTGGCGAGAGAAGAAACCGGTGGCGATCGCATCGTGATCGAGATCGATTCGCGGCGATTCGCGGCTAAGTCCAATCCAGAATTTCGAGCCAGAATCGAAAGTGTCGCGGCACCGTCAACCAAGCGAATTTTGACCACCGAAGTTGTGGACAGCAACGGCAAAGCGATCGCGCTAGAAACGAACACAGAAGGATTGGGGGACGAGAACGTTTCGGCAATCAATGGCAAGATTCCAGACCTAGCTCCTGGATTTTATCGGTTGCGTGTATCTGCTGAAAACGATCCTACGGTTGCGCCAACGGACCTAGCATTTCAAGTCATCGAAAACAGCCGAGAGTTGGCGGAACCGATGGCGGATCCTGTTTATCTACGGCAGCTTGCAGAAATCACCGCGGATCATGGTGGCGCCGCTTACTCGCCCGACGAAGTTGACGAACTGCTCAGTACAATCGCGGATCGCCGCAAACAAGCCGAAACTCCGGTGGTTGAAAAACTTCGGCTTGGGGATGGGCCGCTTACTGGTTGGCTAGTGTTCGTGATCTTTGCAGCAGCGTTATCGGTCGAGTGGTATTTGCGTCGCCAATGGGGATTGGCGTGACGCTCAGCTGGCTTCTATGACCACCGTTTCTGGACGAGCTTTCGCAATCAACATTTGAACCGCGTCGTACGCTGCGTGTGCTGCGATTGGGATCAACAAATTTTCAGTCCACACAAGAAGGACCGCAAAATAGATTCCCATGATCGTAGCAATGACGATGTACAGTTTGGTCATTGGATGAACGAGCCCAAAAATGATCGATGATCCGATCACGGCTGCGATCACATGATGAATGGTTGGCTCACCACCCGCTTGTGCCATCCAGTTCAACATCCAACCGCGAAACAAAAGCTCTTCGCCGACGCCCGCGCAAATGCTGATCAAAATCAACTCTAAGGCAGTCAGTCTGGATAGTGCCTTGAACAAACCGTCTTCGCTCAAGCTTTCCAGTTTGCGTACCGCTTCGCAAGGAATTCGGCGAACGATTTCGATAAAAATCAACAATGGAATTGCGGCCAGTGATCCGTACAAAATACCTTTCACGACTGGCCAGGCCGATTCGATCAAGCTAGGGATGGCTTGCCTGGCATCCGGACCGATCGCCCAACCAAGGAAGATGCCCAGAACGCCCAACGCGAGTTCAAAAACCACAGCGGTAAAGAACACTCCATCGCTGGAATGCTCCATTGCCTGTTCGTCGTCTTGACCTTCAGTCAAATTGCCACCGGCTGAAATAGAAGTATGTGTTCAACAGAGTTGTCAGTGAATCCGATCAATATAGGGTCAATTCGCGACGTTGACGACCGACGACAATTGTTCGTTCATTTGCCTGGTAGAATCTTCGACGGCGCGTTGCCACTGATTCGCTTCGTATTTTGCGAATTCTTCGCGGGCATGTGAGAAAATAATATGCCGAGAACTATTTACGACCGCCCCCAGCCCATTTGGATCGAACCCTGCAGCGACGTCAGCGGCCCCACCGCCTTGTGCTCCAAACCCTGGAATCAAAATCCAGCTATGTGGCAACTGTTGCCGCAAGGCCACGAGTTGTTCAGGGTACGTCGCGCCCACAACTGCACCGATTGGTCCGTAACCAGATTCGCCCAACTGCCCCGCGTTGAGTTCAGTGACAACACTGGCAACTTTCTCGTACAACGATTGGCCATCGGTCGTACGATCTTGCAGTAGCCCGCCACCAGGATTCGATGTCTTTACCAATACGAAAATCCCAGCGTCTTTTTCTTGGCAGACATCCACGAACGGCTGCAAGCTATCCAGCCCAAGGTACGGGCTAACCGTCAACGAATCGCTGCCCCATGAACTATCGTGTCCAAGATAGGCATGGGCATAAGCCGTAGCGGTGCTGCCAATGTCGTTTCGTTTTCCATCGGTGATGACCAGCAAATCATTCTTACGTGCATACTGGATCACTTCGCCCAGCGAAATCATGCCAGCAGGTCCAAGCTGTTCAAAGAAAGCGGCTTGGGGTTTAACGCACGGCACGACGTCTTTGACAACGTCAATGATCTCGAAACAAAACCGCGTGTAAGCGGCCGCCCATTCATCGGGAGAGTCGCCTGTCATCGCACTCAAGATTTCCGGCGGCAATTGAGCTTTGCGCGGATCCAGGCCAACACAAGTTGCAGAAGCTGTACGTCGAACCGCGTCCGCCAGTCGATCCCCAAATTTCATCATTCATTCCGTAAAGTCGTTCGTTTGGTCGTGCACTCAACACACATCAGATGAGTACACGGAAGCGGACATTGTCAAACGCAAGAGATAGACTCACAAGTGGTCGGTGGCAACCTTTTGCGGAAAAGGTAATACTGGCCTCGAAGGCTGAGTTTTTAGGCCGGAGAGGAAAGGCACTAGGCTGATGCTGTTTGGCCTATTCGCAGTCCAGCCAATCGAGCCCGAGGTCCAACCAAGTTGCTTGGTGAGTCAATGCTCCACTGCTTATTCGGTCCACCCCAGTCTTTGCGATTGCTTCGATCGTATCAATCTTTACATTGCCAGATGCCTCCAGTTCGACTTTGGGATTCAGTCGGTCTCGCAATTGAACCGCGTCGGCAAGCATCTTGAGCGTGAAATTATCAACCAGAACAATGTCGGGCCCAGTCGGCAAAACATCTTTCAATTGGTCCAACGAATCGACTTCAATCTCAACAATCGCGGGCGCCGTCATCGCGTCTTTGGTTTTGCCTCTCCACTGAATCGCGCGTTCTGCCGCGTCGCTCGCTGGGGTTGGTGCGTCATCAGTTCCGCCCAACGCAAGGTGGTTATCCTTGATCAAAAATCCGTCATACAAGCCACGGCGGTGATTGTTGCCACCGCCACAAGCGACTGAATATTTTTCCAACAGTCGCCAGCCCGGAGTCGTTTTGCGGGTGTCGTAAAGCCGTGATTTGTATCCGGAAATCGCTTTCGCATAAGAAGCCGTTTGAGTCGCGACGCCACACAAACGAGACAAGATATTCAAAATGGTACGTTCAACCGTCAGAAGGTCTCGGACGTTACCTCGCAAGTTCACGATCGGCTGTTTGGGAACCAGCTCGTCGCCATCTTTTCCCAGCAGTTCGACTTCAAGATCACCGTCAAATTCTTCGACGATCCAGGGAACCGTGACCAGCCCCGCACAAACACCCGCTTGCCTTGGGACAACTTGACAAGCTCCACGCACGCTCTCGCCAATCAAACACACCGTCGTCCAATCAACTTCGCCACGCAGATCCTCTGCCTTTGACAGTTGCACCAGCGCCCGCAAATCCTTTTCGAGTTCCGCGTCCGGCGTGACAGTAACATAATCGCTCATCATCTTTCCTTAAAAATCGTGCTGTGTCCGATCAGCATGTTAGCAAAGTCCGGTTGTTGTACAGAGGTGCGCAATTGCCCTGTGAGCATGAACGCTCAGAACACGACGCAAAATGCGAGACTTTTCATGTCGTCAACGAGGTTTCGCAACAAAAATCCTCTTCCCGGTTGCAGGCTTCGATTCGTTTCCAGATAATTGGACCACGGGCATGCCAGCGAGGAAACTTTTGGCGATGAATCAGGGCAAACCACAATCCGACGCAAGTAGGCTGACACCTACTCTGCCGATGGATCTATTTTCAACTCACATCGTTGGAATAGGCGTTGTTCTTTTCGCAACCGCTTGGGTGATTTGGTTGGGCGTCCTGCGCGACAACGAACCTACGATCGATCTGTCTGCACCCGGCCAGGAACTGTTAGCAATCGATATCAATCACGCCACCGCAAGCGAATTCAATTTGCTGCCGAGTGTGGGTCCCGTTTTGGCGGAGCGAATCGTTGCTGATAGAAAGCAAAACGGAGCCTTTGTCACTGTCAATGATTTAAGCCGCGTACCTGGAATTGGGCCGAAAACTCTCGACCAAATCGGTGACTACTGCGTCCCCGCACAGAAACCCGGCACGCGAGTTGCGTTTTCGAGCGAAGACTGATTTGGGCGGAATAACTGCAGCACCTATCCGGCAGCGACGGCGTATTGTACGGTGCAAGGACTGAACTCGATTCATCGATAAGCCCTTTCGTAGAAAATGTCTGTCTCAAAAGATCAAATCCCTGACTCAGCGCCAGACGCCCAATTTGACTTGAAGCGGCCGTTTGAGCCTGCCGGGGATCAACCCTCTGCGATCACTGCGTTAACAAAAGGCTTTCAGAGCGGCGCGAGCGCACAAGTTCTGCTTGGTGCAACCGGCACGGGCAAGACTTTCACGATGGCAAATGTCATCGCCAATGTAGGTCGCCCCGCGCTGGTCTTGAGCCACAACAAGACGCTTGCAGCGCAGCTGTACAGCGAGTTCTGCGAGTTCTTTCCTGCCAATGCCGTCCACTACTTTGTCAGCTACTACGACTACTATCAACCAGAAGCCTACATTCCTCAGCGCGACGTCTATATCGAAAAAGACGCTTCGATCAACGAAGAAATCGATCGTCTGCGACTTGCCAGTACAAGCTCGCTAGTCAGCCGTCGTGATGTGGTCATCGTGGCATCCGTCAGCAGTATCTACGGTCTTGGTTCGCCCAGTGACTACAAACAGATGGTCGTCGGGTTGCATTGTGGCGAAGTAACCCGCCGCGACCACCTGCTACTTAAATTGGTCGAAGTTCTTTATGAAAGAAACGACACCGCGTTTGAGCGTGGAAAGTTTCGTGTCCGCGGCGATAGTATCGAACTTTGGCCTAGCTACGAAGAGTTTGCGTATCGAATCGAAATGTGGGGCGATGAGATCGAAAAGATCAGCATCATCAAACCAGTCTCTGGCGAAACGATCGATGTGCTGGACCATGTTTACATTTATCCTGCAAAGCATTTCGTATTGCCAGAGCATCGGATCCAAGGCGCGATCCGCGAAATCAAAGCGGAACTGAAAGAACAGCTGGAGCATTTTCAAACAATCGGCAAGTTGCTGGAGGCTCAGCGACTCTCTGCAAGAACACGCTTTGATTTAGAAATGCTGGCCGAGGTCGGGCATTGTCCTGGCGTTGAAAACTACAGCCGTCCGCTCAGTGGCAAGCCTCCCGGGGCGATTCCCGACACGCTGTACGATTTCTTTCCCGACGACTTCATTACGTTTGTTGACGAATCGCATGTCACGGTTCCGCAAGTGCGAGCGATGTACGCGGGTGACCGAAGCCGAAAAACGACCTTGGTGGAACACGGCTTTCGACTCCCGAGCGCGCTGGACAATCGGCCGCTGAAATTCGAGGAATGGGAAGAGCGGACGTCGCAGATTTGTTTCGTCAGCGCGACGCCTGCGGACTACGAACTGGAACGCACACAAGGCGAAGTGGTCGAACAGATCATTCGGCCGACGGGTCTACTGGATCCGATTGTCGATGTGGTTTCGGCACGCGGCCAAGTCAAACATCTATTGGAAGAAATCCGTCTGCGCGCAGCGAAAAATGAACGAGTCCTCGTGACCGCGCTCACCAAACGACTCGCAGAAGATCTTTCCACGTACTTTCAAGAACAGAATGTTCGCTGTCGCTGGCTGCACAGTGAGCTCAATGCATTTGAACGAGTCGATTTACTGCAAGAGCTACGGGCAGGGCATTTTGATTGCTTGGTCGGCGTCAACCTCTTACGCGAAGGACTGGACCTGCCCGAAGTATCCCTGGTGGCGATTTTGGATGCCGATAAAGAAGGTTTTTTGCGGAGCGAAACAAGCTTGGTTCAAACGATTGGCCGGGCTGCCCGAAACGCAAACTCAAGAGTGATTTTGTATGCCGACAAAGTTACCAATTCGATGAAACTTGCGATCGACGAAACGGAACGCCGCCGAGCAATTCAAGAGCGGTATAACGACAAGCACGGTATCACTCCGGAAACGATCAAGAAACGTATTCGCGCAGGTATCGAGAGCGTAGCGGCCAAACGACAGAAAAATGTATCCGCTGCGGTTGCTGAACAAGAAGCCGTGTACGTAACGATCGAATATGTCGAATCGCTGGAACAAGAAATGTTGGCGGCTGCCGAGAACCTGGAATTCGAAAGGGCCGCGTCTCTGCGCGATCGGGTCCTGGTTTTGAAAGACAACTTGGGCAAACCGCTAAGCGACGTTGATGATAAACCCAAAAGTCAAAGTGGTCGCCAGCGCCGCGGCGGGAAACGTCGCAAAGGCATCAAAGGCGCGAAAGTACCACGACCAAAAAAGTAACTCCAATTACTTTTTTGGTAGGGGAACAGCGCTGGCAATGTGACCTGAGAAAAACGTCAGTAATGGCTTCGCGTGCGCCTACGGCTACCGGTTAAACGAATGCGCGTGGCTAACTAAACAACAAACCGTTGAGCGCTGGTTAACCTATTTACAGGGCATGTTTTTGTGAGCCGTTGGCGCTAGCCACGGGCCTCGAAGGGTTGCGCTATCACCACAAGGCCCGCGGCTAGCGCCGTCGGCTCAGTATCAATGAACCGTTGAACGCTTCCGGTACACCTGAACACCCAAAGTTTTATCTTGAGCAAGCACTGGTGCTTTTATGTTGTGTTAGAATAAAACCGGACATGATTCGCAACTCTTTCAGAACGCGTAAACGGAATTCGACCGATGCGAACCCATCACTTCATTGCTATCGTGATCTTGCTCTCCTTTGGTGGAGTCATATCTGCTGATCAGCCTTCTGTCATGCAGCGAATGACCACGAAGGGCATTCAGTTGACCGAAGATGTGACCCACGTTCTGCCAGCGCCCAGTGTTGATCTAAAAATGGACGCCGAAACTCGTAAGGCGAACCTGGAAAAACTGACACGTGGACGCGGTTGGACGCAGTTCGCCAGAAAAAGTACGAATGCTCCTGTCACCATCAACTTGAAATACATCCAGTCGCCCAGCGGTGAAAGAATTGGACACCAAATCCACTTTGCATTTGTTGTCCATGCAACACTGGAGACCCTGAAGGACAAGGATCTGATGAAAAGCATGGCGTCGGAAGAAGAGAAACCCGAGGACGCCGACCTTTACAAAATGGATGAGATTAGCGTCGAAAAACTCAAGGAGTTCGGCATCACTCCGGCCAAAAACAACTCATACGGTTTTGTCCAATCACCACTCATGAATCGCGTTATCATCCGCGGCACGATTCGCACTGAGCAAGTGATTTCCGATGATTCGGTACTGGTTACCTGGGAAATGGACCCTCGGTTCACCAACGCCAAAGAGTTTGCGAATACTTGGTCATCGATCAAACGAGACCGGCTTGGCAAGAAAGTCCAGAGTGATCCGAAGCCCTATCAAGGCGCTGGCGGGTACATGCACGTTTCCAAGTTGCCAGAAGTTGACGGTGCCGTCTTGGTTGAATCGCAGATGGTGATCCACGAGCCAACGGATTGGTTCAGCAGCAGTACGGCGCTGCGAAGCAAAATGCCTTTGTTGATCCAGAACACCGCACGCGACTTCAGACGCAAGCTGGCCAAGAAATAGCTGGTCAGGCCGCGGGACACTCACCGACCTGCAACAAAATCAACACTTACTGTACCGCCAAGCCATAGCATGCTACGAACAGCACCATGTGAAGCGCCAAGCACGCGAATGCTGGAAAGCGTCGGTGCGAATACAGACCGAACAGAGAAAGGAAAATCCCTAAGCCGGCAATGAACGTGCCTCCAACAGGGAATTGCCAAGCAGCGATGCCGCCGAAAAATAAAACCACGATCGCGGCACCGACGGCACCGAGCGCTGTGTACTTTAGCGGCCCCACATCGTAGAAATCTTGGGCTTGGTGAACTCGATTCCGAAGCACGTGGGCGGGAAGCGGTTCCGGATCCACGGCAAACGGTGAACCCACACGGATATCTTCGTCGGCTTCGGTGGATGCCGACTCCGTAATCTCTATGGTCTCTGCAGTCTCCGGCGACTCTATGACCTCGCCATCAGCGACACTTTCGCCCTCCAAGGATTTATCTTCTGGGGACTCGTCCGATTCTTGTTCGCTTTCCGACATTCATGATCCAGGAATTTGTGCCCAAGATGAAAACAACGACTACAGTTTATCATTAAGCGGAATGCTTTTGTTGGGGTCAGCCAAAATCTCCGCCACAGTCGATTCACGAAACGCTTCTTCCACGACTCCGATGGCCGCATCCATCCGCTTGTGCAGTGGACACAGGTTTTCCCCATGTTCTTTCAGGCCCAGTGGGCAGGTCGTGATTCTGCACATTGGATCAACGGCTTGAACCACATCCCAAACCGTCAATTCTTCGGGATCCGCGGATAGCGAAACTCCGCCGCCGCCGCCACGATGACTCTCCACGATCCCCTTTTTGCGAAGCGACTGCAGCACTTTTGACAAATAGGCCTGCGGGACCTTGGTTTGCAAGGCGATGTCACTCGTTCGCGATGGTACGCCAGTTCGCTTGGCAAGGTACACAACCGCTCGCAAAGCGTATTCGACGGTTTGAGAAAGCATCGTTTTTCTTGGGTTCAGTTGTTTGAGCAGGCTCTTACTGTACCGAAATTCACAGATCTAGTTGGATATTGACATTCCAGCCGCTTGCGGGTTTAATTGGATACACACGTCCGATTCCATTCCCGTGAGGATAAACCATGAAAACGAAGCTTATTTTGTTATCGATCGTCGCCGCGTTGGGGGTGTATTCTGTGACCACAGCCCAGCGGCCTGAGCCGGAAACGAAACCCGCAACCAAGGTCGATGTGCCGCTCAAGCACGCGCGACATACAGTAAAAATGCTGGATGATTTGTACAAGAACGCGGTGGTTCTGATCACCAAGGTTTATGTCGAAGATGAATCAAGTACGCCTGCGGTTACAGCGGCACAAGCCTTGTGGGCAACGATGCATGAAGCTGGCTGGCACAACGCAAGACTAGTTGATGCGACAGGCGATCCTTACGACGCTGACAACGTGCCGAAATCAGAGTTGGAAAAAAAGATGATTGGCAAGTTGAACACAAAAGACAACTATTTCGACTCGGTGGTTGAAAAAGACGGCAAGCGATACTTGCACGCAGTCACACAAGTCCCCGTCGTGATGAAGAAGTGCACTTTATGTCACGAGAACTACAAGGACGTCGCTCCAGGTGCAACCATCGGAGCGATCAGCTATCAGATTCCAATTTTAGATTGATCGACCGCGTCTGAAGGCTTTCGTAGCGGGACTCGCCAAGAGTTCCGGCGATACAGTCGGACACTTCAGGTGAAGGCAGATGGCAATTGGCTATGATCGAAAGGCCAAGTAAAGCTCGCGTACGAACACAAGCCGCTACCGGTGATCTTATTTGCTGCTCGGCTAAACCGTGGCGGCGCTTTGGATGCCGTACTCTTCAAGCGTTTTGCGGAGGATGATTTCTGCGTCTTCTGTTAGCGGTGTCATTGGCAACCGCAACTGGCCAGTGTCCCGACCAACCATTTGCATCGCTGCTTTGATTGGAATTGGATTGGTCGCCAAACCTAGCATGTTCTGGCAAAGTGCAAATAACTTGTGATGCTGTTTTTGCGCGGCGTCGTAATCACCCGCGCTCGCGGCCTTTACCAGCGCCAACATATCACTTGGCACTAGATTCCCAACCACCGAAACAACACCCTCGGCACCGACACTCATCATCGGTAGCGTCAACGAGTCGTCGCCGCTCAAGACAGTTAAGTCCGTGTTGCCAACGATCGCAGAACACTGATCCAGTTTACCAGTCGCTTCCTTGACCATTGCAATTCCAGGAACTTCGGCGAGCCGAAAGATCGTCTCGGCATCAATTTCTTTGCCGCATCGACCGGGAATGTTGTAAACACAAACTGGAATCTCAACCGCTTCGGCAACCGCCTTGAAATGCTGATAGAAACCTTCTTGTGTTGGCTTGTTATAGTACGGCGCGACTTGTAATGTCGCATCAGCACCTTCGGAGGCGGCCCGCTTGGTCAGCCTCAAAGCTTCCTGAGTACTATTGCTGCCCGTGCCCGCCATCACTTTGGCACGGCCTGCGACGCACTGGATCACTTCCGTGATCACGCGGTCATGTTCTTCGTGCGAAAGCGTAGGGGATTCACCGGTTGTGCCTACCGGAACGATACAGTTCGTCCCCGCTTCGATTTGAAACTCAATCTGTTCGCGCAGCTTCGTATAGTCGACTTCGCCGTCTTTGAACGGAGTTACGATGGCGACAGACAAACCTGCAAAGTCAGAACCTTTCCGTGAGCCCATTTTTCTTCCAAAATTCAGCAGCGAGAAAACTGTAAACGTGTTCGTTTCAGACGTATTTAACAAGCAACGGAAGATACAGCATGAAAGCGCTTTTGGCAAACAAGGAAATGCGGTTTCAAGTCAACCGAGCCAAGAACTCACAGCTCCGAGAACCGTGCTAGAGAGGTGCCAAAGGCCAGAAAATAGAGCCATGGTTTGGAGAATCATCTGCTCCCACCGGCACGGAAGCGGATGGGAATCGAACCCACCAAACGCTGTTTCCAACGTTTCACCGGTTTTGAAAACCGGGGCGATCACCAGATCAGCAAACGCTTCCTCTTGTTGTCCACGTTAAACAGTTTTGGCAACAATGGCAAGGGACTTGGATGGGCTGCCAGGGTGAATCACTTTTTCAAGGTAGGCAACATAGTAGCTCGGCTGTCCCAGCCGAGACCTGCCAAT
>CAYNNP010000159.1:2216-15212 GCA_964398215.1 uncultured Pirellulaceae bacterium | reverse complement strand
CTCACGCTTCGGGTTACCAAAAACCAATGCCTGCCGTAAAAGCGCAATTCCAAACGGCTTCAGCCATGGGGTTGATACACAACAAAACCAAAAAGGCCGGAGGCCGACACAATTTTTGTTCGTTAAACCAGAGAAAAGCTTTGGTGGTGCGTTATGTGGTTTGCCAAAAGTCTTTGACGGCTTGTTGATTTATTTGCGCGGCATATTTTTGTGAGCCGATGGGCGATAGCCCTGCGGCTCAAAGGTTTCTGAATCATGAGTGCATCGCCGGAACTTCGGTCGATGGTTGCAAGACTATTGGCGGCGGAACATCTTTTTTTCAAGTGGATGGTTTGCGCAGCTACGGCACATTTTAATCGACCTTGGTCCGGCCTACATTTCGATTTTTGCCCGCCGCTTTCATTTGTCGCTGAGATTGTTTTGTAGCATCTTTTTCATTTCTGCTATCTGCTGTGTCAGTTCATCGACTTTGCTGGTTAGTTCGTCATTGTTGTCCATGGTCATTTCGTCAACAAACACGGCGTTCGCTAGGCTCATTCCAAGCACACCGCCTAGCAAGACGACGGTGCCAAAATAGAACCGGGTCATTCCCAGCACCCACGGCGAATTCGTTCTTTCCGTGATCAACTTAGGAATTTCATACCACCCTTCGATCGTGAACATCTGAAACATCGAATACATGCTGATCAGCGGATCACCAAAGTACTCGGGAGCCAATTCATGATAAAAGTGGCAGGTCACGATTGAAAAAATCAGCAGCAAGAAACTGAGCGCAAAGAACACGAAAATCGAAGCACGAAGAGCCCGCCCAAGTCCGTTTAAAATCTGATTCATGTTCGGTATGAATCGCAGCACCCGCGCTAGCCGCACCAAGCGAAAGAGACGCAAGATGATAAAGATGCCCGTGTTGGGAACGTCGAAAAACGGTACCAGCAGCGACGGTGTACTAAGCAGGACGATTCCAAAGTCGAATCGATTCCATGCTTGAGAGAAGTAACCCTTGAAACCCAGCGTGAATATCTTGACGACGGCTTCCAACATGAACAAAACAATGAACGCGACGTCCACGAATTCAAGCCAGCGTACGTGGCGCAGCGCTGGAAAATAGATTGCGTAGATCAACCCCGCGTTGATCGCAACCGCAGCCAGCATCAGTCGGTCATTCAGCAAGAGACGAAGCATCGAGATTCCTGCTTCCTACTAAGAGATCAAGCTGGTGTTGAAAATTGCTTTGTTGCTTCGGGTTCTTCCCAAAGCATCGGTATACCCAAGTTTAACCTTCTCTCTGGGTCTTTGGGGAGTAGTGCGGGCGGTAAAACCGTTTTCACTATTTGAGTTTCTTTTGATGTTGAATCGATTCGTCTCGCATCAAAATCACAGTCGTTTTGGATTCACTGGTACCGTTGGTATTTTTCCCGACGCACGCGAACGCAATTTTGGTTTCAGCTTCGCCATTACTTTTGTTGCCGCAGCGTCAGGGTTGATCGCCAAGTTATTGAACTCCATCGGGTCCGTATGATGATCATATAGTTCGACGCCCTCGGTTCCTTCTGCCCATTCGGTATATCGCCAGCGGTCGGTGCGAATGCTGCATCCCATCACCTGAGTCTTTAGTCGATCATCGGCGGGACGCAAAACTTGAGTCACCGCGACACCATCCCATTGGGCAATCGGATTTTGTAGCAGGGGCGACAGATCGCGTCCTGCCAAATTATCGGGCGATTCAATGCCCGCCAACGAAGTCAAAGTCGGGTAGATATCAACGAACTCGGTAATTCGAGGCGACGCAGTTCCGTTTCCTTCTGCATCTGGCCAGCGGATGATGAGTGGCGTGCGTGCGCACTGCTCAAACAAAGTTCGCTTTTGCCAAACGCCACCGTGTTCTCCCAAGTGGTAACCATGGTCGCTCCAAAACACCACAATCGTATTCTCCGCTAACTCATTCGCGTCCAGCGCGTCCAAGAGACGACCAACTTGAGCGTCGATAAATGAGACACAAGCGTAATAGGCCTGGGTGGCTTGTAGCAAAACCGGCTCAGGCAAGTTGTAGTTCGGGATCGGACAATTATGTGCGAATGCGGCGGTTGGAATATCACGGCGGTCGCCTTCAGGAGCGAACGGCAAACGCATCTGTTCAAGCGGGTACAGGTCAAAGTACTTTTTGGGAGCGACGTATGGCGTGTGTGGCCGAAAGAATCCCACGGCTAGGAAGAATGGTTTGCCGCTGGATTGCTTCATCAATTCGATGGCTGATGTCGTGATCATGCCATCGGTCTGTTCCGTATCTTCGCCATCAGCGGCCAACCAACTGAGCGCCGCGCTGATTTTTCGATGTGGTTCCGCATTGATGATTTTATCCTCATCGTCCTTGTCACGTCCCTTGGGGTTGACCGTCAAATTCCAAGACGGCGGATCGTCAAAGCCATCCGTTCCGATCGAAGCAGGGACGTTGTAGTGATAGATTTTGCCAACACGTGCAGCAAAATAACCAGCGTGTTGAAAGGCTTGTGACAATGTCACAACATTGGGAACTTCATCGCGAAAGTGCCGGTCCAAATCGTAAACTTTGATTTGATCGGGCCGTAAGCCTGTCATGATCGACGCGCGTGTTGGATTGCAAAGTGGAAGCTGATTGTAGGCTCGATCAAAACGAACTCCGCTCGCCGACAATCGATCAATATGCGGTGTCTTGGCAATTACGTTCCCGTAACAACCAAGCGTTCCAGCCAAATCGTCGACTGCAATGAACAATACATTTGGCCGAGCACTTCTCGCGATGGTGGGCGAGAACAAAAGAGCAGTTACAAATAGAGTCAGCGTTATACGCATGCAAAATTTCCTGAGGGCGGTCTAGATTTGTCATTCTAACTGAGCTACCGACGCGCCGCGCCAATCGGGATGGCTTCTCTCTCGCTGGAATTTGTCGCTGGGCTCCCTGCCCCAGCCATCCTAACAAACAAAAGGATACAGATTCGGTTTGCGATCACAGGCATGATCAAACTAGACTAGCGGGGCTTGACTCCCTCCCCAAAAATGAAGCTTCTTTTCATGCCTGTTAAAATCAATCGTCGAAGCGCGATCGTTACGGCCTCCGCAGCAACCACCGCGATGTACCACGGTGGGCAGCCTCGAAGACTATCGGCGGCCGAGAGTGCCAACGAAAAACTGAACGTGGCCTGTATCGGGGTTGGCGGTCGCGGGTCCGCAAATGTCGGAGGATTGAAGAGCCAGAATCTAGTTGCATTCGTTGATGTCGATGAGAAACGCGCGGGCGGTACTTACAAAAAATTTCCCGACACGCAACAGTTCACTGACTTTCGCAAAATGTTCGACCAGTTGGGCAGCAAGCTTGATGCGGTGGCCATCAGCACTCCTGACCACACGCACTTTCACCCCGCCTACATGGCAATGCAAATGGGCGTTCATGTCTATTTGGAAAAGCCGCTTGCTCACAATGTTTGGGAAACAAGAACGCTGACCAAATTGGCAAAGGAAAAGAAGTTGGCAACCCAACTGGGCGCTCAGCGGCACGCGATGACCAATATGCACCGCGTTGTTGAATTGATCCAAACCGGTGCGATTGGCAAAGTCACCGAGGTTCATAGCTGGGTTGGTGGAAGCCGAGGGATGCCGGCGATTCCCAAGGACAAGCCCGAGACTCCGTCGACATTGGACTACGATTTATGGATTGGTCCCGCAAAGATGCGTCCCTACCATCCGTCGTTCTGTCCTTATGGTTGGCGATTCTGGTGGGACTACGGCACAGGAGAAACGGGCAATTGGGGATGCCACATTTTGGACATTCCGTTTTGGGCTCTGGGTCTGAAGTATCCGACACGAGTTGACGCAAAGGGTCCAGAGGTCGACGCCGAGCGTACTCCCAAATCGATGCACTGCACGTTTCGGTACGAACAAACCAGTGATGGCGGCCCCGTCGACTTGCATTGGTATCACGGGACGCCTCCGATCTTGAAAGAAAAGAAACTGGATAGCAAGGGTGCGAACACGCTGTTCATTGGCGACAAGGGAATGTTGTTGTGCGGCTTCGGCAAACGTCAATTGTTACCAGAAGATAAATTTGCAAAGTTCGAAGGACCTGACAAGTTCATTCCCGATTCGCCGGGCTTCCACAAAGAGTTCATCAATGCGGTTCGTGGTGGCGATGCGGCGACCTGCAACTTTGATTATTCGGGACCGTTGGCGGAAACCGTCTTGCTGGGAAATGTTGCCTTTCGGGCTGGCGGATTCGATTGGAACTCCACGACATTGCAAACGGGAACCAATAAAAACGCTCAGGCATTGATTCGCGAATCGTATCGCAAGGGTTGGGGCATTTAGTCCAAACGCTCGCACAGATCATACGCTGGCGAAAGTGCCTAGCCCGTGAGTGCGGCCACAGAAACGCTGGGCAGTCGCCAGATGCTTGGACGCCAGTAGTATTTGAGTGTCCGCCATGCCAGTTTCTCTGGTTGACGATGGTTGGTGAACCAGATTGGTTTGGGGAATGTGGTTAGCGGTCCGCGAATCACAGTTTTTTCTGGCTGCCGCAACAAAAATGTGTTGTGCACAAATCCGATTCCGCTTTTCACATCAGCCAATGTTGCCCCTGGGTATCCACCCCACGGCGGCGACATCCACGCGAAAGCAAGTGCTGGCCAAAGGTTGATGCCAATGGTGCCAAATCGAAGCGCACCAATGGCCTGCCCAAGCGATTCGGCATTGGTTTCTTGAAATGCGTCGCTGACTGTCAGTGTCGCCGCCAATGTGCCCCAGGTGCGCTCGTTCATGAACTGAACGGCTGAATCCAAAAAAGCAACTTCGGTATCGGCTTCCAATGCAACTTCTGCGCAAACGCAGGTGAATGATTCTTCTGCGACAAGCCATGGTTTGGAATCCAAATCTACATCAGCAACCAGTTTCCAAGGCAGCTGGTTTGAATCTGGTGCCGCTTGGCCAGCGAACCGCTCGTACCGTTGATTGGCTCCAGGGTAGTACGCAGCGCGTTGCGGCGTCGCATCGAATTTGGTTTGCAGCAGTGTCAAAAACTCTTGGCGCTGCGCCCAACCGCGACTTGTTACAACAACTTTAGTGGCCACGCAATTGAAGGAGGCATTGTTGGTAATCGATGCAGCAACATTTTCCGCAATCGCATCGAGTTCTTTCGCTGTGTAGTTCGACGGAAGAATGGCCCAAGGACTTACATTGCTAAGCTCGCTAGTGATTTCTTTGTCCAGGACCGGTGTTCCCTCTCGCTTTCGTGCGGCCTGTTGATCGGGATCGCCCCAAACGATGCGGTCGTGCGAGTCAGCGGATCCAGTGATATGAACACTGTGGGTGTCTGGATGACAAACCAAGTACGAGCCTTGCGCGGCGCCTCCATAGACGATTCGGATTAGATTGGCATCGATGAATGGCTTCAGTGCTTGTTCAAAGATCGGTCCCAGGTAGTCATTCACGGGGTTCATCTTCAGAATCACCGCATGGTTTTCAAGCAATGTTTTTGACAGCGCGTCCGTGATCGGAATCGCAGCGACATTGCCAGCGCCCAGAACCACAATGATTCCATTGACGACTGCGCCTGTCTTTAACGTTTGAAGAGAGTCATCAAAGACGTTGTCGATCGTAACACTGGAATCCAAATACGTCTGAGCAGTGGCGCCACCAAAGAACGTTGCGTCGGAAAGCCACTTGGTAGGAAAGACATCAACACATACTTGTCCGCCAACGAGCGATGGTTGTTTTGGTAAACGCGGTTTGCCATCGCGAACGATGTCCGCAAAGGTCGAGCGTACCAATCGCAAGAATCGGAGCGTGGCCAATGGCCCCGTCAAAATGTCTTCCGCGGCAGCCGCGCTGCCTGCAGGGATCGATTTGGCTTTATGTGCGGCAGCAACCCAGCGTTGCGATGCGTGAAACGTACAGTCGATCGTTTGATCGATCAACGCGATCTTCTGTTGCAAACTCCATTTGGATTGCTGTGACTTCAGTGCAGCAACAGCCGAGTCCAAGTCTTTGGTTGACGTTTCGTTGATTTCCATTGACAATGATTACTGCAGCATTAGGGCTATGAACATCGGAGATCAATAATCTCCCGAAACGTCGACGAAGCATGTTCCCAATATACGATCTCGCCCATTTCAGATAAGTTAGCATTGGATTTTTCAAAACACCGAATTTGGTTCCTAGCGGCTCTTTGTCTGTTGGTTTTTGGATTGATTTATTCAGTTCATTTTCAATCAGCACGGTCCAAAAACATGATGTCGATACCCACGATCACCGCCCAAGAAATCCGCACTCTACAAGCGGACGAAACCCGAAAAGATACTTTCGTGATTGTGGACGTTCGTTCAGAGTCCGAATCCGATGTCTCGGTCATCCCCGGTGCGATCACCCAAGCCGAGTTCAATCGAACCGCTGAAAACCATCAGGGAAAAAAGGTCATCACCTATTGCACCGTCGGAGTACGCAGCGGAAAGTTCGCACGTAAGTTAATCCGCCAAGGATGGACGGCGTCGAACTACGAAGGCAGCATCATCGATTGGTGCGAAAACAGTCTACCGCTGGTCACGCATGATGGAACAGAAACCAATCAAGTCCACACTTACAGTTCTCGGTACTCGGTTCCTAACGAGTACGAGGCAATCCATTAACGCGGCTTTCGTTTCTTAATCCAACGCTTCGACCGCGAAAACTGTTAGTATAGAGTTGCTGTTAGCCAGCCGTTTTCGGTGCTAAGTGTGCGAATGCGGTAGCTTCGACCGGCAATGGCTTTGACCTTATTGTCGGCAGGCACGTTGATTGGTTGATCAAGCAGCCATTTCGGAAACGGATTGGCCATCGTACTTTTGATCGCTTGTCGCATAGCAACTTTGGTGTTGCCTGATCGCTCAGTAGGAAAGTCGATTTTTAGTTCGCCATCCCGCATCAAGACGGTGGCGCCGTCGGCGGTTTTTACGGGTTTGTAGGTAGCTGTGAATTTGATCGTAGCCGACCGTTTTCCCGATGTGAATTTGCCCTGAATTCCGATTCGCAGCCGATTGTCTCGCGCTTCAAAAATCAGCGGTCTGACGGAATCAAACTTGATCGTCAGTTTCTTTGGCTTTGATTTCTTTTCAGATTTGTCAGACGAAGGCGTGGGTGCCGCGGCCGACCCTGGTTTGATTTTTTCCATTCGCTTTGCCAACTCACGAAGTTCTTTTTCCGTCACGGTGCGTCCGGCCAAAAATCGACCCAAAGAACTATTGATCGCAGATTCGTGAATTTGAATCGCACCATCATACGAGCCCCGAACCGATGGAGCAGGCGTTGGAGCGGCAAGCTCTTCGCTGGGCCCAATTCGACTTTGCAAAACGACAGCAGTATCCGTTGATGAAAGATAACGTGGCGGTTCAGGCATGTCCAAACGCCGAAGCATAGGGAGTATCTTTTGCAATACTGGTGGTGATTTGATAGCCCCGGCTTCGCGCGTGGATTTATCGAACCCTTGCTCTATCTTTTGCTGCAAGTGGCCAACAGCGATTCGATCTGCCTGTGGTTTTGACTCCCGCGCTTTTTTCCATGCGATTCTCCGGACAATCCGAAAACGATGCTGGATGGAATGGATCTGCGTCCGCAATTTTGCTTGGGCAAAAACAGGTTCGTAGGTTATGCCTGACTCGCTGATGTTCATCATCCGTGTTGCACACACGCCAGCATCGCCGGAGGTGATCAAGCGAACGGGTTTGTTGTAACCAACGTTGTTCGAGTGAATTTGGCCAGTCAAGCTGACCTGTAATCGAACCATGCCTTGCGCTGGCACCAAGTTTGCACTGACATTGCCATTCAAGCACGCTTGGCCTGTGATGGATGTCCCCAAGATACAATCAGTCACGGATTCGCATTTACTAACGCGCCGACTGACAACTTCTTGGACAACGGGTTCGTTGATCCAGAATACAACGTTCGGTTGGGCGAATGCCGATTTGATCTGATCCATGACCTTCAGATCCTGATTCATTTCCTTCAGGTAGCTGTAGACGAAATCAATCTTTTCAGTTTCTTCGGGACTGGGAATGCTACCGATCTCATCACAGACTTCGACGGCTGCCTCGAACGGTTTCTTTAACGCAAGCGAAAGTTTCTCTCGAGCCTTATAGTACTTAAGTGCGGGTATTAGTTCTTCGAGTGCCTTGCGTACTTGGATCACGCTCTCAAGTTCAAGTCCCGGATAATAGTTGATCGATCGAAAGTAACTCTTTTCGGCAGCGCTTCCTATTTTACGTGTGGACTCATCTGCCTCGAGTGCGTCGACCAAGGGCTCCAGTTTCAGGTACGTCCACCATGCATCACGATTTTCTAACGAAGTCGTTTGCTTGAGGTATCGATCTAGATCGCGAATCTTTTTGAGTGTCCGCTCTTGCAAAGGTTTTGGATCGTTGATCTTTTCAGAATCAATTTCTTCAGCGACTGATTCGATACGTTTCACAATTCGCGGAAACGTCTCCACCGGTTGTTGCCCGCTTACGATGCACGGCAGGATGCAGCAAGTTGCTGCGATGATAAAGGTTGTCAGTCGTTTCATTGCCCAGGCGAGTTGGGTTAGCTGGAAAAAATATGGAACCAGAAAGCATTGTAGCTAATGGGGGGCATGCGCAAGATAGGACCCAATTTGGCTTTCAATGTTTCAAAGAATAGCTCGTGGGACGCGGATTTGAGCAAAAAAACGCGTTTACCAGGCTCTTTCCCAGGAAGCCCAGAACCTCCATTTTGGAATCAAAACCCAGTCTTTACTGGACAAGGAGTGTTCAAATGGCCATCTGAGGCAACGGAAGCCTCAGTTTTCCCGTTAAAGGGCTACTTTGCGGATGGAAAATCATCGATAGCAGAACGATTGCCGGCATCACAGGTTGGTGCCGCGAGGGCTGACCAAAACAATCCGCCAATCGCAGGTCCTGGACGGAGTTGCTGCTCTGACGGAACGTTGTGCGAGGATCTGGCAGCAGCAGTGCTGGTGACGCTTGATGGTCACCGAGTAAGAAAACTGCTTACTGTGAGTCCTTGGTTTTTTAGTTGCCTTGCTTGAGAACCTGCAACATTTCGATGTGGTTTCGGTCTTTTGCGATCTTGTTCGCTGAGTCTGTACCAGACGACGCGAGGCCAGGATCTGCACCGTGTTGCAACAGGAATCGTACCATCTTCAAGTGACGATTCTTGGTGGCCTGGGCTATCGGAGTGAGTACCCCATCGTCTGCTTTGTTTACAGCAGCACCCGCCGCAATTAGCAACTTTGCTTCATCGATTCGGCCGCATGACGCCGCAACACACATTGGTGTTCCTACTGCACGGGCTACGCGATTCACGTTGGCTTTGCGTTTGATCAACTCCTGAATGCTTTCGATGTCTCCACGAGTGATTGCGATCGAGAGCGGCGTCCCAATACCATCCACCGCGGAATCGGTGTCGGCTCCTTCATCGAGCAATAGTTGAAACGCTTTCCGCTGTTTGCCGTAGATAGCAAAGAACAACGCCGTTCCGAGACCTGTTGTCTTCACATCAACGTTCGCACCTTCGCTGATTAGCATTTTCATCATGTCGAGATGGCCTGCAGTTGTCGCAGCGCACAACGCTGTACCTTCACCATCGATCGACCTGTTGATATCCGCGCCACTTTCCAAAAGCAGACGTACCGACTCGGGACGATTCTTTCGAGCGGCAGCCATGAGAGCCGTTCCAGAGACGCTGCTATACCCATTTATTTCCGCGCCTTCCGATAGCAGAAACTTCAGCATTTGCAGTTCATTGCTTTCTGCGGCGAAGGTGAGCGGTGTTCCAACCCCACCGACTTGATGATTGATCTTTGCACCGTGCTGCAACAGGAAACCAGCCGCGTTAACGTGACCGAACTTCGCGGCCACCATCAAAGGCGTGCCATTGCGTTTGTAGTGCTTTTCAACGTCAGCACCTGCATCGACCAGGATTCTGAGTGCTTTGACATCACCGATCGCTGCTGCTGCCTTCATCGGCGTCAGCCGAGGCATGAAAAACATGGCTCGTGGTACCGTAGCATAGTCCGGACAGGAACTGTCTAGATCGAGCTCACCGGCCAGTGCCTTCAGCTTTTCGTAATCTCGTCCGCGAATGGCTTCGATGAGTCTGAAGCAACTTTTTTCATCATCTCGCCAGTTCCCGCGGAGCCTAGCTTCGATGCGCAGAATTTGCTCTGAGTACCTTGAATCGTCTCGAATAGAATCAAGATCGGAATCGTAGTGCATGTCATGCGGATAGATTCCTGCGTCAACTGCCTTCCCAAGAAACTCAAATGCCTTGTCCGGATTCCCTTTGAGTGCGTGGTAAGAGGCGATGTTGTAATTGCCATAGGCAGCAGTGTCGCTGGACGCTGCGGCGAGTCGGTGCCACTTGATCGCTTCGTCCAGCTTGCCCGCGCGATGCAAGGACAAGCCATATTGTAGAATCGCTTTTTCATTCTTCGGGGCTTCCGCAAGCACAGCCTCAAGTAGCTCGTGGGCTTCTTCGTACTCGCCTGAGCTGGAGTAACCCATGGCCTTGTTGATACGCTGGTTGATACTCTCCGCCTTCGAGAGTCTCTTGATGAAATTCGTAAAGCGTTCATCTGATCTCAGGCTCTTCAGGTCATTGTCTGCTCGAACATGATCAGGGGTATGGCGACCGAATTTGACGGACTTATTGAGCCAGTCGAAGGCCTCGTCCTTTCGATTCAACAACGCATAGGCGCGGGCGACGTTGTATTCCGCATTGCCCTTGTGGTCACCAATCTTGACCGACCGTTTGAACAGCGCAAGGGCTTGCTTGTATTTTCCGTTCTCAAGAGCTTCCAGGCCTGCGTCGATCGGGGCTTCTTTCTTTTCCTGTGTCGGTTCGTCGGAACCCACCTGTGGAAGAACCGGATTCTCGCCTGAATTCGAAGCGACCACTGCATTGGCATTCTCATCTTCGGTATCGGGAAAAAACCCGGACCAGTTGAAAACCAGTCCCATCGCGACCATCGCCACAACAGATCCGATAACCCAAAACAGCTTGGTCGACGGGGTGCCGGTGACAGCCGATGCAGGTCGCCAGTCACGTTCTGGTAATGGCATGCTGGTAGGTGATTGCAGGTGAGCCAACTCGGTCGACAACAAATCTGCAACTTGCTGAGCTGACTGGAAACGCTGGTCCGGGTTTTTCGACTGAAGCTTGGAAATGAAATCGCACAGCCACTCCGGAATGTTCGGGTTGGTTTCTCGAATAGGCCGAGGTTCTGTTTCGCAGACGCGCTTGATCACGCCAAAAACGGTTTCGCTCCGGAACGCTGAGTGTCCCGTGCAGGCCATGTACATCACGCTTCCCAGGCTAAACAGGTCCGAACGATGATCGACCCTTTCGCCGCTGGCCTGTTCGGGTGACATGAACTGTGGGGTCCCGGAAATCGCTCCGCTGCGCGTCATCGAACCTTCGTCAAGAATGCGAGCGAGTCCAAAGTCGGTCACCAGTGCCCGATCGACTCCGCCTTCCAACATCACGTTTGCCGGTTTGACATCGCGGTGCACAATTCCCTGGTTGTGAGCCGCCTGGAGTCCGCGAGCAATCTGCATACCAAGCCGCACTACCTCACAGTTATCAAGCGCGCCGTTGTTCTCGATGCGTTGCGCGAGGGAACCGCCAGGTATGTACTCCATGACAATGAAAGGCAGCCCCTGATGTTCGTCGACCGCAAAAACTGGAATCACATGCGCATCTCGAACTGCCGCAATCGCGCACGCTTCTCTTTCAAACCTCTGGCGTGCCGGACCACTACCTGCGTACGAGGGAACCAGCATCTTGATGGCGACGAGTCGGTTCAGCCGTTTGTCGAGTGCCTTGAACACAACACCGGCGCTTCCGCGACCGACGATCGCGTTGATCTCATAGTGTCCGATCCGCCCCAGCATGCAAGGCTCATCTGTTGGGCCGAGCAGTGCTTTGATTTGCTCGATGTCCGTCGCTTCCGATTCTCCCTCAAGCACAGTCGCTCCATCAACAGCATCGATAGAGTGATCTGCGAGATGTTCGCGAATGTCCGGCGCAATCTGGCTATCGCCGGCCAGGTCACCAAGCAAAGTTCGACATGCTTCGCAGCTTTCAATGTGCGCGAGGACTTTGAATTCTTCCTCGCCCCTTAGTTGCTCGAAAAGCAACCGTTGAAGTACCAGTTGGTCCAGACACTGCTGTTGAGAAGTTGCCATGCTATTGCCTTTCGGTTTGGTATTGGATTTCAAATTCAAATTTCAGAGTCAGGAGAGTCGTCCAGTTGGGAAACGATTTCTCGGATCTTAGAAACGATGCGAAATTTGGCCGCATAAACGCTTCCAACCGACATCCCGAGTTGTTGCGCGACGTCTTCAACTTTTTGGCCGTCCACACTGGTTAGCCAAAACGATTGCCAGGACGTAGTCCTGACTTGTGGCCTGATCTTCTCGGCAGCCCAGTGGAAAACTTTTCGTCGATACTCAGCCCGGAACACATCGGACTCGTTTTCATTGATGCCCGGCGCTTCGGACAGCATTTGTGCGACGCGAGTATCTCCACTTGCGATAGCCTGCTTTGACTGCTTCGCAATTCGATCCACCGCAATGTTGCGGGCCGCCCGGAACAGCCAACCGCGAAATGTGCCTTGCGAAGTATCAGGATCCCAGGACTCGATCTTCCTGGTAACCGCCGCGAGTACCTCCTGTGTCACGTCACGAGCATCCGCGTCCTGCAAACCGCGGCTCCGCGCGTAATTCAGGATTGCTTGCTCGTAGATCTCCAGAAACTCGGCCCACGCATCGCTGCTGTGGCCCTGCAATCGGACCAACAGGCTTTGTCGAGTTTGCGGTAATTGGCTCATGGGTTGGTTTCGACGTAAAAGAGTGTTGGCGTAGTATTCTCCCCAGCCGATCGATTTCTTTACGGGAAATTTCACAGAAATTGGTAAACCATCAGGTCGGCGTACCACGGATGAGCTGTAACCAGCGAGTT
>CAYNNP010000159.1:0-2116 GCA_964398215.1 uncultured Pirellulaceae bacterium | reverse complement strand
CTAAGAGTGCGGTCTCACTGAACCCGAATCCGTCCTGGCGGCACAACAGAATTGTGTGACGAATGAAATAAGATCTAAGACTTCACGCCTCGCCCGACGATCCCGTCGACGCCAAGATTCGGTGTGAAACGACTATGCGTTACGATGGCCGTGGGCGGATGCTGATGACTAACGCAATCAGCACCAGCAGGATCAGGATCGCGATGACTCGGATCACCCATTTGTCCTTGGTGCTGGGAGCTCGATCGCCTCGAATTCCCCGTAGCCACAAGATCGACGACGCGCCGATGATGATCGTCAGTACATTGACACTGACCAACAGTATTGGCCCGATCACGGCGGTTCCTTGTGGGTGATTGCCCCAAATGCCAAACGCGATTTGCAAACCGGCGGTGGAAATCGGTGGCACCAGGGCAGCAGCGATCGCGGCACCAGCCAGCGCGGCTGACAAGTGCTGACGTGTTCGAGCGTACGCGGCAGCCAAACCACCGACGAGACCTACACAAAAATCCAAGGGCGATGGTCGGCAACGTGACCACATTTCTGGCGTCACCCAATTCAGATGATCGGCTTCCACGGGACGAACAAGCCAGACCAGTCCGCCAAACAAAATACTTGAGCCAAGCGCACCGACAAAACCTAGTCCAATTGTCAGCAGCGCAGACTTAAAGAGCTTTCGGTTTCCATGCGTAATCGCTAGACCTGTTCCAAGGATTGGTGTCATGAGCGGCGCGATCAACATCGCACCGATGATCACAGCCGCCGAGTCTTGCAACAAGCCAAACGCTGCCAACATCGCTGCCGCTGAAATCAGCCCCAGAAACTCCAGATTTGGTGTCGAGTTTTGTTCCAAATCGGCCGACAACTCAAGACGCTCTTCTCGTGTCATCGGAGGAGCAACATCGGCCGCCCAACGCTTGGCTTTGGCCAAAAACGATTGAGCGAGGTTGTGACCGCTTTGCACTAAAGCGATCGATGCCTGAGAAGGCTCTGACAGGATCTCTAACCCCGCGACAAGCGCCGCATCATCATGGTTTGGATTCTGAATATCGAATAGCAACAATTCGTCTGCTTGTTGGTGCGATTCCATACCGTAGCGAACTTGTCGCCCGACTTCGGTGGCATCGGCAGTGCTTTCCTCACAAAAGACTTCGCTGGGCCGAAAGCCTAAAACGAAATCGACGGTGCCCAGAAAGTTTTCATCCGTGGCAACAGCCAACGATACTTTTGAAGTCTCGGTTGGGATCTGCCCGGATGAACGCATCAAAATAGTTCGCACCGGAGACTTCATAAACACAGTTTCCTGCAAGTCGCCGCGATGCGGACCGTCCATCAGCAACAGTGTCGAACAGGCTTTGTCGTGAGCAAAATCGAGAACAGCACTCTGGTCCATTTCGATTGATTCAACAGAGACTTGGTCTGCGGATATTTCCAAGTGCTTTGCGAGAGACTTGCGCGCATGCTCCAGCAGGACCCGCCGATCAGCGCCCAGAACCAGCGTATGAATGGGTTGGCCTGTTCGTTTTGCAATGTGTTTGCACCACGGAATCCCTCCGCGCAATCCATCTTCGGATTCGACAACGAATACGATGCTCATGCGGTAACCCCATTCGCTTGCGGGAATCGTTTCTTACAGTACCGAGGCAACGGCCTCGCATAGCTTCGGCATTTTTGCTTCGCTCATTCCGGCAACGTTGATCCGTCCGCTGCCTACGATATAGATACTGTGTTTGGATCGTAGTTCGTCGACTTGCATGGGCGAAAGTCCGCTGAACGAGAACATGCCATTTTGCGGCAACAGAAAATCAAAATCGTATCCGCTGCCAGTCGACTTCATCGTTTCGACGAACAGCTCGCGCAATCGCGTGATGCGTTCGCGCATCTCTTTCAATTCCAGTTTCCACATCTCCGTTAGCTGGCTATCGTCCAGCACAGCAGCAACGATTGCCGCTCCGTGTCTTGGCGGGTTGCTGTAATTACTACGAACGACTTTCTTTAGTTGGCTAAGTGCCGCGGTCGCTGTGTCGGCATCAGCCCCGACGATGGATACCGCACCGACTCGTTCGCTGTACAACCCAAAGTTCTTTGAAAACGAGTTGCATACGATCGCTTCATC
>CAYNNP010000158.1:0-15397 GCA_964398215.1 uncultured Pirellulaceae bacterium | reverse complement strand
TGATAGTGTAATCTCTGCGACACAATGGAGGCGTTTGCGCTGTTCCGGCACGTATCGCGTCCTCGGTCCGGCCTACAACCAAACACCGCATGAAAAAGCGCAACTCCAAAAAGCGTGAGCGAGGGACCGAGTCAAGATTGATTGTCCCTCGCTAACGCTTCGGGTTACCAGAAAAGCGCAACACCAAAGTCAACGTAAGCACACACCTGAATATTCGATCAGTATTTGCCGGTGCCCTGTGTCTATTCACGCAAGTTCACTTGTTCTTTTAGATTTCCAGGAAGCTTATTCTTCTTTCGGGCTCGTTATCCTAGTGCTCCGACCACATTGAATTTTGGAGTAGCTGGATTCGCCAGAATTCAGGCCCGTTGCTAAAAACCGAAGTCTGGCGACTCCGGCTACGAGCTGAACCGAAGTTCGATCTCTGGTCAGAGCACTAGTATGAAATTGTCGTCACATCGCTGCGTCAGCAGGAACTACGCCGTTTAAGGATCTATGATGAACCGCTTGTTTTGTGCCTTCTTTGTCTTGCTTGTTGTCCCCTGTCTTTTGGTTACAGATGTCCACGCTGGTGATGAACTTGAACAAGAGTTTCAAAAGGCTGCATCAGGAATACTTGATGAGCTTCGTAGCCAAGGGATCCAGTCCACTGGGGTATTGAAGTTTGCAGTTCGTGTTGGCGAAGGCAAATTTCCATCCAGCTTTGGCGCGCTCAACATACGGCTTGCTGAAAAGCTAGAGATAGCTTTGGCAATGGCAAACCCCAGCGTTTCAACCCAACGAAATCAGCAAATCGGAATCGCGCGTGGTGCAAGCGATGTGGCTGCGAAAATCGATGAAGCAACACACCTTACCGTCAAAGGACGCGAAAAACTGTTTGCAGCTTCTTATCCGCTGGCGTGGGAAATCAATGGCCAGTCAAGTGTCGCCCTCGATTCGCTGATCGCCGGAAGTGCCCAAATCGAATCGAACTTGAGCACGATGCTGGTCGAACTCGTTCTCATTTCAAAAACCGATATGAATTTCAGTCCTCTGGCTCGATTCAGTGTTCCGATTGATCTAGAGGACCTGATGGAAAGTGGCCAGAGCTTTACAACCCGAGGCGTGTTCGACCATGGCAGCGTACGTGGTACGAATTCAAAATCGCGGTTCGTGGCAGATCGTTTGGTTCGACAACAAGCCCTCGCTATCCGCAATGAGACTCTATTCAAAACCAGTCCCCAGGCTGTTTCCCAACATCCCTTGGCGGCAACATCCAATTCACCGGTTCAGTTGGAAATCTGGTACGGGAACGAGCGGCAAAGCTACGAGTTTCGCAATGGCGCTGCGTTCATCAAGACGCCTCGTGAAGGTCAACGTGTTTCACTGAAAGTTTTGCGAAAAGGAAACGACCGGAAACGCTACGGCATTCTCCTGCAAGTCAATGGCGAGAACACCTTGTATCGTGAGAGAAAACCGGCAGCCAAGGCAGCAGTCTGGATTCTTGCTCCGGAAAAGAATTCGTTCACCATTGAAGGCTACCAAGTCGACGAAAAAGTCCGAGAACAGTTTCGCGTCCTTTCAGATGCCGAGTCGGAAGCACGTCAGTATGACTATGGCCGCGACATTGGATTGATTTCCATCACCGTTTTTGAAGAACTCTCGTCTAAACTTCAAAAACGCAGCGAAGCCGAGCTGGATCTCGCGACGATCAGCGAAACCACGATGCCCAAAACAACGGCCAAGAGTCGTGGTGACTTAGGAACCAGCCTGTTTGAACAGTTGGTTGCACAAAACACGCGCAGCGCAATCGTTCAAGGTGCAAAGGTCATATCCGAGATCAATCACAAGAAATTCCAACGAGCCCCCACACCCATCATGAACGCGACTGTTGAATACTACACACCGCCGGGAAGAGAGAAGTGATCAACCGGTTCGAACCATCGCCACCACCATCTGCTTTACCGCCACTGCGGTCTTTTAAACTCAAAGGATTTGACGTGCGACGTTATACCTTTCCGCTAAGTGTTTTTCGATTTCTAGCGTTCACAACCTTGATCATGGTTTTTCCGCTGGTGGCGCTCGCAGAGTTGAGCCAAGCAGAATTAACCAATGTGAAGTCAATTTTGCGCAGTCGCTGCGCTGAATGCCACAGTGCCGAAGCGTCGGTAACAGACTTCGATATCCTTGATGTGAAATCAATGATTCAGTCCGAGACCATCAAGCCCGGCAACGCTGCGGAGTCTCGTCTGATCAAGGTGATGGTTACCAGTGACGAGGCGGTTCGCATGCCGCAAGATTTGCCCGAGGTTCCTTCCGATGAAATCGATAAAATACGCAACTGGATCCAGGATGGCGCGAAGCCTTTCCCCAGCGACGTTGCGATTCCAGAAGTCAAAGACAAGGAAAAGGCTTTTGCTGGGTTGATTGGAGTGGAGCACGTGCTCAAGAGTATTCTCGCTCACCAACGACAATTGCCCTCTGCCGACAAGCATTACTTTCGATATTTTAGTTGTAACCACTTGTTGACTCGTGGTGCAACGCGCGAAGAACTGAACGTACAGCGCGACGCTTTTTTGAAAGTCATTCACCACCTCACTTACCAGCGAGAAGTGGTTCCGGCCGAAGTCGTTGACGGAGAAACAGCGTCCGTTTTCGCTGTCGATATTCGAAGACTTGGCTGGCACAATCATCTGTTAGCTGCAAAGCATGAATACGTCGGTCGCAAACAGGGTCTGGATACGTATGACCTATTGGTGTTGGAGTACCCCTACGGGATTGGATACGACGATTCGGATACCTACGACGATTTGTATACCGAATTTATCGGGCCATCGGGCATGGTTCGCCAGGTTCCCTATTTGAGAGTTGATTGGTTTTGCAGTGCATCTTTGCAGCCAAATTTGTATCACGACATCATGAAAATGCCGCACGATGTTGCGGAACTTGAACGCGAGATTGTTGGAGTCGATGCGGCTGCAGAAATGCATCACAGTCGAGTGAAGCGCGGCGCTGTGATTCTGTCGGGTGTGTCGCGAAACAATCGTGCCGCCGAACGCTATGAATCGCCGCTTGGTGCTTACTGGAAATCAATTGACTATGCCACCAACAAAGGGCAAGAGAATATTTTCCGCGACCCGGTCAATCTACATGGCGTTGGCGGAGAAATGATCTTCAACCTGCCCAATGGCCTTCAAGGTTACTACCTCGCCAATGGCCAGGGCGGTCGTATCGACGCTGGACCTACTGAGATTGTGACCGACAAATTTTCCGAAGACAAAATTGTCCGCAATGCCCTTTCCTGCATCCGATGTCACGACCGAGGAATGAAATCGTTTCGCGATGTCGTGCGACCAGCAGTTGAAATGCTGCCAGGTCATTTGGGTTTCAGCAAACGCGATGTTTTGCAGTTGTACCCTGAACGCGATGTGATGGACGCATTGTTGAAAAAGGATTCACGCCGATTCATGGACGCCATGGAAAAGGTCTTGGGGCATCCGCAAGTCGACGAGCCATTGACGCCAGTGACACGACGGTTTCTGGAGGATCCGTTGACGCTTGCTACGGTTGCGGGCGAGTTGGGGCTAGCAGAATCAAAAGACATGGCGGTTGTGTTCCGAAGCCGTCAGTTCGCGGCACTGGGCTTGGTACCTTTGGCAAGCAGGGGAGCCATCCGGCGTGACACGTGGGAAAACTATTTTGATCAGGTCGTGTATGAGCTTGGAATTGGTCGGCCAGTCATTCCGCTGGATGCTGTCAGTGTGCTTGACTACGCCCCACTTGGCCAAGGTGCCAACGTCAACATTACGACAACCCGAGGAAGCCAGTTTTTTGCAGCTGGTGACGAGATGGCGATCATTCTTTCTAACGATGGCCAACAACCGGCGTTCGTGGAACTCATTGGCACTGATACCAAAGGTCAAAAAGTGGTGCTTGTTCCTGCGGGTACAAAGATCCATGCAGGCCAGAAATTGCGATTTCCAAGTGAAGGCACACTGACCGTCCGGCCACAGCTTGGACGCGAGCTGATCACTGTCTATGCCAGCGATGAAGAATTTGATCCAGGAATCCATTTCACGGGCGAAAATGTTGCCGACCGCTACGTGCACGACATGCGAAACCAAAACACATCCCCGATCGTGAAGAAGACTCTGGTCATCGAGACTCGTTAGCCCATTGGTGCGCGGCCTGACGCACGCCCGACAGCCATGCTTTCAATTCCCGTTTCCATATTAAGCCTGACATGTGTGCTGAGTCCGAAGAAGAACGATGGATCGACGATCTTCAGCCGATAGAAGAACTGCGCGGCGCCATCCGCCCATTTCTTGTTCGACCACGTTTTGAAATAGATCCAGTTTGGACCAACAGCGTTCGGGTCCATTCAGTGGGCGAAGAACGTTTCGAGGCCATTCGAATGATTCGGGACGTCAGTGGGCTTTCCCTGCATGATGCAAAGTCATTTGTCGATGACCTTCCAGGTTATCTAAAGGTCACCGATATTCGCGACGCTTATTCCAAACTGACAATGATTGGAACCAATTGCGAAAAGCCGCCCGATAAGGATACGCCTCGTTGGACAACTTACCGCGTTGACCGAAAACTGTTCGATCTGACTCGCTTGGAGTTATCCGAGCATGTCGATCTGTGGGCTCACGTGCATTCGAGCAGAAGCGGAGCCAGAGGAATGATAACGGTGCTGCCGCGCGAGCTTGCTCTGCCAACGGACTACGTTCCAAAGGAAAAAGACACCGATCGATTGGGAATCGCAAACATGATTTCCGGAGACGGATCGTTGGAATCCTATTGGCAGGCATCAATCCTGTTTCGAGAACTAGACGAAGTGGGTGCGGAGTGGCATGGCGTCTGTTGGGGGGCTCACTCTTTCCTGCTGCAGCCGCCAGATGAATCATGGAAACTGAGCGATGGTTGGTTGAACCGAGCCAGCCTATTGCGGGAGCGTTACGCGAACGGATTCCAATTCAAAAACTTGCGTCCCCGATTGAAAAGGGACTCAAGCGGCGTTGTTTGGGTTGACTTCTTTACGCTCGATCCCGTCGGCACCCGCCAAATCATGTATCACTCTGACAAATTTTACGAGCGATACTTGTCCAACACATTGAATGTCAGCTGCGCAAAAGGCGGCGCAGGTTACGTTCACTGATTGTGCGAACAGATCGGTGTATCGCCAGGTTGGCACAAAAATCAAAAGTTTCCATTTCCTGAGAGCGTGAATGCAGCCCAAAACACTGGATGGGCAGCGCCAAACTTATTACGACGTCTTTTAATCCGGTCCTTCTGAGCATTTTGGAGTGCGGTTGCCACGTCACGCGAAGTTGTCAAATCCCTAAACAGATTCTCAATTAGATTTGCAGTGCTTTGATCCGGAACATCCCAAAGCGAAGCCAAGACAGAGTTTGCTCCGGCCACATGAAATGCACGTCGAAGTCCAACCACGCCACCAGTCGATTGCAATTCACCCAATCCAGTTCGACAGGCGCTGAGCACAGCCAGCTGCGTCCCACGAAGGTTAGTCGATGCAATTTCCACGCCCGTAAGCACGCCGTCATTGTCCAATGAATCGATCGACCGATGTTGATTTGCACCTGCCAACATCAATCCGCATTGAAGCAATGGATTGATACTCATGCCGAATTCAAAATTCGGATTCGCTTGAGAATTAGCGCTTCTGGTTCCTTCTCCGCCGCCTGCGTTTTGAGAAAACCCGTGGGTGCTGACAACCAGGACTTCGGGACCATTCAGGCGTTTGAACTCTGACTCCAGCGCGTCACGGTCCATAAGCACCCGGGCATTCGCACCAGTTAGCTTCTCCAGCGGTGCCTTGATCACGGATGCTTCGTAGGCGGAATACTCCAGCGGTCCGACCAACGGCGCCTTCAACACTTGGCGATTTGAACTTGCCGGTCTTTGTTTCTGGGCTCCAAATTCTGGATTTGCGAAGATGATCGGTGGGTTTGCATTGCCTTTAACTCTAGGTTGAATGAACTCACGTCCGCTCAGTGACAACTGGAACTGATGCGACTCGATCGCATAACTACCGTCTTCATTCAGCAGCGCTGCCCAAGGAATCAGCCAAGTTGCTTGATCGGGCGAAATAATCAGAGCTTTGGCGCCACCGGTTTTTGCCAAGATCGGTTTCCACACCAAGTCACTTACGCTTTGAAGCAGTTTTTTGATCGCAGGCGTATCCCTTTCGTCCTTCAGGTCTTTGATATTTTCGGAATCCTCAATCAACTTGCTCTGCAGATTCTTGATGGCTTGGTCAATCGCATCGGCTGGCCCAAGATCCAAAAATCGAACATCCCCCTTTGACGGAGTCACCCAGGCGGCATAGCGGTCGATCGTCATTTTTGTAGTGAGATCTTCGCGATATTCAAAGGCTCGAAACTTCATAATGTCGACATAGGCAGCACCTTTAGGAATAGCATTTTTCAACTGTGCCAACTTCACGAGGTCTTCATTTGCCCAGGCATCACGTCGATTAAAGTCTTGTCCAAAAGTCGCCTCGACCGATTGCGCCTCTTGAAGCAATCCTTTCGCGTTAATCATCCATTCGGCCGACATGTCAACGACCGATTGAACGGCAGAAAAATCGCGAGCTAGAGACACGGACTTATGAAAGAAATAGCCTTCGGAATGTTCTAGTTGCCCAAGTTGCTGTTCGGGTGTCAGTCCCCAAAGTTCTTTGCGAATCGTGTACCGCAATCGTTTCAGCATGGAATATATTTCGCCAAAGGCGCCGTTGACGTCGCCGCTGGCCAGCATCATTGCAATCATTTTCTTTCGTGCGCTTTGAATGTAGCGTGCGTGTTCGGGAAAGTCTCGCAACAAGGTCTGAACGGACTCTCGGAATGAACCAATGGATGCTGGATCGCTAAGATCTAGTTTTGCCTTAGCCAATTTAATTCGATACTTGGCGATATCACCCCGCTCATCAGGATGGTCCTTTTCAAACAAGCTAACGATGGCTTGGTATTCCCTGGCCGCGTCTTGATTGCGATTCAATTCCTCCATTTGCGAGGCAACCAAGGAACGAAGTTGAAGAGTTGCTATATCGGATTCGCCTCGTTCCTTGCGAAATATACGATAGCTATCTTGGAAATACTTCAGAGCGACTTCATGCTCTCCAATAGCTGACAATGCTATGCCAGCAGGAAACAGTGAACGTGCGACTGTTGTGTGATCGTTCCCAACTGCAGCGCGATAAATCTTAGTCGCAATTGCCGCTTGCTTTATTGTGTCCGTGTAGTCACCCGTCTTGTTGTGCAGATTTGCCATGTCCAAATAGGTCTGAGCTGTCATGGGTGAATCTTTACCATAAACGTTCAGATGAATTTGCATCGCGTCGTTAAACCAAGTTTTCGCCAACCCATAGGCCTGATTATTTACCGCTACTAGGCCGGCCAAGCTCACTGCGTTCGCAACCGCAGGATGTCGATCACCCATCAAGGCGCGAAGTTGGTTTGCCCACTGGATCGTTTCGTTCATCTGGGCGGTCGTCGCAGAGTTAGCGTCAACATACTCGAGAAAGCGATCTTCTTTTTTGTTCAGGCGATTGAAATCGGCGAGCTGAGCATTCGTATAAACTCTCGGTCTGACTTTGGATTTATTGACCCACGCCCGTTTCTTGGAATTTGGTTCAACGACTTGATACCAATTTCCTTTTTTTCGTAGCACATAGATTTCGGCTCCCTGTGCGACGCTTCCCATTACCTTAGCCCCGTCCATGAACTGGGCACCGCCAGAATCGACAACAATATGAACTTGCGCCGATGATTGAGTAACAAGCAGACCTGCCGCAATCAAAATCGCAGCGCAAAATCGGTGAACATTCATGGTGTCAAGATTCCTATTTACAGAGCGAGCTTAAATTCAAGCTTAGGAGATTAAGGTAGATAGCAGTCGTGCCACTGCATGAATACAAATCCGCAAACAATGTTCAACCACCAAAGTCTGACTTCGATGTAAGCACACAAAAAGCGGTTGCGGAAAATTGGTTCCATCCACAGGATAACAAACTTGACTTAGATTTCGTCAACGTTCACCTAGTGAAACAGATGAAAACATGATCAACAAAACGTCACCTGAACATTTTTGCGCTACAGCGAAGCGAGCGGTTTTTAGAAAGCGTTTCAATCGATTGCGTTGATTGGGGCGCAGTTATTTTGGTTTGCCGCCAAAGGTATTGATCGCGGCGATCGCGTCGTCCTGTTGAAGGATATAACTGCGCCGGGTCTGCGGTTCGACGCACGTTGACCGCAAAGTCTGTTCGCCGATACTGGCTAAGCCACGGAATCGTTTCGATTTGTACTTGATGTTTTGCTTTTCTAACTGGTCGCGAATTTTGGAAAAGTGATTTTCATTGTAGGCATGAACCTTGTCATCAGACTGCTCAGCGGTGAATTCATAAAGTGGCGGATGGATAACGTGCAAGCGTCTCTCATCTAGAATCGTAGGCATCCATCGGTAGAAGAACATTAGCATCAGTGCGCCACAATGAATGCCATCTGCATCAGGGTCAAACAAGAGAACGATTCGTTGATAGCGGAGTTCGCTAAGATCGAATTCGTCATCAATCCCCGTATTCAGCGAACGAATCAGCACCTGGAATAGTTCATTCTTCAGAACGTTGGTGCGGCTTGCTTTGTACGCATTCAGCGGTTTGCCTTGCATCGGCAATACGGCTTGATTCTCTGGTGACCGAACTCTTTGAACGGAACGCGATGCAGAATCGCCTTCAACGATCAGTAATTCCGAATCGGCACCATGCTGTTGGCAATCGACCAGCTTGGTTGGCTTGGGGTAAAAATTCAAAAATCACACCTTGCCGCTCTTAGACAAAAAACACAAAACTCGCAGGATAGAACCGACCCGTTAATCAACTGATTCGGTAACCAAAATCGTCTGGCCCAATTGTTCGACGTCGAACGACTGCTTCTTTCCACCTGGCCAGGTTACGAATGCTTCCGTTACCTCCGCTGATTTCCCCAAGCCAAAGGTGGCAACCTTCTCGCATTGGCTCAAGTAACTGCGGGTTGGCATGATTCGGCGGACCCAGGTTCTGTCGCCCGCTTTGACAGTAACGCGAGCGCCAATTCCGTCTCGATTCGACTCACTGCCTTGGAGTTTGACGCGCAACCAATTGTTACCAACTGACTGATCATTGCGGAACAATTTCGCCTTGCCGCCACTGACGCCGATCACGATATCCTGGTCCCCGTCATTGTCAAAATCTCCGTACGCAGCGCCACGTCCCACGATCCGGTCGCAGAAAGATTCGCCCACACAGTCCTTGGTGACTTGGACTAATTCTGAATTCGCATCACGGCCCGCATTCCAAAACAACTGCGGCGACTGTGCGTATTTCTGCGTGCGCTGTGTCTTTTCAATCTGTTCGTCCAAGTGCCCGTTTGCTCCAAAGACATCCCAGCGACCGTCCAAGTCTGCATCGCAAAAGAAAAGTCCAAACGTCAATCCCTGCCGTGTTGGTGGGCCAAAACCTGTGAACATCGCTGCGTCAATGAATTGATCGCGACCTGGCCGAGCCATATACAGCGCGCTTGCTTCATTGGCAAAATTGCCGATGCCGATCGCGACCGTGCCGTCATCACGATAGATCACTGCGTCGATCCCCATCGCGCCGCGAGCATTTCCAGTATCGCGGTCGTAGGCGATGCCGACCAGTTCGCCGGATTCCTTGAACGTACCGTCTTTGTTGTTGACAAAGTAAAAGTTCCGGACGGTATCGTTGGCGACAACAATGTCCATCCACCCGTCATCGTTCACGTCGATCGGAACAACTCCCATCGCTTTGCCCAGTGGCACATCGGTATGTGCGTTGCGAATCTGAACTCCCGCCGACTCCGAGACGTCCTTGAATTTCCCGTCACCCAAATTTTGATACAGATAACTGAACGAGCCACCGAATGCTTTGGGCGGACCATACTTTCGGGTTTCGCCATCCAATGTAAACGACTGGCTCAAGTCTTTTTCTTTGCTCCAATCGACATAACTGCAAACGAACAGATCCAACAAGCCGTCATTGTTTTGGTCAAAGAAGCAGCAACTGGTTGACCACCTGGAATCATCGCCAGCAACTCCAGCCATTTCGGTAATGTCAACGAACTTGCCCGCGTCGTTTCGCAGCAAACGATTTCCGCCAACCGCGGATAGAAAAAGGTCCGTGTCGCCATCGTTGTCGATGTCGCCGACCGCCGCGCCCATTCCGTAAAGGGTGAAATCCAATCCCGCTTGAGCAGTCACGTCCGTGAAAACCATTTCACCATTGCCCGCGTACAGCTTTCCTGGTGATGGTGTGTCAGCATCATCGGCCCAAGACCACTTGGAACTGTTCGCGAAAAAGATGTCTTGGTTGCCATCGTTGTTGTAATCGAAAACAGCAATCCCACTGCCCATCGTTTCGGGCAGTAGATGGTCACCATAACGCCCAGTCTCATGCAAAAAATCGATGCCTGCGGCAGACGTGACATCGATCATCGGCAGCGACGGTATTGCGCTGTCGTCGGTCTTTCGCTCGCCAGGTAGAATCACATCTTCGACTTCTGTGTTTTCATCGTCCTTGGCTTTTAAGTTCAAGTACACCAAGTACCCAATCACAGGCAGCCCCAGCAGCATCAAGCCGATCAGAGAAGCTCGAAACGCTTGACCAATGACCGCGTCATCTTGAACATCGTCGTCAATGGATTCCGGTGAGTCGGTATTGCTGTCTGCCATGAAAGTTAATGAGCCACTTTTTGAGTGATTGATTTTACGTTGCATCCCCAAGCACTCATTCTATGCACAGAAGGGACTTGGCCTAATGGGGCTTGCACTGAGTATTGTCGATGGATTTCATCCTGCCGCGTTGCAAAAGCCACGCCGGCAAACAATTTCCAGCACCAGGACACTAATTCTTAGCTTGACCCTCTTGTGCCGTGTCTTTGTTTTCATCGGAGCGTTGGAGATCGTAAATAACAAGCGCCTCTGACGCTTCGTCTGCCGCTGGGTACTGAGCACGGGCCACTGGCTTCGCTTGTTCGCCAGCGTTTTCATCTAACTTGTAAAGTGCATGCTGATCGCGATGATAGGCTTCCGATTTTTCGTCGCCTAACAAACCGTAGACTTTGATCAAATTCCAATGGGCAGCTGCATTCTCCGAATCGATTTTCAACACGTTTTGGAATTCGTCACGAGCCTCCGTCAACCGCTTGGTAAATCCGTCGTCATCACCCCTCACATCGGCGGCTTGTGCAAGGTCCATCAGTGCGATGCCAAGCTCGGTGCGGACCATGTAGTCCAATGAAAAATCAAAATTCCGGGATGGCACTTTGGTCTCCAACACCCCACGCAGCGATTCAACGGCTTCGTTCAAGTTGCC
Organism: uncultured Pirellulaceae bacterium; assembly: GCA_964398215.1. Taxonomy (GTDB): domain Bacteria; phylum Planctomycetota; class Planctomycetia; order Pirellulales; family Pirellulaceae; genus CAYNNP01. Next base: position 4,023 of record CAYNNP010000158.1, on the reverse strand, counting down.
TTGTTGGCGATTCACAACTCCACTCAACCAACCGTGAGTCCAAGTAGGCGGCGGCGGGGTCATTGTTGCTGCACGGTTAAGTGATTTTGTCGCTGCACTTAAATCGCCCTCTGCAAACTCCGCTCGCGCCAAATTCAAAGCCCCATCAAAGCGGCCGAGTTTTTCTACTTGCTCAAACGCCTCGCTGGCTTGTCGCAATTCTGCCTTGCCTTTCAACAGCAAACCAATTCCGTAATCATTCCAGCGCTGCCAAAGTGGAATGGCACGATCCTGGTCAGTCTCCAACGTCAAATCGTTGTTGGTAGCGTCCGCGACTTTCAATACGACACTGTCTGAAGCGATTTCAATGATCGGCAAATCGTTTGGATCGCCCGGCTGCCCCAAATCAAGCTTGTCACGTTTCAGATCGCGATCACGGCGAACATAGTCCAAGTATTCCGTATCAAACTTACGGTACAGCAAACGAGCGGTAACCTCGATCGGCGCAGAACTGTCAGCGGGCACATCCAATTTGTAGTGAATCGTTTGACCGGCTCCCGGCGGAATCTGATGGCTGTACAACGGAGTGAAAATATCTTGAGCGTTGCGTCGATTGATTCGATTACCGTTGCGATCCAGCATGAATGTGTTGACGAAGTGCGACCATGAATCGACTTGTTCACGGTTGTCGCGTGTGCCGCTCTTGCCGATAACCTTTCCATCTTGCTTGGCGATAAGCTCGACCCAAATTTGATTCGAATCGGTGGTGCCTTGAGTGAAATGATGGCCCAGTCGCATCGTCCTTAGAACAGCTTCGATCAAGTATGTTTTCCCTGCCGCAACCGTCGCCGTATTTGTACCGATCGGCGCCACCAGCTTTCCATCAAACGAACCACCTTCGCGCAAACCGAACAGATCTACTCGCAGCGAACCTTGCAAATATTCTCGGTGCGCCTCGACTCCCTTTTCGTCACCCATCCAGTAACTGAGTGCTGAATTGGCGCTCGGAAACGAATGATCGTGGACGGCCAATGTTCCCAGTTCCTCTGATTCTTGCGCCCCAAACTCGTTGCTGGCGACCGCTGGCATGTGGCACTCGTTGCAATTCGTCTGAGCCTTTGGCGGATAATAGAAACTACGTGCACCGTGCCCCGAAACGCCACTCAACAAATAACTATCGTAGTGATTTTGCCCGCGCAACCACTCTTTGTACTGCGTTACTTCACCCGGTAGCGAAACCTTGTGGCAAGTTCCGCAAAACTCGGCAGTCTTGTGAAACGGTTTCAGCATCTCCTGCTTGTGGTAGGCAGGCTTTGCCTTGACCATCAACGCATTCAAATTCTTGAGTAGGGCGTTGTCGCTGTAGGCAAATGGATAATGCTTGGGTTCGTCGATCGTGTAGTCCGCATTGCCAACGTGACTGTCGATCGATTGAATCGCATGACATACCGTACAAGTGATGCCTGCATGAGCCGTCACGTCATCAACGTCGTCGTAATCTGGGTCATCGAACTTGCCAGAAAAGAACGGAACAGGGTCATGGCAGCCCGCGCACCAACGTGAAGCTTGAACCGTGCCAGAGCGTTTCTTTGCGACCTCGCGCGTCTCACGTACACTCGCTCGATAGGCCGGGTTGTTAAAACTACTGAGCTTGTGGGCGCTGTGTAACCAATCGTTGTGAATGTCGCTGTGGCAACTCAGGCAATACTTGTCATTCATCAGCGTCTTTTCGCTGATGAACTTGCCCGTCGCAGTCTTGGCCAAAGAAGGCTTGAAATACTGATCACCGTTGGCGGGTGCAATGCCTTCGCTCTGCCGCGGGTCATAGGCTTGAAAGGCGACCATCGCAACCACGAAAGCCCCCGTCACTAAGGCAACTTTGCGACCAACATGCCATTTGATTCTTGGACCAACCAATCGATGAAGCCAGTACAACCAAATCACGACCAACGGTGACAAGAGATGAGCCCAATAGATGACTCGGCGAATGTCTTGATTGACGATGTTCAGCGAGCCAATGCGTGTCAGCAAAATCCCGCTCACTAAAATGACAATCGAAACAATGAACAATGCGTAACCGATCTTGATCGCGCGGCGGTTTCGGCGATGCTTGGACCGCAACATGTGCAGGGTGCCGAATCCGATGACCGGCAAGATCAACAGCAAGCCAAGCCCCAGGTGTCCCAGGAACATCAATTGATAAACATGGTCCTCGTAGTTCTCGCCTTTGAAATACTGAAGCCACGTGATGGTGGTGAGATAAAGCCCATTTGCAAACAGCGCCCCAAAGAGAGTCAGCACGAGGTAAAGAACAATTCGCAGACGCTTGGTGACTGGAATCATCGGCTTTTTTCGCGGAGCGGTGGGCTTCGCAGGCGATTCGGAAGATGATTCGGAGGCAGTCATTCAGATTGGGGCCGATAAGGGGAGCTGCAAGTCGGCCTCTCGGGCAAGAGACGTGGCCGGGGTGGAGGGCGAAACCTAAAGTAAGTGCGGTCAGCGATCGGGCGATAGAGAGGGTTTTACAGTGTACGGGTTAGGAAAAGCCTTGGTTCGTTACTAACCGCGAGCAGCGACGCCAATTCACCGAATCGCAGCGGCACTCAAATCGTCCTTAGCTGGCTGTAGGGCGTATGTTAACGGGCGCATGCCGATAGGCGGACCCCATAAGCTTCTTCACCCTTGCGATTTCGGCGTTGAGATTGCGATAATTGCAGTGAAAAATCGTTTCGAAAGCGTTTCTGTTCGCTTCCACGGTATCCCATCCCAACCCCAGAAAGATAGGAAAGTCAAATGGCTCTCGTTCCTCTACGCGTTGTGCTCGATCACGCTGCAGAAAACGATTACGGCGTGGCGGCCTTCAACGTCAACAATATGGAACAAATCCAGGCCATCATGGAAGCTGCGGAAGAAACCGATTCGCCGGTTATCATCCAAGCCTCTCGTGGCGCTAGATCGTACTCTCAAGACGTCTACCTGCGTCACCTGATGCTGGCAGCCACCGAGTTGTACCCGCACATCCCAACCGTCATGCACCAAGACCACGGCAACAGCCCAGAGACTTGTCAAAGTGCGATCGACAATGGTTTCACAAGTGTGATGATGGACGGGTCGCTGATGGCAGACGGAAAGACTCCAGCCGACTACGACTACAACGTCAAAGTCACACTAGAAGTCGTCAAAGCTGCCCACTCGCAAGGCGTTAGCGTTGAAGGCGAATTGGGTTGCCTTGGTTCACTGGAATCCGGCGGTGGCGAGCAAGAAGACGGACACGGTGCCGTTGGGGAACTTTCGCACGATCAACTTTTGACTGACCCAGAAGAAGCCGAGCGTTTCGTTGCCGAAACAGGCGTAGACGCATTGGCCGTTGCGATCGGAACCAGTCACGGTGCCTACAAGTTCACTAAGAAACCGACCGGCGACGTTCTAGCGATGGACCGCATCGAAGCGATCCACGCCAAACTGCCCAACACTCACTTGGTGATGCACGGCAGCAGCAGTGTCCCCCAAGAACTGCAAGACATCATCAACGCATTCGGCGGCGAAATCAAACAGACATACGGTGTGCCAGTCGAAGAGATTCAAAAAGGAATCAAGCATGGCGTTCGCAAGATCAACGTCGACACCGATTGCCGACTTGCGATGACCGGTGCAGTTCGCAAGGTGTTGATGGAAGACAAGTCAGGCTTCGATCCACGTGCCTACCTAAAGCCAGCACGCGCAGCGATGCAACAAGTATGTGTCGCCCGAATGACATCATTCGGCCAAGCCGGAAACGGAGCCAAGCTACGAGCATCACTCGGCGTAACCGCCTAAACGCTCGCTCCACAAAAACGTCCCAACTCAAACCGAGTCTGAATTTCAGACTCGGTTTTCTGTTGCGCTTACCGAATTGCCAAATCGCGCGAAATCAACGCGCGGATCGATTGTGAGACGAAAGTATACGCGGCCATCGGTGACTGCCTGACCGAATCACTGAAAGCAATTTTGCTTGGACTAAATCGAGCGAAGGCGATGCAACTGCGTGCGTAAACGCGATCTTCC
>CAYNNP010000157.1:0-15472 GCA_964398215.1 uncultured Pirellulaceae bacterium | reverse complement strand
AACAAAAAATTAGCCCGGAGGACGGCACAATAAGTTGTGCTCTCCGGGCTTTTTTTGGAAATCAATCGTTTCCGATCGCTTACGCCATCGGCAGTTTTGCTCTTACGTGAACAAGCCGAGTGGTGATTCAGTTTCGCTTGATGAATAGAAGCGACGGATGTTCGGCAGGATCAGTTCCAAGTCTTCATTGTTGGAGACTCCAAACCACATGGCGAGATCGGCAGCTAGCTCGTCGACTGATGTCGTTGGGATCAGGCGACCGCGGCCCGTATCGAGAGGCGATAGTCCGCCTTGGCTGGGGTCAAAGATTGGGTACGGGCCAGACGGTGTTGTTGAAAAGCCTTTCATACTGCCGCCATCAACAGCGCCACCCATTACCATTTGGTTTCCGCCCCAACCGTGGTCGCTACCTTGCCCGTTGGAGGTCAGGGTACGAGCGAAGTCTGAGGCTGTGAAAGTCACCACGTTGTTTTCCATCCCGAGTTCGACGGTCGCGTCGTAGAATGATTTCATCGCGGCGCTTACGTCAGCAAGGTTCAGTGGTTGCTGAGTCATCAGATTGTTGTGGTTGTCCCAGCCGCCTTCGGTGACAAAGAAGATCTGACGCCTGTGGCCAAGTGTGCTGGACGCACCAATGACCTTGGCCAGCATCTTCATTCTGTTGCTGAGCAATTCATTTTGAAATTCAGTGGTGATGTTCACTGCGTCTGCCGCGGCATTGAAGTCAACGGCTGCTTGGATCGCATTCATGCTCTGGCTAGCGAGCGCCTCGGACATCAAATTGCCTGGGTACTGACGCCCCAGTGAGCTTTCAACCATGTGGCTAAAAATGCGATCCTGGTGGTTACGATTCACGGTCGCGTAGTCGGTGTGGTAGTTTGTAACCACGGTGGCGCCACTGGTCCCGATCGAATAGGGAATCACGGTGCCACCGGTTTGGAAAACGTTGACTCCGTTGATAGATATATTGGACGAAATAACGGGGTTAGTATTGGCTTGCTGCATACAGTCCGCCAATCGTCCGCCCCATCCGGTCAGTTGTGTTCTTGAATCTGGAACGCCTGTTTGCCAGTGGCGGACCAGGTCGGCGTGCGAAAAGAGTCCAAGCGGTAGGTTTGTCCTTGCGTCGTAGCTTGCCATATCAGTTCGCTCGAGCAGCGATCCGATATTGCAAACAAAATTCAGTTTGTTGTCGTTGTACAACCGAGCGACACCGTGGTCGCTAGGGTTGTACGATGGGTCGGTGGGGTCCACGCCTGCTTCGTGGGACATCGATGGGTGCAAGCCATGGCTTCGTCCGGTCACGGGATCCGCGAGCTGAGTCAATTGTGCTTTGCTGAGTGCAAGTCCACCGGCGTTGATCGTTCCGTCATCAACCCCACCACGGATTGAATAGTATCCGCCGTAGTCACCGGACACGGAGGGTGTATTCAGCACATCGCCTGAGCCTTCACCATCGTACGGCGTCAGCATATTGTACGAATCGTTTCCGCCGGTCAGAAACAGACATACGATCGCTTTGTAGTCCGTCGGGTTGTAGTCGGCTGCGACCGCATTGGTGGCTTGCAGTGAAAGGTAGGTCGAGAGCATTGATACGCCCGACATCATGGAGCAACCACCAGCTGCTTTTAGCAATTCACGTCGGCTGGCATAAAAGCCTTTATCTTCTTTCTTCATGACAAGGTCTCCGGATTCGGAGGTAGGTTATTTTGAAAAGTGGCGTGCTGTTTTGAGCAGCCATTGGATTTACTGAGATGTTGCGCGAGTCAAACTACTCTTCGATCAAACAGTCTGGCGAAAGGGTCACGACCGCATTGAGAATTTCTTCGACGCGGCCTATGTACCAATCGTCACGACCGGCGGTGTAGGCGTTGACTGCAGTCTTGATGTCATTTTTCGTTTGTTCGCTGAGCGTACCGCTACAAAGCAGCAGATCGAATCTTTGAAGAATTTCATCGATGTTGTCGAGGTTCTTGGCCAATTCGAGTTCTTCGTCCAAGTTGAACGTGATTCGGCAGGTGCCAACCCGCATGTTGTACTGAACGTAGCGATTCCTACAGAAGGTTTTGAAGCGATTGAGAGTTCGGTTGCCGGTCACGGCAGTGAGGACTTCAAACTCAGGAGCATACAAGGCTTCGTAGGGGTTTCGGCGCGACGGCACAACTCCGGCCAGTCCTGGCGGTTGGTAGTCTGGTAGGTAGAAGTTGAATACCGAGGGAGCCCTGAAGGGCAGTTGCCCGATGTCATCGCGAATCGAGTGTGACAACATGAAGTAACCGTCAGGATTACTGGTCGTTGGTCTCATCGCGCGAATCAAGGAAGTGACGCGGTTGATTGGTTCCTTGAGGCGACTGTACTCAGTGCCTCGAGCGATGACTTCGACGCGAAGCGGGTTGCTTTTGCGAACCAATCTTTGGCCACGGTATAGTTCCGAATCGGTCAAGATTGCAGTGATGACGGCTTTCATGTCGCCACGTTCGCCGCGTCCGTTGTCATTGAAAACGCGGGAGACGCGCCGGATGTAGGCTCGCGATGGGTTCGATTTGACCAACCGCTGAATAAGACGGCGGGAAATGAACGGTGCAACGTTTGGATGATCGGCAATGACATCCAGTGCTTCGCGGACTTCTGCCATCGCGGCCTCATTTGTCAGCGGCGATGCGAGCGGAGATAGCGTGACGCCAAGAATTGTCTTGCTGTTAGGAGCGTTGGGATCTTCGCTGTAGTTAAAGTTATTGTCATGCTCCAATGCCAACATTTGCATTGGGTCGCCCAGGTTGGTTCCCGTAAACAGGCTAGTGGTATTGGTATTGTGGGCGTATCGAAAACCGGTGAACACACGCGCGAGTTCACGGATACCGCTGTTGTCGTAAGTTGGAATTAGGTTTCCACTTGAATCGAGTTTCAAACGTCCGTCGACTTCAAGGTGGTACAGCCCAACCGAGAACAGTTGCATGATTTCGCGTGCGTAGTTTTCATCGGGAAAACGTCCCAGCCCAAGGTTCGCTTTACGATTTCGAACCGAACTGAGATAGAGACCCATGTTGGGGTGGAGTGTCACGTCCTCTAGCAGATCCCGGTAGTTACCGTCTGCGTGGCTGGCAAGCATGTCATAGTATTGCCCCATGCCTTCCCAGTCAGCGATTGTGCGTTCGCCATCGCCTTTGTCTCGATCGTCATCATTGTTAAAGGTTCCAACTATGTCGCTGATCACAAAGATCTGTGACAGTGCCCAAGCAACCCGTTGACGCAATTGGTCTTCGCCGCGGATTGCGTTGTGCCACCAAGCTTGATAGCGGTACAGAGAAACACTAACACCTTGCTCATTATGAACTCGGCCGTCTTGCGCGATGATCTCGCGCGATGTGTCGAACTGAGACGAAGCTGGCAAAGCGAATTGATTGTCGATCCACTCGCGAACAGCACGCCGATAACCGATTTGGCTGATTCGGGCTGAGAGTTCGTCGATGGATTCTTGGTCGGGACCAAAGGTCGCCTTAGATAAGAACTGCGCCGCTCGGATATCGTTCCGAATTTTTCGGACGTCGCGACTACTTTCTGCCGGAAAGTTTCCTGCGCTGGCTGAATCGAGAAGAGTTCCAGCTACTGTTGCTACCAACATCATTAAAGCGATGAAGAGAACACGTCTAGGTTGCTGATGTTTCATCAAAGATCCCCGTGAGTTTTGGGATAGGTGAAAAGAAGTTGGCGCGGCCACCGAATTCGAAAACCAAGTGTCAACCCAACGCTAAAGATCATATCGCGTCCACTGTGCGCAAATAAAGCGTAAATCGGGGTAGAATTCTACTTTGTTTGGTGGCCATGCGTGCCCCGCCATTGCGTAGTGTACAAAGAGTCACTCTCGGTGGGGTAAATTGGGTCTGTTTGCTAAATTGAGAAAAGTAATGTTTTCAGGAGGACTCCAACCACGATTGGGGCGGAATGCGTCAAATTGGCCTGTTGATATGCACGGAATCTGGTCAAACGCGATCGTATGTTTTTTATGGCGAGGGCTCTGAATTTCCGGCATGCCTGGTTTGGGGCGAGTCGGTTGTGGATTCGGTGGAAGCCAAAGTCGACCCCGTTGACGCTTGGCCTCCCGAAAGCGAGATCATGTGTGCTGCGGTCATCAACCGAGATCAACGGTGCTTGACCTTGATTGGCGGTGACGTTCCCTTCGTAGCGCCTTATCAGATGGAATTGCTGGAGCAGTTGGTTACCGCAGCATGGCAAGGATTTGATGTGCGGCTCTCCACGCTCAGCCATCAGGCATTGGCAAAGGCAGCAGGTTCTTCGGTTGCCCCGATTGATGCCAAATTGGGAAATGACTTTGCAACCACGTCGGGCGAGCAAGACGACGAAGCTGATTCCGACTCTGACAACCAAGTTGATTTTCGCGGGTTGGTTGTCCAATCGGATAGCTACGAAGACGAACTCAGACGGTGCATCGAAGATGATGACTGGTGGGTAAGCGTCCGCATCGAAAAACAGCATGTCCACTTTTTCGGAGACAATCTACTGACTGCACTGGAAGAATTCGGCCCCAGCTTCTTGCAGCAATTGGATTCTTTCGAGCATGCTGATCCGCCGCCAGAACTGGAGTGTTCGCGAGGGCTGCTGATTGACGTCACCAATCAAACGATTCACGCGTGGTCGTTTCCACTAGGGTTACCAGAATGGTTTCACTTTAATCAGAAACAATGGCCTGGATGGAGCCTTGAAGTTTGGCAGCGCAATGGGTTTCGTAGGCAGCTTGAACACACTGGTGAATCGGAAAGCTATATCGAAATGAGCGACATGGCGTGTTTGGCTAGTTTCGTTCCCGTGATGACCGAGCCAATTAGTTTTGACGACGCGATGAAGACGATTAAGTCGAGTGTACGTGGTGTTGTGTGGCGAGGCTACGGTTGCTTGGGGATGGTGCTTTCGGTTCCAGCCGCGATTGTGTGGGCGATCACGGGTAGCTGGAAAGGACCGTTTCTGTTTGCAGCCATACTTTGGATCGCCGCAGTATTTGCGGTACAGAAGTTCTTAGGGAAATTGAAGCACGGTATTAAACCGGTGTTGGACAAACATCAACAAATGCGTGACAACACACCAGAGTTTGGTCCCAAGAGCCGCGAGGAAAGAATCTCTCGTATGAATGAACTGCTGAAGATCGCAGGCATGCCGAGCTACGAGCAAATAGATGGGTACGTTGATTCCAACAGCGAAGTTGTCGAACCAATATTCAAATCAGGAGACACTCGGTGAGCACACGTACTGAAGCGGAGAACGAAAGAGAATTGTTTGTGGCGGGTGACTTGAATTTCATCCCGGTGATGGAACTGCGGCCGCTCTGCGATGGGGTTGTGCAGTGGTTAACGGCGATCGCAATGTTCAAAGTTTTTCGCACGAAATCGCCGGCCTTTTTCGCAACCGAAACGCGTCGCTTGGTTCGGGTCGAGGGCGAGCAAGTTCCTAAGCGAATCATGAAATACTTTGATTCCTTGCGTCCGAAACTCGAACGCATGGATTACTTTCTGAACTACTATGCGACGGTGCCGGCAATCGGACCGATCGCACTTGCCTTGATGACCATGAGTACTCGGGGCAATGGGAAGTCGCATTTTTTTGTGCTGCGGGCGGTGGTCAAAGCCGAGGGCAAGCTGAACGACGACGGTCACATGGGATTTGTAAGTTCTCTTGCCAACGATGGTTCGTTGCTCACGATTTCCAAAACCACGCTTCCAAATCCGCGTGTGGGCGTGAATCGGAAAATGGTCCCGACCGACGATCCACAGAAGCTGTATTCAGCACACCGGAAACGGATCCGAGACGCACCGGTTGTCGAAGTCGCTGCGGAGAATCTGATTGAGGTAGCGAGACACCAGAATTTGCTGGAGTGCGAGGATTTCATAAAGAGACGAGTCATCCGGCCTGCGACTTCGGGTGAGATCGCCAAAATCCGTGCTAGTCGATAACACATCCTTGTTATCATGTTTCAACAACTGCACCATTACTTCAGTGAAAACTCTTTGTGACCGACAAAATCCAGCTCCGCGATTCTTTCCAACGCGTTCATACAAGCTTGCGTATGAGTGTGACGGATCGCTGCAATATCCGTTGCTTTTATTGCATGCCGGAAACCGGCGCGCAGTTCATGCCGCGCGAGCGTCTGTTGACTTTCGAGGAGTTGTATCGATTTGCAAACATTCTGGTTCAACGGGCTGGCGTGGATGACATTCGTTTGACGGGTGGCGAGCCGTTGGTGCGCCGGGAACTTGAGCGATTGGTTGGAATGCTGGCGGGGATCGATGGTCTTAAGGATCTTTCACTGACAACCAACGGGATCTTGTTGGCTGAGCATGCAGAGTCGCTGCGAAGTGCGGGGCTGCGGCGGGTGAACATTAGTCTTGATACGTTGGATGAGGAAACGTTTCAGAAGATTTCGCGGCGGAGCGGTGTCGACAAAGTAATCGCGGGGATCGATGCGGCCATCAAAGCTGGATTCGATTCGGTGAAGCTAAATACGATTGCGATCCGTGGAATTTCTGAGCAGCAGATTGTCGATTTGATCCGTTTCGCTGGTGAGCGGAATGTGCCGCTGCGGTTCATCGAGTTCATGCCGTTGGACACTGATCGAAGCTGGAATAGCGAGAGTGTGTTGACCGGCGAAGCATTACTTGGAATCGTTGAGCGTAATTTTGGCAAGGTCACTGAGGGCAAACGCCCGGTCGCGTCACAGCCAGCAGAAGAGTTTTATTTGGCCAGTGGTCAACGGCTTGGAATCATTCGTTCGGTGACCGCGCCGTTTTGCGGTGACTGCAACCGGATTCGGTTGACCGCCGATGGTGCGATCCGCAATTGCTTGTTCTCGAATGATGAAGTGCCCATTCGGGACTTGATGCGGATGGGTGCCGATGACGAGGCAATTCTCGCTGCTGTGCAAAAGAGTGTGTCAGAAAAGCGACAGGGTCACGGCATCGACGAGTCCGGTTTTATCCCCCCAAACCGTCCAATGTACTCAATCGGTGGTTAATTCGGTTTCGTCTGATTGGGCAAGTCAGTTTGATTCTAGGTCGTTTTGAGGTTGCGATTTTATGTAGGCCGGACCGAGCAAACGCTGCAATTGCGGGAACTTCGGACGCAAAAAACACGGTTATTCGTGGCGTATTCTCGGTGATGCAATCGATGCGTTTGCGCTGTTCCGGCGCGCAATCCGCCGGCCTATAACCATCTGCAAAGCAATTGAGGGGCAACTCATTTGGGTGAAAACACTAGTCAGGTTACACTATGGGTTGGTAACTAAAATTCGTCAGGTGAACCATGATTTCTGCTACTTGTCCGCGATGCACTGAAAAAGTTCGCGTCGCGACCCTCGATGTTCCATCAGAGACTTATGCCCAATGTCCGTGGTGCAACGAAACCTATCCTGCCACGGAGCTTGAAAATACGCTTCCACCAGAAATCATGTTGATGGATGCGGATGGTGAAGTTCTACAATTCAATTCGACAAGTCACCTGCAATCGGTTGCGAATCCGTTTGCGGAACAAGCAGACGAATCATCCGTTGGCGGATTGGCGGGTGTCGCGGCAGGAGTTGGCGGATTGGCAGTGGCGGGAGCCGCAGCAGTTGGTTTTGCCAGCGATGAAGATCTTGATGAACAGCAAGAAACGATCATCAACGAGACTTTGCAGTACGATGCAAGCGAGCTCGAGGACGCCGCTGAGTCGGATGATTTCGTTACTATGGAAGAGGAGTTGGTTGAAGATTCTGAAGACCAATACTTTGACGAACTAAAGATCGGTGTTGACGCTCCTGCTGAGGAAGAAACACAGATTGATGTTCAGACGCCGTCAAAAATCTACCCAGATCCGCCGGGTGTTGCCTCGACATCTCGTAGTCGGCGTCCAAAGAAAAAATCTTCGCCAGTACGAACGATTGTTCAAATCGCGCTGGGGGCTGCGCTTGCTCCCGTTTTGGCTGGTGGAATCTTGCTGGCGGCGGGGAGGGCGCCCAACCTGGGGTTCTGGCCATTCGATGGTTCGTTTGACAAGAAAACAGAAAGCAGCAATAGCAGAGCTGCCGCTCCTGGGCCTCTTGCACAGAATTCAGATGACACGACGCCCCGGGACGTTCCCGAAGGACGCTCGCTGCTGAACGAGGACAGCAAAATAAATCAAGCCATCCAAGAGGCTGGCATTAACCCAGACGAGTTTGCACCTGCGAAATCTGAACCGGATGCTGGGCCGAGTGGCTTTTCGCTCCCTCCTGCGGCCGATCCGGCTGATCCGGTTGACCCTGAGGAAACCAACCAAGTCCGCCGCCCCCATATCACAGATTTGAACCAACAACCCATTTCTGTTCATGAAGTGATTCCAACGCCGGGATCGACGGCGCACCCCAAGGCCCCTGAGCCAAGTGTTCCCGAGCCAAGCACTCCGGAGCTAAAGGTTCCCGATCTTAGCGTTCCGGATCTTAGCGTTCCCGAGCCCAGTGCTGAGCCAAATGATCCACCAAGTATGACGCTTCCGGAGTTAGGTTCAGTTCCACCTGCTAGTAACAACACGCCAGATGCTGCTGATGTGGGTTCTAACGTAGAAATGCCATCGCTGCCTTTCGAAGGCCCCAAGGCAACGTTTGCACCAGATTCAGTTGATGTCGAAATGCCAGATTCTCTAACTAAGAAACTTGATTCGCCAGAATTGGTCGCTGCTGCAAAGGCAGCGATTGACGCGTTGGACAAACTGGAGAATTCAAAGACGACCGATACAGGCAAGATCGCGAGAGCGTATCGAACCATCGCGGCAGTTGGGGTAGTTGCTGCGGAGCCAGACAGTCTGGCCATAGAAAATTTGCTAACCCGTGTGGCCAAAAGTCCCTATCGCGAGAAATTGAGCACGATTGTTCCTCAGTGGTACGGTTATGGCAAACGTAACCATGACGGAATTCTATTGATTGGGTCTTTCGTTGACGGTTCGATTCCCAAAGTCGTCATGCAATCTGATAAATCGGTCAACGTGCTTTTGGATAGTACCATTGAATCACCATCAGCATCAAACGTGATCGGTCTTGGAAAGATTCACTCGGATGCTTCCACGGTGACTGTTACGCATCTGACAGAATGATAAAACCCGGTCTGGCCGGTTTATCCAATCACGTCTTGGATGACGTCGCCTTCGACATCAGTCAAACGGTATTGGCGCCCTTGGAACCGATAAGTCAGTTTTTCGTGATTGATCCCCAGCAGGTGTAGCAGCGTTGCGTTGAAGTCGTGCACATGGACTGGGTTTTCAGCGACTTTGTAACCTACATCATCCGTTTGGCCGTAGCTCGTTCCACCCTTGCTGCCACCTCCAGCCATCCATACGGAAAAGGCATCTTTGTGGTGATCACGCCCGGCTTTCTCAGGCTTGCCTTGCGCAAAGGGAGTGCGTCCGAATTCGGAAGACCACACGACCAGTGTTGAATCCAGCAAGCCGCGTTGACGTAAGTCTTTGATCAACGCTGCAATGGGTTGGTCGACTTGGCCGCATTTTTTCTTCAAGCTTCCAAAGACATTCCCGTGCGCGTCCCAACCTTGGTCAAACAACTGAACGAACCGGACTCCTCGCTCCACAAGTCGTCTGGCAAGTAAACAGTTGTTTGCAAAACTGGTTTTCCCTGGCTTGGTACCGTACATCTCGTGAGTGGCAGCGGACTCTTGTGAAATGTCCATCAGTTCAGGAACGCTGGTCTGCATCCGATATGCCAATTCATACTGGCTGATTCGTGTTGCGATTTCTGGGTCGCCAACATCCGCCAACTGCGTTTGATTCAGTTCGTTGACAGTGTCAATGATGCGTTTGCGAGAACCAGCGCTGACGCCATCAGGGTTGCTTAAGAACAAAACCGGATCGCCTTCGCTGCGAAACTCGACTCCCTGATACACCGAGGGCAAGAAACCGCTGCCCCATGCTGGGCTGCCAGCACCCAAGACATTGCCGGTGATCAGCACAACAAAACCAGGCAGGTCTTGGTTCATTGTCCCAAGGCCATAATTCAACCACGAACCCACGCTCGGGCGGCCAAAACGACCGAACCCGCTGAGCATGAACATCTGTGCTGGCCCGTGGTTGAATTCATCGGTATGCAGCGATTTGATCACCGTCATTTCATCCGCAACACCTTGCAGATGTGGCAATAGATTTGAAAGCGGCAACCCCGATTCGCCGCAACGAGTGAATCGATGTTGTTGGTCGTTTGGCGTTCCCAGCATCTTTGGCAACTTACGCACGAACGCGAACTTGCTGGATTCAAACAACTCCTTCGGACAGTCTTCGCCGCTCCGCGCCTGCAACGTGGGCTTGAAATCAAACAGGTCCAAGTGTGACGGTGCACCAACCATGTGAATGTAGATCACACTCTTTGCCTTGGCAGGAAAGTGCGTTCCGCCTGATGCGTTTGGGTTTGCCGCACACGCGTTCTCGCCATCCAGCAATTGTGAAAGCGCGGCTGCGCCCATCCCGAACCCAGTTCGTTGCAAAAGCGTACGTCGACCCAGTGCGGTGGGAATTAGATTCATCGCGTTTACCTACTGGGTCATCGTTTCGTCTAAGTTCAAAATCGCATTGCACACCGCAAACCAGGCGGCCAATTCCTGTTTGTCTTTGTGCTTCAAAACCATTTCCTTGAAAGGAAGTTTTGTGCGCTGATTGGCGATGTCTTGCTCCTGAACAATGTCACGTTCATGGTCCAGAAGGCGGCGCAAGATCGCGATCTCACGGCTGGTGGCATTTCGCGCCAAAGCAAGCTGTATCGCGTAGTCCAACCGCACTTCGTCATTGCCATTGGATTCACTCAATACACGATCCGCCATTGCGAGCGCCATTTCGGCGTACGCTGGATCGTTCAGCAACGTCAGGGCTTGCAGTGGTGTGTTGGAACGCCCGCGATTCACTGTGCAGCTTCCTCGGTTAGGCGCGTCAAAGTTAACAAAACTCGGGTACGGTGCCGCACGCTTCCAAACGACATAAACACCTCGGCGAAAGCGATCCTGGTCCGTGGCAGCAATCCACTTGGGCTGATTTCTGCCGATGCTTCGCCACAATTTGTCTGGCTGGTATGGCATCACCGGCCGGCCGTACATTTTGGTCGCGATCAATCCTGAAATGACGAGCGCGTTATCGCGGATCAATTCAGCATTCATACGGAATCGAGGACCGCGAGCCAATAAGCGGTTGCTTGGGTCGGCCTCCAGCATGGCTTTATCGACGTTTGCCGATTGTTGAAACGCATTGCTCAACACCATTGTTTTGATCGTGTGTTTCATCGACCAGCCAGAATCCATCAACTCCATCGCAAGATAATCCAGCAATTCGGGGTGACTGGGCACATCTCCTTGCGTACCAAAATCTTCTGGCGTGCTGACCAGCCCGACTCCAAAAATCTCCGCCCACCAGCGATTGACCGTAACGCGCGCCAGCAGTGGGTTTTGCCGTGAGGTTAGCCACTTGGCGAGGTGCAAACGGTTTGCATTCGCGGGCGGCGATCCACTGGGCAAAGCCGCTGGCGTTCCGGCGCTGACTTTGTCGCCCGTGGCTTCGTAGTCACCACGCAACATCACAAACGTATCCCGTGGCTCTTCCATTTCCGTCATGACAAGAGTCGTATCGGGCTGAACTGCTTTGAGCTGTTTTTCAAAATCCTTGATCTTGGAGTCCAGCGCCTTTGCCTGCGGATTGTTTTGATCAAAGTGTTCGCGAAGCATGCGTCGATCTTTGACAGCGAGCTTCTTGCTCTGCGCTGCTTGCAGCAATTTTGGCTCAAGTCCAATCATCGTTGGATCGGCATGCAAGACGGAAATGCGAGGGCGTCCGATCACGCGCCCTTGACCAAACTGCTGATCCAACGTGATACGAAGACTCTGGTCGGGACCGAGATCGATGGGTTCAGCAAGAACGAACGTTGCCCAGTGCGGCTTGCCGAATTCGGGGCCGATCGCCCAGCCTGTTTTTCGGTTTCCATCAAACGCTTTGGAAACTTCCCATCTCGTTTGCGAGTGATCCGCGAACGCCCTGACCACGCTTGCCCGGCTGGATTCGTTGGCGCCGACCACCTCGCATATGAATTCACTAAGAATAATATTGGTTCGTTTCGGATCGCCTCGACCTGGTCCTTTGCCTGGAATTCGGTCGTCCGTCAACGCATCAACACGTATCGCCGTGACAGGACCGTTGACTTCCGCGATCGTAAACGTGTATTCGGCTTTCGGCGGCACGGGGCCCGAAAGAATGACGGATCCATCGTCCAGAATCTGAAACTCTTCATCGCCCGTCGACGTGAATTCTGGCTGCACATTCTGAGGTTCAATAGTTGACGCATCCGCCTCGCGGAGCAGCTTCAACCATTTTGCAAAACTTGCATTGGAAAGCTTCGTCAACTGCTCGCGTTCTGTTTTTAGCTTGGCCAGCAAAGTCGTCAGTTCGTCAAACCGCTGTTCTTTGCCACTGTCCATTGGCAAGTCCATTTTGGGACCGTAAAAATCCCAGGTGACACCGGACGTGTTTTTGACTTCTAGCGGCGTGTTGTTAAAGAACGCGAACAATCGATAGTAGTCTTGCTGCGAAAATGGATCGTATTTGTGATCGTGACACTGTGCGCATTCGAGCGTCGTGCCCATGAACACGGTTGCTGTTGTGTTGACGCGGTCAACAATTTGGTTCACCCGGTTGGCTTCCGGATGCACGCCTGCTTCGACGTTGCAAGTCGTCATGCGGTGAAAGCCCGTTGCGATTTTTTGTTTGACCGATGCACTTGGACGTAAATCGCCCGCCAACTGATCGATCACAAATTCGTCAAATGGCATACCTTCATTCAAGGCCCGGATGACCCAGTCGCGATACGCCCAGTTGTCGCGAATCTGGTCCGCTTGGAAACCGTTGCTATCTGCGTAGCGAGCCATGTCCAGCCAAGGAACTGCCCAGCGTTCGCCAAACCGATCGGAACCCAGCAGGCGGTCGACAAGTTTCTCGAAGGCGCCGGGTGATTGGTCATTCACGAACGCCCGCACTTGTTCCGGTGTTGGCGGCACACCGATCAGAGCAAGCGAAATCCTGCGAATCAAACGAGGTCGATCAAGCTTTTCCGACGGCGCCAATCCTGCTTGCGCAAGGCGACGCAAAATGAATTGATCCACCGCCGATGCGGTTTTAGAAATCGATGGAACGTCCGGACGTTTGATTGGTTGATAGGCCCAGTGTTTTCCTTCGGCCAGCGAATCGGGCCACTCGGCTCCTTGATTGATCCAGTCTCGCAAGATCTGAATCTCGGATTTCGCGAGCGGCTTTGAATCTGGCGGCATCAGATCGCCGTGTGATTCACCAGTCACGCGATGCATCAGCAAACTTTCAGCAGCATTTTCACGAATGATGACAAAGCCATCATCAGCACCGACAGCAGCGTCTCGCATATTCAGCTGCAAGCTTGCTTCTTGGTTCTTTGTGCCGTGACACCGAAAGCAATGGCGTCTCAGGATCGGCTGGACATCATGCTGAAACGAAACTCGCTTTTTGGTCTCAGCGACAGCGGCCGACGACCAAGCAACGCTAGCCAACAAAATCCAAACGTACTTCATAGCGAACGGTGAGCAGAAAGGCGGGCGGTATTAGCAAAATACAATCCCAAGTATACACGCCAGCCTGCCGCAGCGAGGAAATCGCGAACAACTGGCCCGATGGCTACCGTTTCTTAAGAATCCGACTGAATGTTTCGGTCAGGTAGTCGATTGGGTAAACACAAAATGGGTGCTCGCGACTGCTGAGCACTTGTTCTGACGCCAGTTTCGCCTGGACGTCTGCCATCGATTGGTTGAGTTCGTCTCGCGCGCCTGCTAGCTGTGATGATAGTTTCGCGTTGATGGCTGTGAGTTGGTCGTGCCAATGCTTGCGATTTCCCTTGGCTGGTGGGTTTTTGATCAGTTCCGACTTCTGCTGCACTAGGGCTGCGTTGCTGGACGAAGGATCGGTGAAGAATTTTTCTGGTTGAAAAATCGTGTCACGTAATTTGCGTTGCAGTTGGCGACGCATTTGGTCGGCATCCGGTGCGTTGCCTGTTCTTGGGAGCTGGACGGTCGCAGAAAGCACCATGAAGCTTGGGGGCGCAATTCCAAAAAACTTGCGGCAGATCATGTCGCCAAGTTGATCGTATTTTGCACCACCAATGCCGTGCAAAAATAAATCAGAAAGAACCAGCCGCGCAAACATGGTGGTGATCAACGCACGCGGACGAATTTTTACTTTGCCATCTAGCAAAGTGACAAAATCGACATCGGTGTCGTGAGTCAGTGGTATCGCTTGCGAAAATCCGTGGCGATCCGAGAGTTGTATCTGCGATTCCTCGGACCGAATCCAAAGTGCACGGCGCTGTGGCGCGCCGTCCGAGTAGACCCAGAATGGAGATTCGTACCAATTGTCGTCTGCGTTCAAATCGGGAACGGGATGCGCGCTGCTGCGAATCCGATGTGCCTGCCGATAGTTTGCGGCTGACTGATTGTATGCGGTTTGGAATTCGGCAATGCGTTTGAAAATGGCAATCGCGAATTGCGCGAACTGAGCCGATTTGCAGATCACACTGAGCGGTACTTCTAGTGTTTGCAATCCAATTTCCGCTTCCAGGCCATGACGTGCTTGTGCCAACGCGCAACCGGCTACGCCACAGCGATCGATCGCGGCTCGTGCGTGCGCCCACAATCGACCGGCACATGGGTCGTTGACCAAACCTTTGACGGTTTTGGCGACTTGCTGATCGAATCGATCAAAGATTTGACGCGACTGAATCGTCCGTTGCTCAAAAGGAACGCCACCACCGGGTACGTCAAAGTCGACCATTTGGTATTGCGCCAAACCGGTTGCTGGATTGAGCGACGGAATGCGAAGCGAGCTACCGCTGGAAACGTCGTTGTCAACGATCAGATTGATTGCCAAACCGTTGATGTCGCGTGCGATATGGTCCAGCGCAAAGTTCTTGAACCACACTCCAGGGTGAAAAATAGTGGGTTGGTGGCCTGCCATCACGATCGGGGCAGATTGCAAATCCAGCGACCACTGTGTTTCGCGGTAGGCCGAGGTGTAGTCCATCGCGCTGGCAATCATGTGATTGCGTGCGCCAAGCCGAAGTTGTTCCCACCACGAACCGTGTTGGTTGATCAGTCCGCGATTGGATTCCAGCTGGACTGCAGCGTTGGCGAGCGGCGGTTGGACAACCGCATCACCATGTTGTTTCGGAGCGCGATAGTTCTGGAACACGGTGGATTAGAATTGTTTTGTTAATACCGGCTGCGAGCGAGCGGTCATTGTAGCTGAGCGACAGTTGCCATCATAGTTGCTTGCGCTTTTTCATGTGATGTTTGGTTGTAGGCCGGACCAAGGACGCGATACGTGCCGGAACAGCGCAAACGCCTCCATTGTGTCGCAGAGATTACGTTTTGGAGCTGCGCTTTTGGGGAGTTGG
>CAYNNP010000156.1:0-15731 GCA_964398215.1 uncultured Pirellulaceae bacterium | reverse complement strand
GCCGGGCGCAGCACCGCTATTGAATGCTGCGTTTTAGGTTTTCGGCTTCGGAGTTGGCACTGGAAAATCGCTGGTCCCACTGCGTGTCCTGGACTTGTTTGAGTGTTGACTTTGCATCCTCAAACTTCTTGGCAGCAATTTGTGACTTCGCTAAACCCAACAGTCCGGTTGGTTCCAGTTTGCGGAGTTTTGCAACTTGTTTCCAATGGCTGATTGCTTGTTCAAAATCTCGAGTTTTGTCTCGTAATTCTGCGACCGCTTGATGGTGTTCAGCTTCATTGGGCGCGGCTTCGATGATCGTTGTGATTGCTCGCTCTGACATAGCCGGATCGTCGCTCAGTCCTTCAACAAGTTGCCGATAGTTTTCCAAATTGTGCTTTTCGATATCGATCAGTTTCAGTGATTGTTTGACAACGGACTCCTTGTCTTTTTGGAGTTTGAATACTGCGATCAGCTTCTTGTGATTCTCGATGTCGTTTGGCTGCAAATCGATCGCAGCGCGCAGTTGCGTCACTGCTTGGGACAGCTTGCGTTTGGCAAAGAATTCATTGCCAAGGTGTTTTCGTAGGAAAGGACTATCCATTCCCGTCTTTGCAGCTTGGCGATCAACCGATTTGACATAGGCCGTTAGGTCATCGCATTTACGAAGCACTCTTTGCAACGCGTACCCGAGGTTTTGGCGCTGGTTTTTGTCGGTACGCCAGACGATCATTGCGGCAGATATCGCGTCCACCGCTTTGGGCGTATCCTTGAGACCTGCATAGACATCCGCTAGCTGCTGATAGAGACTAGACAATGCGTATTGATCGTTGTACCGATTGGTTGGATTTCGTCGAAGCGCTGAAATGGCTTCTTTATAGTACCCAGCTGCAAGCTCGTACTTCTTGGCATCAAGACACGCCTTCGCGATCTGCTCTGTGTTGCGATGGTTCCAAAGCGGGGCTTTGCGAAAATGCTCGTCCGTTGCCTTCAATGTTGCATCCCACTTGCCGGATTGATTAGTCGCGGCGTAAGCACGCAGCAGCTGAATCCGGTAGTGAAGAGTGTCGGGAGACTGTGCAATGATTGCCTTTAAAATAGGGACAGCTTCTTTGGCACGTTTTTGATTTGTCAGATATTTGGCTAGAAAGCTCTTGCCACTGACTTGCAAGCGATTGTTCTCGTGCGCCTCCAGCATGATCACTATCGCGCGGTCGTGCATCGACAGGTATTCGTATAAATATTGGGCAATGTATTCAACATGTCGACCCGATTCCTTGTACGTATCGAGTACGGATTCGGCGACGGCTGCGAAATCGTCTCGCTTTTCTGACCAGAAATATGTAGATCCTTGCGAGTAACAATACCGCCCGCGCTGATTCCTGACAGTCAGATCAAACTCGAGTTCAGCTTCTACAATTTTCAAAGCTCGCTGTTCAAGCTTGCCCAATTTCTTTGCGTGTTTATGTAAACGCTTTGCAAACTTGTATCCCAGTCGATTCCATAGGTTGTCCCTGCTAAGTTGCCGGCGATCGGGTACGGTCTCGAACATAATGAGTGAAAATTCCAACGCTTTGAAATCACCCAACTGCTTCTCGACTCGGTTGAGAACGGTTTCGACAAGCGCTTGATGATTGTTGGTTTGTTTTTCGGCAATGCCAGCGAATTTTTGCGAAGCGAATTTCCAAAGATCATTGTCGACGGACGCAAAGTTCTTTTCGTCACCGACACGAAACAACTTCAAGATTGAATTGATCGCTGCACTTCTCTCATTGTCATGATTCGCATTGGTGGCCTGTTTCACCAACGCCCGCCGCAGTGACGCGTAAAGTTCCTGGCCCGTCCCCAAGGAGACTTGTCCACCGTCGCGCAACGCGTGTATCAAGGTGCTATTGAGCTGTGTCAAATATGCGATTCGCTGAGCTTCGTTGATGGATGTTTTGACCTGCGGTCGCAAGAACTCTTCAGCCTCCACGAAAAGCCCGCGATACCCAAGCATTCGCGCGTAGTCGAATACCGGTTGGTTGGCACTGCTGGGAAATCCATTTGGGTGCAAGTTTTTATAGTCGGCGATTGCGACTTGCATTTCGGCAATACCGTTGTCGTGGTTACCGTCGGACCAAGCGATCGAATGAGCGAATTGCCAATGCACATAAAACCGAACTTCGGTACCGGATTCGGTAAGTGCCAATAGTTGTTTAAATTGCCGGGCTCTCTCTTGGCGAAGTTCCGTTTTGTACAGCGTACTGAGTGATGCTAGAAATGTCGCCATTTGCTTGATTTCGCCTGGCTGCCAGTTGCCGCGAGCGAACGCACGCTGCATTGCTTCTTTGGCTTTCTGTATATGTGGTCCCGGTTCGTTGATAACATCGGCGGCTCGCCTTTGAATCATGGTTTCCAACAGGTCCAGCGCTCTGGCGTCTAGCTTTGTCAATTCACCGGCGCGTAATTCGTCTATTCGATCAACAATTTTATCTAGCGTGGCTTCCTTCAAGATGTCTGACAAAACGCTGGAGGAAATCGACGATAGTGTTTCGTAAATCGATTGCGCCGAGCGGCCAATGCAGGCTTCGGGCAGCATCTTTAACAATCGAAAGTCGCGTGTTGCCTTGTAGTATTTTTTCAAGCGATGAATTTGCTGCTGCGGATTCGATGATTTCGTCATCAAGGCAGAAAACGCATCCAGCACTTTATCGTCGACTTCGGTAACCCTGGCTTCTTTGGTGCTGTTGAGTTCGTTGAAGCGTCGATCAAGCCAGTTTGCAATCAGGTAGTCTGGTGTTGATTCGTAAGTCCCACGCCTTGCAGCGTCGTACTTGTCTTCGTTGTCAGAAACCAAACGCCATTTTGAAAGCGATGAAGACTGCTGTGGTGACAATCGTACGAAACTCTGAACCGTTTCCATCAACCGGATTGCGTCGGCAACTTCACCCAGTTCTGCATGTAGATTCGCAAGCAAGGCTTGCCACGTAATCGGAAATGGATCCGAGGCGACCCACGACAAAAGCTTTGCTTTCAGTTCTTCGGGGCGATCTAACGCAACCAATAGATCGGACTGACGAAGTCGCCAATTTGTCGGATCATCGACTTGAATTTTCTCTCCTGCTTCGAGGTAGGCGAGAACCTTATTACGCAGGCGTTTTGTTGACGACCGCCGTACAGCCAGATAGCTAAGCACTTCGATCGCACGTTCTCTCCGAAACTCCCGGCTGAGTTCCAGGTTGCGGTCTGCGAGATTCAATTTGTCGAATTCCTGATCGGATACCGGCGGCGTTGGTGTATCGCCAAGGATTCGCCAGCACTCTTTTTCAGCCTGCTTCAAGTCTTCGCCAGCCTTGACTTGTTGATGAATTTTTTCCAACAAAAACCACTCCGATAACTCGTCTTGATCGCCGCTATGCTGACCAAGTGCTGCGATCAATCCGGTGCGAGCATTTTGTTCCCATTTCATTCTTTGGCGAGCAAGTTTTTGACGCGTGAATTCTTCGGGATGGTCAACCGCTTCAAAATTCTTCTGTTCCGTCGCGACGCGTTTTGTGTACATCGCTTCGACCAACTGGAACAATGAACTCACATTCGACAGAATCAGTTCCGTTTGCTTCTGGCCTTCGTGTGTCGTTTTCAAAAGTGCGAACGCCTCCGACTCATGTTCTTGCGTCCAAATCTGTTCCGACAAAATCGTATTTAAAAGCGAACGACGATGCATTGAAGCCAGAGGAACGTTTCCATCGGCCACAGCACGCTCGACACGCTTTCTTAGAAACGGAAAGAGTTCAGTGTCATGAAAGTGTTTGTCGAGTATCGAAATCAGCGTCCGCGCCAAAGACGTTCGCTCCGAAGCGGATTCAGCCGAGTCCCAGCGAGCTCGAATCGAATCCGCTATTTCTTGCCATTGTTTTTCGGAGACCATCTCTCGGTGAACAATCCAAGGCAATAGTTTCTCAAACGCCTTGGGAGCCAACGTATCCACGTTGGTCCTGACTCGCTCCGCTATTTCCAACGAGAGTTCATCCGCTTCGCGAGAATCAGTGAATCGGTAATTGGATTGCAATTGTTGTGTAACGTTCGGATGGTGTTCGCTTTCCAAGAAAAATCGGGCGACTTCCGCAAGTGGCTGATGCCACTTTGGGTGCATCCAATTCAGGTAAACCCGAGGCCGTTGGCCAAGGCCATAGCCGATTGCCGCCATGAGTTTTGATTCTGTTTCTTCGTCCAATTCTCCATCGACCTGAGCAGACTTCATCCAGTCCATCGCGATTTTTGCCGATTCATCCGAGCGCCCATCCAACAGGAGTGCAGTCAAGTAATTGCCCAACACTGTGCGGTTTGCAGGGGAGTCTTGCAGCTGTTTTTCGTAGAATTCAACGAGTTGTTTTGATCGCCCAGAGTCGTACAAAAACCGATCAATTTGGTTCACGTAACTCTGCGGGGTTTGGTTACCTGGATAAACCTCAATTTGCTTTTCAAGCCACGCGATTGCTCCATCAAGATCTCCAGAGTTTTTTAGGTCTTGAGAATACTGCAACTGGTCGTTGTTGTTCCACGGTTCGTCGATAGCAAGTTGCTTTTGCAATTCGATGGTCCGAGGGTCACCCAGACTCCGAAGTTGTTGAATATGAAAACGCAGCCAAGCGTTATCGGATTCCTCACGCACATAGATCTGTCTAAGCTTGTCCAACAATCCGAGCGTCTCGTTGTTGTCCAGCACACCAGACACACGGCTTGCTAGGGAATTTGCTAAAAACAGTCCGTGCTCTTTATTCTGCGTCGACGTTTCAGCGATTTGATCGATGACCATACTGGCTTGATCGTGCTGCACAGAAAGCTTCAAAAATTCAAAGCGGATCCAATCGACGGCTGGCTTTCCGCTCGCCAATTTTTCAATTGCCGCCAGATGCTTCGCTGCGCGATCCCAGTCTTGCACATTGCAGTCCTCATGAAGCAAAACATAGTGATGCTGCAATGTTGATTTGCCTTGCAAAATGGCAATGTGTGAGTCACGCACCGATGGGACAGGCGTTGTGAGCACCACGCAATTCTTTGCGCTGGGTACGAATTCGCGAAAGGCCTTGTCGAACTGCGATTTACTGAGCGATCGGAGGTCTTGTGTTGTGATGCCGGTCGTTTTTTTATCACGATTTTTGTATTCAATTTTCGTTGGCCACCAAACACCAGCAACCTTCTTGTGCTGGCCATAGAGAACGACCCGATAAGGCAGGCCGCCTTCTTTTTTCCAGTTGCTAAAGGTCGCGATCGACGTCACAACCTTGCGTTTTTTATCGATCGTAATACGCCTATGGGCTCGAGTATTACTGGCATCGCCGACGCGGATGATCACAACATCGTTGTTCTCTTCCAAAATCGTTGCTTCGAGGTTAGAGAGTTGCGCAAGCTGTTGTGTTGTCGCAAATGGCCTTTCCAAATCCGTCATCGGAGCGTCTGCTTGCGAACTGGGTCGATGCTTGATTGTTTGGAACGCTTTGTGGTGTGCCGAACGTATCTCGCGGTCAAACCAGTGCTTTTCCAACTCGCTCTCGAAGGCCCAACGCTCTTTTGCAATCAGATTCTTGGTACTCGTCTCCGTCACACGGTCCCAATCTAGATCGAAGGATTCAACCGTCCGAGTGCCCTGGATTCCTCCTACCTCAAAACGAGCTGGCTGCACCAGTGACTTGAGCACAGTGATCGCTTTTTCATCGCCCAATATCTGCCCGTCTTGCTGCGATGCAATCGTTCTGTTGGTGAAAGGAAACAGATGGGCGAGCGACAATTTTGAACTCTGACCATTCCAAATCATGCCGCCGCTAACCGATGCGAAGTCCTGCTTTGATGATGGGCGCTTAAGCGTGCCTGTGATTCGAGAAGCCAACATCGGTAAGCCGCCCTGCTCAATCTCGCCACTCCATCCACTGGCTGGAGCCCTGGCAGCGAGCTGTTCTTCGAACTCGAGCTCATCATTGATATCGAACTGAAATTCATTGCCTTCGATGGATGACGTCGCACTAATCATCAAAGACAAGTCAGCACGTTCACCGGCCGAAATCAAATCAGTCAAGTTATCAAAGCTCGCCAAAGAACTACGGCTGCCGGAAGATCGGGGCATAGCTTTACTGGACGATCCGCCAATGACAAACGCGCCATTAGTGATAAACAGGCCACCGCCGCCGAATCCACCACCACCGACCCCGCCCCAAGTATAAGAGTCGTTGGCAGCTTCCATGAACAGTCTAGGGTCGCGTCCGAGTTGCGACAAATCTGACAGGACTTTTCGCCGCAACGCCAACCGCCAATCGCCCGCCGCCTTCATCTGCTTTTGCAACAATTCGTAGTTTGATTTCTTGCGCCCATCAGCAAAAAACTGTTCGCCGTCTCGAACTTCCATGCGGCGTTTTACTCCGAATCGTTCCCGATCAGAATCCGATTCCAACACCAGCAACGACGTGTAAGGCGTCATGATGTGGAACTCCTCTGACAGTCCGATCACTTGATCACGCACAAGAGGTCCACTGCCTTGCGAAAGCAGATGATCCAAATGTCCTCGCGCCCACAACCGTGGAATGAAAGAGTTGCCGCTTTCAGCATTTGCAAGTGAAATCGGAGTCGAGTATTTCACCGATTTCCCGCCCAGCTTTCCAGTCACAACCAGTTCGCCCGATTGGTTGCTTCCAACTGGCAAATACCTGCCGACCAAAATCTGCTGTTTGCCCGCCGACAAATTCGGTAGCCGTTTTGGGTACACAGCAGCCACGTTGACCCCGCGAAAGTCAAATTTCAGATTGGTGAGTCTTGGGTTGGAGATTTCTGTCAACAGTTCCAAGGCAACTCGTGGCGGAGTCTGTTCACCAGAAATCCCGCGTACTGAACCTGCACCGACTCCCGCCAGCGCGTTAAGCACAGTGGCTTCAAAGCTATTGCCAACCGAAACTACGTGAAAGTCTCCCTTCGCTTTCTTTGTCACACGCTGCAAGCGATTAACGAACGCTTGCGGGTCCGCGTCTACAGTCGACACGATGCCGTCACCGATGTAGACAACTTGCGTAGCCTTTTTAGCTCGCGGCAAAACGGTTGCCAACATTCCGTCCAAGTCCGTCCAGCCCAAAGAAATCCGTTGATCAAGCCAATCGATCGCACGATCAACATTTCCTTCCGAAGCTGGCACCAATTCATTGTTAAGCCATCCACAATCAACATCACAGTAAGCGATGTCAAAGCGATCACTGTCGCCAAGACCACTCAATAGCGCCGTCACAAACTGTTTCTGATCAGTCCGCTTGACCGAATCCATTGACGCCGAAGTATCACAAACGATCAAGACACCCAGTGGTTCACCGTCCTTGATCGTTTCGCGCTTCCACCCGGCTTGTTCAGGCAACGCGAATTGAGCAAGGAAATAACCGTCGTTACCACGCTGATGTGGTACCAACACGACATTCTTTTCCGCCTGATCAAGCTCGCAGACAACTTCAAAATCACGTTTGGGTGTGTACTCCTGGGCCTCAAATTCTAGTTTCGCAGAATGATCGGTTTGAATCGTTCGGACAGCGTGCGTCGACGAACCGATTGATTGAATTGGAAGCGAACTGTGAACTTGCACATCGATCTCTAGCTCTCGAAGTGGCGTGGTTTGAAGCATTTCGCTTCGCAGTCCGTATGAATATCGAAACTTGTTCCCGGTCTGCGGCAAGACCTGTGTGTAAACGATCTTGATCCGTTTTTCTTGTGACGGCAGGATCGGAAACACTCGGGCTTTGAAGATGTTACCACCAGTCCATTCCAGCAAGCCCGGGTCGCGTTTCTCGCGCAATATCGTTTCAAAAATCTCACGCGCTCGCTGCTTTTCAACGACATCGGCTTCAACCAATTCACCATCAATCCACATCCCAAAACCGCTAATCGAAGCGTCCTGCGGCAGCGGGAAATGAAACACGCCTTCAAGCCGAGTGCCGGTGTGATTCACAAACGATTCTTCGATTGTCGTGCGAGCGATTTGGTCACGAATCTCCACATGGACTTTGTGGTAGCCGATCGTCAGCGGCGTTTCACGTCCGTCGATATTGGCAAGTAGCGAACCGGTGGTATCAACATTCGTCTTGCCCTGATAACCAGCCAGCCACACTGGCTTTCGCTTGACGGCTTCCAGTTCACGTTGCTCGGTGGCGCGGAGGTGCGTGGAGCTTCCTTTGCCAACGGTGACGAAGGTATCGCCAGGTGAAACGATCTTCAGTTCGCCTTCTGCCGATTTCGATCCGGCGACATTGATCTCACCACGATGCAAACGGATTTCAGTTGCCGAAATCGTCTCCAGCAAACTTCCAGGCCCAACAATCAACTTGTAAGCTGACGCGGTTACCAAAGTCGATGCGTTCGCTCCTCTCGCGTCTGTTCGCACCCAGTCACCCGGCTTCAAAAGCATGTGACGTGCAACTGGCGTCCACCGTTTGTTCATTTTAGGACGCAGCGTCACGATGCCTTGGGAATCTGTGATCTTGCCGATCCGGCCATCGTCAACCAACTTCTTAGCGACAACAAACACCGAATCGTCAACAACGATGTCGCGAGCTACGACCAGCAAACTGGATGGCGGGACATTCGGATTCCAACCATTGGGCCAACAACGTACTTCCAGCAAATCGTTGGAGGCTACAGAACAATACGCGTGCAAAACTGGCTGTCCTGCCTTGGTGTTGAATACGAACCGGCGTTTTCCACCAACCAACTCGGGCTTCGAGGCGACCAAGCCTCTCCATTCTTTCGATTGCTTTGGCTGAACCCCCAGCAGAGCAAGCATGTCGACTTTGCCCGTTTTTTTATCGTGCCACGCCGTCTTCGTCAGCTGTGGTTCTCCGGCCTCGGTATCGATCTCCCAAGCCTCATTGCTGTTCGCAATTCGGTACTTTGTTTTCGATTCTTGCCAGCGAACATGGCTAGCCAAACTAACAAGCACATCCGATTTTTTTCCATTGCGGTCGACCGAAAACTTCAGCGACTTCGCTTGCATGGCTTTGTCCAAAAGACCGCCCAGCGTTTGTGTATCAGCCGGCGCACCCGTCTGAAAGAACATCGCGACCGCAGCCGCCAGCGCAGACATTCCAACAAGAGCTTTTGTAATCATGCTGCTTCTCCAAGAGCCTGTTTTCGAATCGGATTCGGATTTTCTTACAGTACTGTGTGCCTGCGACTCGGCGCGAAACGCATCACCGGCAACAGCGATCGCTTGATCAATCGCGGACTGATCTGGCGGTAATGTGTCCGGCTCAAGCGATCCCAGTGTCGATCGCTCGAAAGAATCGTCGTTTGAATCGTTTGTTAAGTTTTGTTTGTTGTTCACGATTGTGTCACCACTCGTTGGTAGCGTTCCCGAAAGTCTCGCCGCGCTCGCGCTAGTTTGCTGCGAACCGATTCGTTCGTTCCTCCGAACTCAGTCACGATTTCGTCGATCGACATTTCGTCGATGTACTTGGAAATCAATAATGAAACGTAGTCTGGCTCCATGTCATTCAATAAATCGCGAATCGTAGCAGTCGTTTCTGAACGCTCAAGCGCAGCAAATGCATTGGTTTCAGCCGGAATGTCTTGGACCTCTGCAGCCGATTCACGCCGCCGATAATGTTGACGCCAAAACGATGCCGATTGGTTATGGGCCACCCTCGATAACCATGGCCAAATCCTCGTGTCCTCAGTAAGCGTCGGGCTTGCCTTGGCGAGCGCAAGCATCGTCTCTTGAAACACGTCAGCAACTGAATTTCTATCTGCACCAACCAAACGCGAAATGGCACGCCACAATCGATCTGAATACTGTCTACAAAGCGCATCCCAAGCCTCCTGGTCTCCACAGCGGAGTCCAGCAATGAGCAACGATTCGTCAACCAAATCACTCACACCAGCAGTTTCGATTCCAATTGCGATTTTGAATAAATATTTCTTGCTTTCACGAGCCTATCGCGCGCCGAAGAGAAATGTGTCGCGCATTTTAGAAAAAGAATAGCGATCCACGGCTGCGCCGCATTGCCACATCCAGTCCTCTGGGAACTGACCTCATGTTCTCGCCGCGATGGGGCCAAAAAGTGGCCCAGCGAAACTGGTATCTTTCCTGTGGCATAGGGCGCGCCACGAAATTCACCAAATGGAGCCCAAGGTGTATGAGCATTTCCATTCAAAATGTAAGCCGTGACTTTCGTTCGCTGTGGGCGCTTCGCGAAATCAACGCGGAGATTGCCGCTGGATCCACCGTAGCTGTCTTGGGAGCCAACGGCGCCGGAAAGTCGACTTTGCTGCGATTGATCGCGGGTTGGATTCCACCAGCCGAAGGCCGAATTCAAATCCAAGGCCATACGATGCGGATCAACAGCATGTCCGTGCGCCGCCGGTTGATGCTGCTGGACGAACCGCGCAGTGGTGAAGCTTCGATTATCGAAATGATCGGCCAAGCCATCAGTGACTACCAAGTCGATCGACCAGAACTGGCCAATGAAGTTGCCGAGTGGTTCGAAAAACTGGATCTGGTCGGTAACTACGGCAAATCTGCCAATGCAGTCTCCAAAGGACAGCGATACAAAGTTGCCATGATCTGTTTGTTTCTGGTGCGGCCAAACGTCTGGTTATTGGACGAACCCTTTTCGGCAGGTTTGGATGCGGGTGGTTTACAAGTTCTGGAATCTGAGATGGCTGCTCATGCAGCCGCAGGTGGCACAGTTGTCTTTAGCAGCCAATGGCCCGATCACGCAAATCGGTTGGCAGACCGCTCTTTGGTTTTGCACGAACGAAAAGTCGTATGCGATCAGCCAATTGGACAAAGTGTTGACGATGACTTGATCGCGTCCGCGCCCACATCGTTGCAAGCCGTTCTGGCAGGGCTGGGTGGGCAGCATCAATGATCCTAAAGTTATCTGAGCCGGCAAAACGATCAATGCAACGCATTCATCATCGCTTGGCGTACCAGCATGTGCGGTGGATTGCGACACAACCAATCAAAGATCGATTTTGGTTTCGCACTTGTCGAAAATTTCGGCGAGCGTTTCGTTGGCTTTGGATTTATATTCGCGCGATTTTCAACAAAGTAGCGGAGTGGTTGCAAGAGTACCGCGTGATTGCAACCGTTCTGTATGTAGCGGTCTGCACAGTCGCGATATTGCTACTAGCCGGTTTGGCGGTCGGCACGATTGGACTGACGCTGGTAGGCCCGCCGGAGGTGTTGCAGTGGAATCCAGATGGAAGGCGATTGCAGGGACTGAATGAAATCGCCGCCGTTGCGCTAACGCGTCTGACAATCATCGTTTCAATTGCGGTGCCTTTTCTATGGTGTATTTTGCCAGGAAGCGATCGCAATCTGCTGATGCGATCTAGCGGTCATCGACAAAACGCTGGGGCGTTCTCGTTTTTGCGGAAACCACCATCGAGTCAGGCGGTTTCGATTCGTTTTGTGCTGTCATTCATTGCCATCGTTACAACTTTGGCCGTGGTTTCTGCCTGCGGCATCTTTGCACAATTGAGTCATCCATTGGTTGCCGCAGCGGGTGGGATCGTTTTCTTCGTCGCAACCGCTTGGATGTCGCGGCGCGTTGGTTTGCGAATGATGCGCAAGCGGTCTGCAGTGATTTGGCATCTCTCTGTGTATGAACTGATGGCGATGGGTTTTGCGGCAGCAGGAATGCTCTCGTTGATCCTACTGGCGTCACCCGAGATCGTTTCGGTCAGTCGGATCCTGCGTTGGCTTGGACCCGTCGGTTACGCAATGGATCAATTACAAGCTGTAGCCACTGGAAACTATCTGGCGCTATTACCTGTGCTAGCAGTCTGCATGCTGGTAGTCGTGGTCGGATGGTGGGCGGGCAAAGACCTCGGAACGTGGGCAAATCGCCGAAAGCTAGTTGCGTCACGCCGTTTACTGAATCGCGCCGAAGTAAAAGACGTTGCCAGTAGACCGAAAGAGTTTGCCGATCGTGTGCTTGAAATCCAAAGTGGACTGAATCAAACGATCGAAAGCCGCCAGTTGCAATCACGCGAATTTTGGCTGAGACCGTTTTGGCTGCGCCGTCGCCATGTGTGGTACTGGATCATTGCCGGTTGCATGTTGTTATTGGTGATTGTTTTTGCCGGCATAAAGATCACGATGGGACAATACCAGCAGGAAATAGTGATTGGTGATGATCTGCGATCGTCAGATCAGCTGACACGTATGTTTTGGATGCCGTTTATATTTGTATTGCTATGCACCGAACTAATGGCGTTGTTTGATCAAGAGACTGCTATACCCGTGCGATTTTTGGAAAGACCGCTTTCGTCGTGGCGGTATTTGTGGCGTGTTCATCGCGGGGGCATTGCCAGGCTGCCTATTCAATTACTGCTTTCGCTACCGTTTTCGGTTTTGTTGTTTCTAGGCGAACCCGTGGGGCGTAACGGAGACCTGTCGACACTGGTTGGGTGGTCCGGAATGCTAGTTGCGTCGATCGCATTCCTGTTGGCAGTTCGATCGTTATTCGCCAGCTTTCACGTGATGCAGTCTATCAGTGCAATTACAAATCGTTGGATCGCAGGCGGTTCGCAGATTGGATTAGCCATCCTTGCGTTTGCGACATTGATGTACATCGTGGGTTCAGGTGCTGTAGCCGCAGCGGAGATTCGTCTGGCGACCTACCAAATGATCGCCCTAGGACTTAATCTGCTGATGCTGTTTGTTTTTGCCGTGTTTGCAGTACTTCGCGAGCGATCGGATTGTCAACCTCGTTAAAACAGTCGCGCCTGTTCATTGCACTGTCGACATGACCCAGGCTAATTTTCTGGATTCTCGGTGAAGAGAACGCATCCGTTTTCGGTTATGTTTCTATCGTGCTGTATTTCGCAATGCGACTTATATGAACAGTCAAAAGTCTTGATGAAGTCCGCTACGTGAAATCAGACATGATTTCACGAGCGGTCCTTAGGGTGAGAATCAATTGATAGACAAACTGATTTGGATTGCCGGACTTGGTCAACTGATACTCGTTGTCGGTAGCCTAGCGATTCCAAAGGTACTGAACTGGAAGGCGGATACTGCCAAGCTGAGACCGCTGACTCGGCAGGTCTTTTGGACCTATGCGGGATACATTTGGTTTACGAATCTCTCTTTTGCCATTATTTCCATGGCGTCGCCGGCGAGCCTGATCGACCAGTCATTTTTAGCGTCGTGTCTGTGTCTGTACATCACGATTTACTGGTTGGCGCGAATTATCATTCAGTTCACCTACTTTGACAGAAGTGATGCTCCGTCGGGCATTCAGTACACATTTGCGGAGATAGCCTTGGTTGGTTTATTTATTTTTCTGACTGGGGTCTACGGCTACGCTAGCTGGATCAACTTGCAAGGGGCTCTTGGGTGATTGGGTATGGGATCGACGACTTGCAGTTGGTGGGATGGCTGTCCGCTGCAGTAGCAACCATTCCGCTGGTTGGTTTTGCCATTGGCGGAATTCGCAATCCCGTTGCGGCGCGAGTCGCTGCCTGGAGTTTGGTGCTGGGCAGTGTAATTTCAGTTGAAAGATTGAGCGTGAGTGAACCGGCAGGAACGCGAATGCTGCTGATCATCTTGCCACTTCTGTGGTCGATGAAATCTGTTGTTTTGGTCGAGACGAATATCCGGCGCGCTGATTCAGGTGGGTTCCGATTGCCATTTGTGAACTGGATGCTGTTTGCGATATTCTGGTTTGGCATGCGTCCGGAATTGTTTTTGAATTTGACCAAAAAGCGGCACAGTGACTGGTTTGTTTTTGTTCGGCAGGGCTTGATCTGCATCCTGCTAGGCATCGCACTCTGTGCGCTGGCCCAGACGGTTTGGTATGGAGCATTGCAAGGATGGATTGGAGACGAGACGCGTCGATTGTTGGTAACAGGGATGCTGTTGCTAGGCCTGAGTTTGATGATTCACTTTGGGCTGTTCAATGTTCTGACGGGAGCATGGCGTTATCGGGGTGTGCGTGTTTCGGCATTGTTTCGCGCGCCGTTGTTATCGCAATCCCTAGCCGAATTTTGGGGCAAGCGATGGAACTTGGCTTTTTCTGAAATGACGGCGATCTCGGTTTTTCGGCCAGTCAAAAAGCTGCTTGCTAAATCGCGTTTTGGGCATGCGGTGGCAACCATTTTGTCATTTATATTTTCGGGCTTGCTGCATGAGTTGGCGATCAGCGTTCCCGTCCAATCCGGATTCGGGTTGCCAATGCTTTACTTTGCGCTCCATGCGATTGGCATGCAGCTAGAACGATACATTCATCAAAGCAAATTCAATTTTCTGGCCGGGAAATTGGCAGGCCGATTGTGGACGTCAATCTGGGTGATCGCTCCGCTACCAATCCTGTTTCACTTCGCATTCTTGAAAGGATGTGTTTGGCCAATTTTGGGTTAGACCAGTCACTCAGCGATTGAAATTTACTTAGCTGTGCGTCACGCAGACTGTGTGATTTGCGGCGCGCCCACCACCGTTGGTTCCTGGCCATCGTGATGGTAGACACGATTGCGACCCATTTGTTTCGCAGCATACAACGCTTCATCCGCTCGACGCACGACGGATGCTGCGCCCATGTCATCGATCGGGATGCTGATGCCAACACTGATCGTGATTGGGCACGCACCATCGGCATGAGATCGCTGGACTCGGTTGCGCACGTCATCCAATTTCTCTGCTACCTGTAGCATCGGCCCCTCCATTAGGACTGCCAATTCATCACCGCCATGCCTGGCAATCAAAATCGCATTTGGGATCTGTTCAAGCAGTATGTCCGCAAGCCCTTTCAGTATCCGGTCGCCTTGAGGATGCCCATGCGAGTCGTTGATGGTTTTAAATCGATCCACATCGATCAGGGCTAAAACAAACGGCTTGCCGCCTTTTCGGTAGGCGACAAAAAGTGTTTCCAGCATTTGATCAAACGCCCGTCGATTGGCCAGTCCCGTCATCCCGTCGGTACGCGCTTCGTTGAGGTAACATTTGATCTGACGAGACTTTTCATCCAGTTCTCGTTCGGCTGATTGGAGAGACTGCTTCAAATCACTGTTGCTGTGCAAAAGGTCTTGGAATAGGGCAACGGCTCGCTCGCGCTGCGAGGAATCGTTTGCTTGCCCAGAGAGTGCCAGAGTCAACGCGTCTTTCAGTGCTTCCAAGACATCTTGGTGCTGCGACACATCATCTGCGTACTGGTGCGTCCATGTTTCCAGTTCACTCAATAACTGCAACATGCTGTCTCGCTCGCTGCCTTGCGGCGGAGCAAATTCCTTGCGATACCCAAGCAAATAGCCAGCGATAAAGGCCATTAACCAAGCGACACAAGCACCAACGATCAACCAGAACGACATTTACTGACCCAATCGAGTTTTGCGTTGAACTGAACTATCCGTCCAAAACGCAATCTGAAGGTTAGCTAAAGCGGCTGTATAAAACAACTGAAAGCATTTTTTGCCGCATAAATCGGTACTGAATACGACTGTTTTGCGCTAACTTGCACGGACAGCATCAGTTGGCCTTGAACGTGCACGTGGTCAGGTTTCTAGGTGGCGGGAAAGTTAGCTATCGCGTGAACGAAGTCGTTCTTGAAGATCAGAAAGCAAGTTTAACAATGCATTTTGATCAAGCTTGCCCAGCTCCTTGGCCGGTTGCTCTGCTGCGTTCAGCAGTTGTTGCAGTAGTTGGATCTTTCCAATCACAGCTCCCTGTTCGATTCCTTCATTGCGTCCTTGCTCTCGTGCCGCGGCAAGTCTGGCTTCTTCGTCGTGAAGAAACTTCTGGCGTG
>CAYNNP010000155.1:4726-15814 GCA_964398215.1 uncultured Pirellulaceae bacterium | reverse complement strand
TGCGTCCGAAGTTCCGGCAATTGCAGCGTTTGCTCGGTCCAGCCTACCTCAAAAGCGCAACTCCAAAACTCACGCTTCGGGTTACCAAAAACCATGGCACACAACAAAAGTTAGCTATTTCAGTTCAGCCAGTGCGTCATCCAAATCGGCATACTCAAACGCAAAGCCCTCGTCGATTAGCCGTTGTGGCATCACATACCGACCATAAAGCGCGAGTTCGGGATCTGTACGCAGAACCCAGTGGGCGCCAAAACGTACCATCGTTTCTGAAGCTGGCAATCCGATCGGAAATTTTATCGATCTGCGTAACGACCGCATGAATTCTCGCTGCGAAACTGGATTCGGTGAACTTGCGATATAGGCTCCTTGCATCGACGGGTCGACAATCGCACGCTCGAAAATTCGGTTCATGTCTTTTTCGTGTATCCAGCTCATGCCTTGTCGCCCCGTGCCAACCTTGCCGCCCAAACCGAAACGCGTAATCGTGCGAAGTCGCGACAGCGCACCTCCGCCTGCACCACGGTCTCGACCGCAAACGAAACTAGTTCGTAGCACAACGGCACGTTGCCCAGGGTGCTTTGAATTCTGCAACTCAGCCTCCCAAGCCTTGCCAACATGCGGAGCAAATCCGTAGCCCATGGGAGACGATTCAGTGCATATCGATGTCGGTGGATCGCCGTAGATATGCGCGGTACTCATTTGAACCCAAACCGGTGGCGGAGTCGTTACCGCCTTCATCGCCTGACCTAGAACACGAGTTGCTTCGACGCGTGACCGCAAGATCTCGTCGCAATGATCGGGAGTCTTTATACAGTCGACCGTTCGGCCAACCAGATTCACGACCGCGTCGGCACCGTCAACAACGGACTGCCAGGCGCCCAAAGTCCGCGCGTCCCATTCGACGAATTCCCATTCACCAGTCACGCGCGATCGATTTCGCGAGAGAATCGTGACTTTGAAGTTGGAGTCAGCCAAATGGCAGGCGAGCGACACGCCCAAAAAACCGCTTCCTCCGGCGATAACGACCGATTTTTCGTTCATTGTGACACGAGGGTACTAGGGAGTCTTGTTCACTACTCCCTTAACCGTGCCGACAATCGGATATTAACCCGGACGCGTCGGGATTTGTTACGCGAATGCTGTGGGCAGTTGTCCACGGTACCGGGCCGATGCAAAATCGCGGTACCAGCCAGCGATGTCGTCAAATCGCAACTCGATTGCGGCGACTTTCGGATCGTCAGAATACTGTTCGACTCGCTGGGCAAACTGATGGATGGTTTCGTTTGGCTTACGGACCAAGCCATGACGGCGGACCATCCGGTCTACCTTGCGCAACATCTGCATGCATTTTTGATCCAGCGGATCTGCGGTCGCAGTGCTAGCGCGTGAACGCTTCCACAGAATGAACAACAGTCCGATCAACACAGGCACTTGTAACGCACTGATCACAATATTCAGTGGGTCCATCGCCCTGATCGACGTTAACCAACCCCATATCCGACTAAGAATACTATCTGAGTCATCATCGTCGTCATCGCTCTGGGAATTCAGCAGCGAAAGGTCAATATTTTCGGTGTCTTGCATGGCCAAGGAAATATAGGTCCGGCCAGGTGTCGACTCGACCGGGAACCATCGCTGCGTTGTGTCATCGTACGCTTCGACCCAAGCGTGCGCGTCGCGATTTTTAGCCAACCAATGCTTCTCCTTGACATTAAAGTCTTTGGCAACATAGCCGGTAACGTAGCGAGTCGGAACATCTTGGCTGCGGAGCATCAGGGCGGTGGCAGCAGCAAAGAACTCGCAATGCGCGGGATGTTTCTTCTTCAAAAATCCGATGATCGGGTCGCCAAAACCGCCTTCGGCTTTAGTATCAAGTGTGTAGAGAAAGTTGTTCTGAAAGTAGCTGGAAATCGCGTCCGCTTTGTCCATCGTCGTTTCTGCGTCCTCGCATACTTCTGCAGCAATCGGGCCCACTGTTTCACGCATTGACGCGGGGACAAACAACAAGAGTTTTCGTTGTTTCGGCCCAAGTTGTTCTGGAGGTGGGATCGCGGAGACGCCACAAACGTAGGGGTTCGAGTAGTCGACGCCTGCTTTGATGATTTGATGTTGGCTAACTTTCAAGCCGTTCGATGCGGTGTCGATCCATTGTGCTCCCAGTGGCGTGAACGTCACCGGGCCACGTATGGGGTCGTTGTGAATCTCGATAGTCGCTGGCTGACCGTTGCTCTGTGATTGAAGCAACGGAAAACGCCTGAGCTTGCGAGTTGATTTCCCCTTCAGTTTGACGTTGCTCTGCCCTGTCGAAAGGACCCCTCGCGTCTCGAGTTTTTCCGTCCGGTACTCCTCAGGAAGTCTCAAATTTCTGGCTCGAACCCATTGTCGGCCTGAATAAATATCAAACGCTGTTCCGCGCAAGTATCCCGGCGCCCCTGATGCGTAGGCCGTCAGCGCAACGGTATCTGGCGACGAAATCATGTGATTGCGAATGGATCCAATCGTTCCACCACGAACATAGCGCGAACTACTGATTCGAATCTGTTCGCGAACTGGATCCAAGGTGTTGCTGAGCTGAGTGTGGACAAGGTCTTGGGCCATCGGCAAAACCGTGTTTGTCATTCTGGCGACCACCGTCGTAGCGACCATCATGCTGGCAATGACCGCTGCCGAAACCATCCACTTGGTCCTCTGTCGGTCTCGGGAACTCGCGTGCACTTGGTCGCAATCGAGCACTCGGCGATAGTGCGCTGAAAAAATCATCTGTGACGCAATGGCAAACGCGATGGCGGCGATAATCGCGACGGTAGTTTGCCCGGCTTCCGACTGACTGGAACCACCCGATGCCACGCAAAGCATGATCAGAAAGAAGCCTAACGGAAGCATGGCAACGTGACCGGCGGACAAATACCGAATCCACAAGATCATCATCGCGAACAGGCAGAAATGTGACGCGGTATCAAATGCATACGCAATCGGGTTGATCGATTCTGCTCCATAGGAACCAAATCGCCAAACCGCAACCATGGTTACTACTAACAACCAAAATAAACACAGAGTCGAAACACTGACAGATGGCGGCTCCAAATTGGAATCCGTAGACAACCCTTTGTATCGAAAATAGACGACCGCTGCGGACAAGCCGAATACCATCAGCGTGACAAAAAGCGTGGCAAACGTCGAACCTGTAAACATGGCTTGCACACATAAAAGCGCCGGCACAAACCACTTCGCAATTCTTTTGTTATCCACTATATCGCTCCTTGGTGGATACGTTCTGCTTTCGCCGACGATGACTCGGCAACTGGGTGACCATTGTCGACGCGCTGGTTTGAATCCGCTTGATCAACAGCATCAACAATGACACATTCCCACTTGATTCCAGCCAAGTCGATCACGTCAACATTTTCACGCGCGGTCAACAGCAACGTCGCCGACTTTGTGCCAGACTCTGCGATTTCCAAAAGACGCTGATCAGAAACTTTCTCATCGACCGTTTCTGCGGCAGCCAAGCGTACAAGCATTGATTCGGAATCCAATTGCTTTTTACCGCCTCTCTCACGTCCACTGTGATTTCGGACCTGCGATTCGCAGGTGATAGCCAGTTCAAGCTGTATCGAACTAAACGACAATGATTCGATTGCGGTGGCGGCTAGACGCAACAGGCGTTCAAACCTCTCTTTGTCTTGGCTTGCCGCATCGACAATGATTCGGACCGTTTGGATCGACGGCGATTGAAATTCGCGCACGATTGGCTTGCCCAGCCTTGCCCATGACGCAAAATCCCAGCGGCGGACGGACATGCCGGACTGGTATTCGCGACTGCCGATGTACTGAAGTGCATCGCCCGACAATATCTTTTGTGCCCAGGCACCAACCGCACTTAACAACAACTGCGCATCACGGCCTTCGGATTCATGCAGTGGTGCTGGAGTAACAGCAATCGTGGTTTCCGTATCAATTTTTTGGGTACTATGAAAGATATGAAACGGAAACGCGGAAGTCACATAGACCCTGGGAATCTGTAAGATACCGCGTTTGTGAAAAACGACATCAGCGTCAGCCGAAACCGTTTCGCCTCGCGCGATGTACTCGAACAAACTGCCTCGTGTTGAATCAAACCAGGATGGCTTTCGCCATTGAATACGGCGGCTTCGCGCATTGAATCCAACGGACACATCAAACGCTGGCATATAGTTCATGTTTTTCGCATGCGTCGTGATCTTGCAGTGCGAACCAACCGAGACACTCCGAGGCAGCGAAAAATCCAGTTCTAGATTGGGGCGCAACGCTCGGTTCACTGCGCTGGTGACCAGCAGAACGGCGATGCATACCGAAAAGAACCCAATCCATGGATAGCCCCAAACGATATTCAGGCTCATCAACACCATCAGCAACATGGTGACCGAGCCAACCGTTGCGCTGCCACGGATCATATTCAAGAACCGCAACGGGGCAAGCAATATCCACTTCGGCAGTGCGACTAAGAATTTAAGAAAGCCTCCGATCATGCTACTCAAGTTCCGCGGCTCTGCGTTGGGATTCCGACTCAACAACCATGGCTTTGTCACACCGGCACCTCGGTTTGTTGCAGTAATTCGCTCACCACAATTCTGGCATCTTCGCTCGCGGCGCTCAATCCGCGCCCAGATACTCGGTGGCCAACCACATTCACTGCGACTTGCTGGACGTCATCGGGCAACACAAAATCGCGACCCGACAAAACAGCCCGAGCCTGCGCCGCACGCAACAGCATCTTGGATCCTCGCGGGCTACAACCAACCCTGAGTCGTGAATCGCGTCGTGTCGCATCAGTGAGTTTGACGATGTACGAAGCAACCTTGCGATCGACCGTTACCTGGCGGACCAACTGTTGGATCTGGAGAACTTCGCTCTTGGTCATCACCGGCTGAAGCTTTTCGATCGGGTCCGTGGCCGCTTGGTCAAGCAACAAGTCGACTTCGCTTTCGACATCAGGGTAGTCCATGGTCAACCGAAACAGAAAGCGATCCAATTGCGATTCGGGCAGCGGAAACGTTCCTTCAAAACCGCTTGGGTTCTGAGTGGCGATCACCAGGAACGGTTTGTGAAGCTCGTAGCGTGTACCATCAACTGTGACTTGGCCTTCGGCCATCGCTTCCAGCAACGCACTCTGGGTGCGCGGTGATGCTCGGTTGATTTCATCTGCAATCAGCAAGTCACAGAATATAGGTCCATGCCTGAATGCAAAGTCGCCGGTGGCTGGTTGGAAAATGGAACTACCAAGGATGTCAGCTGGCAGCAAATCGGGTGTGCACTGAACTCGTTGAAAATCCAAGTCGATTAGCTTGGCCAACGATTTTGCCAGCGTAGTCTTTCCGACGCCAGGCACGTCTTCTAGCAAAACACTGCCTTCGGCCAACAATGCGGTAAGGACAAAATCGATCACGTCTTCTTTGCCGCGAATCACCGTCTGCAATTGAGACCGGACGTCACCGACTCGCTCCAACAAGCTGGCAGCCAACTCGCCGGTATTGGATGAAGCCGTCGAAGAAGTCTTGGGCGTTTGATTTCCTGACGCGTCGACTTCAGCAGACCCAGATTCTGAGTTCACGTTTGCCGCACTGGCACTGTCACGTGTAAACATGCATTCTTCCGTGTTAAATGGAGAGGAGACAAGGTCCAATCAGCAAGTGCATGATGCATTTGCGTCGCTTGGCAATTGCCAAACGCAAAAGCATGTGCCGGCCCCAATATGGATGAGACGCGTTTGAGGCAACACAAGCTTTACTATGGTAGTTGAAAAGTCCGGGTTGGTTCACCCACTGGTCTGGTACGAAACCAAAAAGCACAGTGGTTCAGCCATTTTTTCGAAAATGTGATATGAATTTGAAATTCGATGCCGTGAAACCGATTGATTCGCAGGCATGTGGCTCCGTGTTCCTAGAAAAATTGCAACCGCGTGCGATATTTAAATCGAAGGGCCAAAGACCTGATCGAAGATCATCCGATTGTTTCGGCGAGCTTGTTCGCACTGTGCCAAAATCATCTGCGGGTCAGGTTCTTGCATCAAGAAAGCCAAATCAGCAAGCGAATCCGGTGTTTCAGGTACTTCGTGGCGCGCCGTCGTATCCATCAGCCTCAGATTGGCTTCGACTCGTCTTAAGGTTCGATAGTTGTTGATCAACTGCAACGCTTGAACTTCGGGCAAATGGCCGGCCGCGGCTATCGCCTGCAGTGCTTCGGTTGTCCCAGTCGCCAAAATCTGTGGCGAAGTCTGCGCGTGCTGGAGCGTCAAAGCTTGTGCGATGACTTCAACGTCCACCGTTCCGCCGCGCCCGCGTTTGATATTGTTCGCTGTCGCGGTCGTTTCCATTCTTTCTCGCATGTTGCGAATCTCGGGCAAAATATTCCTGTGCCATCGTGTCTGCGAAATGGTTTGACGAATCATATCGGTCGTGTGTTTCCGCACTCGCCGCGAACCAGAAATCACACGCGCCTTGCAAAGCGCCAGACGCTGCCATAGCGGCGCGACGTCTTGACGAAATCGTCTCAGGAATTCATCAACGCTAACAGCCAACAACCCTTCTTCGCCAGCCGGTCGCAGCCTGCCATCAAGCTCATACAGCCGACCGGCCCGCGACGCATGATTGATGCGGTTGATCACACGCCCTGCCAACTGATTGAAAAACAATTGGTTGGTTGTTGTCGAACGCGGGCCGCCCACACGACGCTTGGTTTCACCGACTTCGGAGTACAAGAAAATGACATCCAAGTCGCTGTGATAATTCGGTTCGCGCCCACCAAACTTGCCCAGCGCGACTGCTAAAAGCTCCGCTGGTTCACCTTCGGATCCGATGGGGTCGCCGACTTGTTCCGCCAGGATTTCTTGTTCATGCTCGATAACGCGCCGCACGACGGCTTCCGCGGTATCACTCAAAGAAGCATGCGTCGCTTCGACAGGGTCCATCCCCAGAATGTCGCGCACACCGATCATCAAATGAGCGCCACTTTTGAAGCTGTGCAAAATCAGGTCAATGTCCGCAGCCCCACGGCACAGTTCGATTGACTGCGCATCCAAACGATCTTTCGATGGCAAACGATTCATCAGCAAGCAATCGATCAATTCGTCAATCATGCCTGGGTTGTCGATCAGCAGATTGCTCAGATACGGTGCCGCAGCACATAAACGGACCATCAGATGCATCGTTGGCCGATTCGCACCAAGCAGCTCCCATAGGCTTGCTTTTGCACCAATCGAATCTGCAACACGCACCAGCGTCCGCAAGGTTTCATCTGGCTGCGGCGTCTGGGCGACTTCAGATAAAATCCCTGGCGCGATTGCGGAAAAGAAATGTTTGCACCGCTGCGGCGAAAGAAATGAAACCGATTCGGAACTCAACTCCATCAGGTCCTGGAACGATCGGTGTGGATCCGACAAACCGTACTTGGCAAGCGTTTCGTGTACCAAATCGGGATCTGGCGAAGGGTCCAGGATCAGTTCGGTTTCGATCTCCGCAATCTGAGCATCCAGGTCGTTGGAGTCGGCAGTTGGCAATTCGCCCATCAAGTGGTTGATCATCTTGCGATTGACGGCAAACGTTTCCGACAATTGCGATTGGAACTTTTCGTCGCCACCGATATCGCCCGCTTCGTCTTTGATTCCCAAATGCCATGCGACCGCTTTCAGCATCGCGTTGTCCGCAGGGATCTTGCCAGTATGCAGTCCAAACAGCACGCTCAGATGATGTTGCAGTCGACACAGACGCGCGTAGTTGGTCGCGAGCAGGTTCGATTCTTGGTTCGTCAGGCAGCCCGTTCGGCGAAACACATCGATCGCAGCGGCGCAGTTGGCCGTGCGGACATCGGGCAGTTCGCTGCCGTGCAAAAGCTGCAGGAACTGAATGGTTAGTTCAATGTCTTGTCGTCCACCGGTGTCGGTCAGTACGTTTTGGGCACGGTCGCACTGAGCTTCTGTGCGGCGTTTGAGTTTTCCACGCAGCGTACGGATATCGACCAAGTCCGCGCGACTCATGGCCCGGCGGTATACCCAAGGCCGAATCCGTTTGATAAAGCTTTCACCCAGTTCTTGATCACCTGCAACAACCCGAGCTTTTACAAACGCCATCCGCTGCCATGTCAGACCTTTGCTTTCCAGAGTTCTGGCGACGGTTTTGACGCTGCCAACCAAGTGGTCCGTGTTTGCCTTATGAATCCCACGACTAAGAGAAATATCGATCTTGAATGAAAGCGGGCTACCGTCAGGTTCATCGCTTGGCGAAATCAGCTGCAAAATTTCCCGAACCAGCGTTGCATAGAACTCCAAGTGCGACGGGTTCTTTTCGTCAATCGTGTCGTACAGAAACATCAAAGACAGTGGTGCGCCGTACGCTAGCTCTTCACCACCAAGATT
The DNA here is from genome assembly GCA_964398215.1 of uncultured Pirellulaceae bacterium. Taxonomy (GTDB): domain Bacteria; phylum Planctomycetota; class Planctomycetia; order Pirellulales; family Pirellulaceae; genus CAYNNP01. The sequence continues at coordinate 7,425 of CAYNNP010000155.1, read as the reverse complement.
TCCAAGTCCGATAATGCTGAATTTCGGGATCTGTCCGCTTGCCAAGATCGGCTGGTCGAACTGTTTCGCTACCCGCCCAAGAGCAAACTGAAGTGCAGCTTCGATGATCCCATCGGCGACATGTGCCAACTGGTGGCCGACGCCGTCGGGGGAGAGCTCACGAACGAATTCGCCATACGCGATCCGTAGCATTTCGCGGTCAACGAATTTGCGAATCGTTGCAACGGCTCGTTCCGGAGTATCGATTTTGGACAGCAAAGCAGTTGCTTCGTCGACCATGTACTTTCGGTGAGACGGTTGCCCGTCGCTTTCACGAACCAAATCAAAACTCTCTGGGTCCGCGATCATCATATTGGCAAGCGTCTGACTGCTGGCAAAGAACTTTAGCAGCGACGGCAACGCATCTTCGTCGCGCTCGAACAGCGACAGCAGCGAAATTGGACTTCGACTAGCCAGAATGAATCGGCTGAGATTCGAAACTGCGGAATCACAATCATGCAGATTCTTGAATTCGGACTGCAGCTTGGTTTGCAGATTCTGCAACAGGTCGCTGGTTGCCCCACAGGTCCAAACCGCACGCAGGTCCTCGCGAACCTGATCGATCCGCAAAAACTGCTGTGTATCCAACCACTGAAAGTCTTCTTGACCCACGATCTGTACCTGTGTCCGTCCACGGGAAAACGAATCACAGTTTACCGCACAACTTCCAGTTCGTAAGCGTGAAGTGCGACCTACTGTTAAGTGAATGACTCAAGGCGTGTTCTGCCACCGTTGTGAAAAGGCATCGGTTGTTTATTTCGACATGTTGCCCTCGTTCCACATCCACGTTGACTTTTTACAACGTGCGACCCCACCGATATTCTTTTTTTCCTGCCGTAACCCCTTTGACTGCAAGGCCTTGCGTTGATCATTTCCGTAACACTCCCCGCTCGTGGCACCCGTCCTGCTTGGTATCTCCCTCAACCAAACAGCAGTGCGATACCGAGTGGTGAGGAGTTAGTGATGGGAAAGAAGTTCAGTGGCAGAAGCTTGCAGGACGATGCGTTCACGGCACGGGAGTCGATCAAACGACGTTCTCGAGTGATGGGCAAGAGCTTTTCGGATGACCAACCGTTGCCGATCGACGAGGACGCCCTCAACACCGAAGACACCGCTGAAGTGGAGACCGAGGCGGATCCAACAGAAGATCCTGTGCGAATGTACCTGATGCAAATGGGCCAGATCCCTTTGCTGACTCGCGAACAAGAAGTCTCTGCGGCCAAGCAGATCGAGCGTACTCGGACTCGTTATCGTAATTCAATGCTCGCCAATGATTTCATGCTCCAAGGTGCACTGAAACTGCTGGAACAAGTGCGCGACAAACAACTGCGTTTGGATCGGACCATCGAAGTCAGCGTGACGAACGCTGTCGAAAAGAAGGCGATCATGCAGCGAATCGTCCCCAACTGCAAAACACTCGAGCACCTGTGCAAACTGAATCGCATCGATTTCATGAATGCGATCAACAAGCGATTGCCAATGCGTCAGCGTCGTGCGGCATGGCGGAACCTGATCGTTCGTCGTAACAAAGCCGTTCGCTTGGTCGAAGAAATGAATCTTCGTACCGGAAAACTGCAGGTCGTGTTTGATAAAGTCAACCGTGCTTCTGATCGCATGGTCGAAATTCGCGAGATGCTGGACAACGAAGAAATGCTTGATCAGCCCGGCATGCCAACGACAAACGAACTGCGCGGCGAAATGCATTACTTGATGCGATTGACCTACGAGTCGCCACAGACTCTGGAGCGTCGTGTGGAATCGACCAACCGTTTCCGCGAAGACTATGATGCGGCCAAGCGTGTATTGTCAGCTGGTAACCTTCGTCTTGTCGTTTCGATTGCCAAAAAGTACCGAAATCGTGGCCTTTCGTTCTTGGATTTGATCCAGGAAGGCAACACGGGTTTGATGCGAGCGGTCGATAAATTCGAGCACGCACGTGGTTACAAATTCAGCACCTATGCAACTTGGTGGATCCGTCAAGCGATCACACGTGCGATTGCCGACCAAAGCCGCACGATTCGCGTTCCGGTTCACATGATCGACACGATGAACAAGATTCGTCAGATCACTCGCGACTTGGTACAAGAAGTTGGGCGTGAGCCTACTGCCGAAGAAGTCTCTGCTCGCAGCGGACTATCTATCGACGATACTCGCGTGATTCTAAAAATGAGCCGCCAGCCATTGTCTCTCGATCAACCTGTCGGCGAACAGGAAGAAAGCGTGTTTGGCGAATTCTTGGAAGACTATCGCGACGACGATCCATTGCTGGAAACGAACCGCGAAGCCTTGAAGGTGCAGATCGACTTGGCGATGGAAACTTTGAACTATCGCGAAAGAGAGATCCTTCGCCTTCGTTATGGCTTGGCCGACGGTTACACCTACACGCTGGAAGAAGTCGGACGGATATTCCAAGTCACTCGTGAACGCGTCCGTCAAATCGAGAGCAAAGCTGTTCGTAAACTTCAGCAGCCGTATCGTGCAAAGTCTCTAATCAGCTTTGTGGACGGTGCCGATATCTCGATGCTAGAAAGCAGCGACGTCAGCCTATAGGCCCCACAGCCGTTGGCCTTTCGAGGACCTGAGCTTTTTTGTGCTGCACCATAGTAGCTCGACTCTCCGAGTCGAGGATTCACGGCTCGGAGAGCCGTGCTACGAAAGGT
>CAYNNP010000155.1:0-4626 GCA_964398215.1 uncultured Pirellulaceae bacterium | reverse complement strand
AACATCCGATTTCCGCAAAATCACCGGCGGCCAGCGTCTTGTCACTCACAGAAAGACGCTTCTGAAAAGAGCAACAACCTCGCCGCTGTCGCCTTAACTCCCAGATTGCCACAGCCAAGCCAACGAAAAACTCGCCATGCGGCTCACTTATGCAAACTTCCTTGAGTACAGGTGGGCTCGGCACTAGACTGGAAAGCCTTGCCACGCCGAGATTTTCCGGCGATTTTTGACCAGCGATAGACGCCCACATCGCGCCGTTTCCACTTGCGTTTTTGATAACGCCCGAATTCTTACTCGCATCATGTGGCTAACAATTTTTTTATGAGTTCGACACCCATTGAATCGAATCGGACAAATCAAAATTTTGACGGTGACCAAAACACCGTGTCTGTTCGCATTGCCGAATTAGTTCAGCAATCGGGCGGACAACAATCAGAGTTTTTGCAACTGGTCGGTGGAGAGCTTTCGAAGGCGTTTTCGCTTGGCATCATCGCGATCGAATCTGGCCAGTGGTCCGGGCCAATGATGATGGTTGCTGATGGAGAATTAGGGCACGGCATCGACCGTGGAATGATACGCCGGTTGTTGCGATCCGCAGCTGTCGTCCCAGTCGCGTGCGACATCCCAATGCTTGCCGAGCAAAACAGTGGCCACACAAAGACTCGCGGGCTGCATATCGAAGTTTCCGATTCGCCATCGCGAACAGCTTTGTTACTTGTCTATTCGCCGACCGGCATTCCGACGCCGATCGCGCAGGTCTCGGATCTGAAGTTGCTTAGTCTGTATGTGCATGAGATCCGCCGTCAGATCAAAACGCTTGCGAACAACCAGCCATTGGCAACACAGGTAACACAGAGCAATGCGCTGATCCCGGCCAACAACCTTGGTGACCGAAACTCGCTGCAACTGTTCCACCAAGACTTGAATCTGAACGCAACGACCTACCGGATCGCCAACGAATCTCGGCGGCTGTTGAATGCTGATCGTGTCACCGTCTTGCTACCCAAGAAAGGACTCGCAAACAGTAAACGCTATCGAGTCAGTGCGATTAGCGGTGTCGCGGTTGTGGATGCGCGCAGCAATGCTGTGAAGTGTATCGAAGAACTTACCAACCGGGCCGCCGTCCTTGCAAAGCCGACCGCGTTTCCGTCAGAGGACTTACCGCCGCAAATCCAAATCCCAATGGATGTGTACTTGGATGTCAGCGGCGTGTCGGGTGCGTTGATGTTGCCATTGATAGCGCCGGGCAAAGAAGAAGACGAGTTCGATTCGATGGGCAGTTTGCCGTTTGAAAACAGCGGCAAAGTCCTGGGTGTGATTGTCCTGGAGTACTTTTCTGGCGATCCACCGCGACAAATCGTTGGCCCGATCAGCACCGTCTCCAGCGAAGCCGTTTTGGCTTTGCGAAATTCAGAAGAACACCAACAGATTTTTGGCCTTCGCGTATGGAAAACGATGGGAGTCGCCGCGACTGCGGTTCGATCGCCCCTGATTCTACTGGGGATCATCGCCGCGATCGGCTTGTTGATCGCCGGCTTGATCGTTCAGATCGACCACCAAGTCATTGCGACTGGCACGGCAACTCCCGCAGCACAGCGGCAGGTCTTCGCATCCAGTGACGGAATCGTTGACAAAATCTTGGTCAAAGACGGCCAACGAGTTTCCGCTGGCGACCCGTTGATTGAACTGGAAAACGCCGAACTAGAATCACAGTCCGAATCACTTTCTGGCGAGATCATTGCGGCGACAAAACGTATCGCAGCGATCGAAGCTGTCAGGTTGAATCCAAGCGGTGACCCATCGCAAGCCGAACGACTGGTGCTAGAACAACGGCAGCTTGAAAGCGAACTTGGGAATCTGAATGCCCAACTGGAACTGATCCGCGACCAACAAGACAAGCTTACCATTCGCAGCCCCATTCAAGGCACGGTCGTAGCCTGGCAGATCCAACGACGACTCGACAGTCGTCCCGTGTCGCGCGGCAACCTCTTGATGACGGTCGTCGATCACGAAGGACCGTGGACATTGCATCTGGAAGTGCCCGACAAAGACTCGGGTCCGCTACTGGTTTCGATGAAGGAGACCAAAACGCTTCCGATTCGATTCGCTGTCGCTACCGTTCCAGGTGACACGTACGGTGCCTCACTTGAATCGCTGGCAAACGCAACGCGCTTGGACGAAAGTGGACAGCACGTGATCGATTTGGTCGCCAAGATTACTCCAGGCGAACCGGAGGCGGATGACGCGTTGAATGAATTTTCAACCAACAAGGTCACGGTCGGCGCGAACGTAACCGCAAAAATCGCGTGCGGCCGCCGCAGTGTGATTCACAGTTGGTTCAGCGACGTGTTTGATTTCGTCGATCGTAACGTCATGTTCTACTTCCGCTAAAGCGCCACTATGAATCCTCCCAGTTCATCCAGCGCTTCGTCGAGTCCCGTTCGCGTTCGCTGTCGACGCGATCTGATATTCGTGCAAACGCTGCACAAACACGAATCAGCGGTCGTCGCCAAAGACCCGATCGCATTGAAATACCATCGACTGCGCCCCGATGAGTACTTTGTGCTGCGATGCTTGGATGGCATGACATCGTTGGACCAAATGCGCGAGCGTTATGAAAAACGCTTTCCACCGACACGCGTCACCACTGTTCAATTGAACCAACTGCTGTTCCGTTTTCACGAAAGTGGACTCACAGTATCAGATGCGCCCAAGCAAGGCGAAAGACTCACGGACAAACGCGCCAAAGATCGCAAGCAAAAGTTGATGCAGCTGATCAGCGGCGTGCTCTTCATACGCTTTCCAGGCGTCGATCCAGAACCATTTTTGCGACGACTGTACCCGTTGATGCGGCCGTTCCTGGGAGTCATCGGTTCGGCGGTGGCACTGATCCTGTGTCTCGTTTCGTTAACCGTCTTTTTGGCTAACCGTGAACAATTCATTGCCGAACTGCCACAGATGTCGCAGTGGCTGAGTTTCGATTCTCTGTTGATCTTAGGCGCCGTCATCGGCGGTACAAAGATTCTGCACGAACTTGGCCACGCCGTCATGTGCAAACACTTTGGCGGTGAATGCCATCAGATTGGCCCAATGCTTCTGGTGTTCACACCGGCACTGTACTGTGACACTTCCGATTCTTGGATGCTGCCAAGTCGTTGGCAGCGCGCGGCCGTTGGCATGGCAGGCATCGGAACAGAAATCATCTTGGCATCGATCGCGACGCTGATTTGGGTTTCTTCATCCGATGGAATATCGCACACCATCGCAATGAATGTGATGCTCGTTTGCGGCGTCAGCACAGTCATGTTCAATGCGAACCCACTGTTACGATATGACGGCTACTATGTCCTTTCGGATCTAACCGACACGCCAAACTTAGGCGAAAAAGCAAAAAAGCGACTCTCTGCGACCACACTTCGTTGGTTCGCTGGCGTTGATGAGTCACACGAGCAAACGCAGGACGACGGCGGAATGTGGTTAGCCGTCTATGCGATCTTGGCAACGACCTACCGATGGGTGTTATCGTTTGCCATCCTCTGGATCGTCTCGGTCATGCTCCGGCCATACGGACTGGAATCGATCGGCCGTGCCCTGGGTGTGTTCGCAGCCGGCGGGTTGCTGTTCATGCTCTTCCGTCCACCCTACCAATTCTTAAAAAACCCAGCTCGACGAAGGTACATTCAAATGAAACGTGTGTTGGTGTCAGTCGTTTTGCTGGCCATCGTCATCGGACTCTGCTTTGTCCCAATATCATCCAATGTCAGTGCGGATGGCCGAATCGTGCCTCGCATGGAAACTCCGATTTATGTTTCTTCGCCAGGCGAGTTAGCTGAATTGGTTCGGGAGCCTGGCGAGAACGTTCACAAAGGTGATGTGATCGCGCGTCTCTCGAACCCGGCAACCGAGCTTGAATACTTGCGCAGCAAAGGGCGTTACGAGCAGCAAAATCAGTTGGTTGAAACGATCAATCGCCTGCTGGTCAGCGACCCAGCGGCAGCCAATGAACTGCCAGCCGCAGAAGCCATGCTGGCCGAACTAAAAAAGCAATCCGAAACACGCAAGAAACGATTGGACGCATTGCAAATCACCGCACCATGCGACGGCAAATTGATGGCGGTAGCCAGACGCCCCGATCACGCTCCAACGGATAGCGCAGACGCAGAATTTCGGCTCGTCAATTGGTCGGGCTATCCAACCGACATGGAAAACAAAGAGTGCTTTCTGCAGTCAGGTGACGAATTGATGAGCATTGCTGAAGTCGAAGACTGGGATGCCGAATTGATTTTGGACCAAAGCCAAGTCCGCCGCATCGAAATCGGCAGCGAAGTCAAACTGATATGCGAAGCCGTACCATCCAGCGTTCTGACCGGACAAGTCGTGGAGATTTCGCGGACACGTTGGGCAATGGAAAATGATTCACAGCGACAAGACGATCCACGCGCGACAAAGCAGATTGCACCAGCAGCGACTTCGTACATTGTCCGAGTCGAGTTGCCGAAAAGTGAATTGACTTTAGCAACAGGCACAACGGTCACATGCACGATCAACGCCGGAAAGCTCTCCATCGCAGGCCGCGTCGCACGAATACTAAACGGACTATTCCGCTTCCGCGAGTAAGCCGTATCC
>CAYNNP010000154.1:9049-15901 GCA_964398215.1 uncultured Pirellulaceae bacterium | reverse complement strand
TGCCGGAACGGCGCTGCGCTTGGTCCGGCCTACTGGGACCCTCGATTCCCTCCGGGCCGTCTTTTTCTTACACTGGGTGGCCCATGCTATCGCACTGGATCATTCGATTCTCGGTTGGACCTGATGTGTGTTAGCAGAAGTACTTCCCAATCAACTCTCCAAAAATATCTTTTGGAACCCAATACGCTTCTTTTCGATTCATTAAGGTTCAGTAACCATGGCGTCAATTCTCGCGGACAAACTGCACGAGTACCCTCAGCAAGATGTGATCGACGGATCTGGCGGAGGAGCGGATTCGATTCTCGATGACTGCCTGAATCAGAATGGTGGGGTGCTGCAGCTTTTACATCGTTACGCGGGCCGCACATTTTGCACGCCAGGTAAACGGCTTCGCCTTGATGCAAAATCGTACTACCCGGACTACATGAACGGCACTGGGCTCGATGAACTTTGGATGTGCTGTACCGTGCCCATCGTGACCGGCGTCATCGATACGCGTACAAACAAAGCGCCGTTTCGTGAAGGTGAATCACACGTACTGACTCCCAACGGACAAGTCATCTCCTTGCAGGACCTAATCTCCGCCAACGCAGAAACTGTCATGGGCGAGAGAGTCACAGCGTTCGCAAAATCACTGTACGGAACGCCGACTTGGCCGATCGTTTCGAAAAAATTCGACAACCTGAATCCGATACCACATCACCTTCACTGGTCAAAGTGGGAAGTTTACGACATCAATTCTTTCGACAACCCTGGAGTCAGTCCGTCGCACTATCACACCACGGCAATGGGGCTGTACCCGTTCGTGACAAAGGATCAGTTTCTTGCCTGCATGAAAAGTTTCGGACAAGGCGAGTACAACGGCGTTCGTCATCAGTCGCCGCACGTGATGATGAACCTTGATAATGGATTCGTGATGCCCAATGGCGTGCTGCATTCGCCAACCGATCTTTGCACACATGAGCTACATGTCACGATGGACGAGCATTTCTTGGCAGAGGACCTCACGCTTGACGGCAGGATCGGAGCAGCGGATGCGTTTTACGCTTGTAGAGAAGAAGACTACCCGAAGGACCGTCACGAAGACTGGGAGTACCTGGTTGAAAAGTTCGACTTTGCCGCGAACCAGGATCCCGATTTTGTCCTAAAGAATAGACGTCCTGCAATCACCGCCGACGAATTCGCGGGTGAAGGCGTCGATGCAAAGTGGATTGTCTACGGTGATTTTCTTGGCGATCAAAAGTGCTCCATACTCCGGCTTACGCTGCAGCCCGGCGCTAAGACACAGTTTTGCCCAGAGAGCCCAACGCTGTTCCACACCAACGGCGGAAGTGGCCGTGTTGGAAAACTGCAGGTGAAATATCACCTAGACATGATACTCGGCGAGCTCTATTCCGAGATCGGATTCATCACCCAGGCCGCGCTGGCAAACGGTGGCGTGGAAATCGAAAACTCAGGAGCGGATCCGCTTGTGTTGACCTTCGATTTCCCGCAGAACGCGCACACCAAAACGCCCGGCGCTGCGTAACGACTGAGTCGCACCCGCAAGAGGCTACAGCCAGCGACGAACTTCGCTGGTGAACTGTTTGTAGGAATCACCAAACTCGTCCGCAAGGTACTGTTCTTCGCGGACCACGATCCAGCGAACAAACAGAAAGACAACAGGGATCAAAATGAATGCCCAGATGCTGCCCAGTGCCAGCGAGATTCCGATGTACTGAATGAACAGTGTGACGTACATCGGGTTACGGCTATAGCGATAGGGTCCAATCCGAACCAAATCAGTGGCACGCGTGTTGGGCATCAAACCCGTATCGTGCTTGCGAAAAATCGTCATTGCCCACCAACAGGCCAGAATCCCGATCGCCAGCAACAGCGATCCGACCACGACGCGAGGCCAAAAATAGGGGAACTCCGCGATTGGAACAAAATAGTCCAAGGATCTTGCGATGATGAATCCGACGCAGTACACCGTTGGCGGAGGGAAGTTTAACCCAGGGCCAGTGTCGAGTTTTGAATCCATGTTGGTCCGCTATGTAGAGTCCGTCACTGTCTTTTGCCAGCTGAAACCGTAAATGTCGGCTTCGGACGTTTCGCATAAAATAACTATCTAGGTCGCAGTTTAGGAACTTCGGCGGCGATTCGCTGCTTTCACGTTTTTTCGCGCCGCATTCCCGGCCTAAACAAGCCGTATAATCACATGTTGGCGGTCCCGCGTCCACTTGGCTTGATTTCCAGGATGAACAATTCTGGTATCGTCTTACATCACTGGCTTGCCCAGGTACAAAGTAAGAGCCAAAGGTTGGCGAACGAAAACGGGAAATCCCCCACGACTGACGGATCCCTTTTCGGGGGACCGATTATTTTGGTGGACCAACGACCATAACCTCACTAATCCAACGACCCAACCAGCCGGCCCTTGTTTTGACGGAGAAGGTCACATGAAAGACGGATTCATAAATCAAACAGCCGCCCTGGTTCTGGCGATTTTTACCGCTCTCACTAGTCTGTATGCAACACAGTGTTTCGCTCAAAACGACAGTCCAAAATCGGGCTATCTGATTGACGCGCCTGTTCCGATGGACGGAGAAAATTCAAGGATCCTGCTGGGGCAACTACGGACGCTTGCCGAATCCGCCCCCGAAGGCCAACGATTGACAGTCGTGATTCGGTACCAAACCGACCAAGAGGCCGGCGCGACAACGGCCTTCGAAGATGCCTTGAAAGTCGCCAGGGCGTTTTCGAAACCCGAACTACGCAGCCTCCGAATCGTTTCCTATGTCTCCGGAAAGATCGTTGGTCATTCGATCCTTCCAATCTTGGCATCCGACAGTTTGGTGATTGGCGACGATGTTTCGATCGGGAACGCAACCGCTGGTGAAACGAGCGCGGACGAAACGATCGCGTTGACCTATCGAGCCATCGCGGCGCGGCGGAGCTTGTTTACTCCCGATGTGATCACTGCACTGGTGGATCCCGACACGGAACTGGCACTTGTTACCGAGACAGGCGGCAAAGAAGTCTATGCGATCGGCGAAGCGCTTACAAAACTGCGCGAGGACGGTAAGGTGCTCAGCGAAGACGTCTTGAGTATCCCTGGCGAGCCGTTGGTTTTGGACGGCAAACAACTGCGTGACATGCGAGTCACTTTAGGGGTGGTTGACTCGGTGCAGGACGCCGCCGACTTGCTGGACTTGGCGAAACTGAATGAAGTTGACAGAAAGAAAGGGCTGGACGGCGCTGTCGGAGTTTTGCTGGAGATCACTGGATCAATCAGCTCCAACCGTACCGGTCGCTGGATGAGTAATTTGCAAGCAACGGTCGAAGGCGGTGACGTGAATACATGGGTCGTCGCGATCGACTCTGCCGGCGGTGACTTTAACGAAAGTGCAACGTTGGCTGGTTCATTCGCACAGCCCGAGGCGCCGGTGCGGACGGTTGCGGGCCTGGTTCGTGGCGAAGCCCGTGGTGATTCTGCGTTGATTGCACTTGCCTGCGATCCGCTGTACATGGAACCCGACGCAACTCTCGGCGGCCCGGGAAGCTACGAAATATCCAACATCGAACTAGAACAGTATCGCGAATTGATTGACGAAATAAGCCGCCGAACGAAACGCCCCCAAGCACTGATTCGTGGTTTGTTGAATCGTGACCTAAAGATCCATCGATACAAGAACAAGAAGACCGGAAACATTCGCTATGCGACGGAAGACGGAATTGTTGAGGATCAGGATGATCCGGAGCTAGCCCGCGAGCGTTGGGAGCGATTGGAGCAAATTGATTTGGCTTCGGGCCTAGACACCAAGCAAGCGATCGAGCTGGGTTTGGTCGATGGCGAATCCAGTTCGATCGAAGACACATCGATTCGGGTTGGATTAACGGGCAGCCCCAAAGCATTGACCGACCGAGGAATCGTGCGGTTTGTCGAAAAATTGGGACGCAGCCAAGGCCTAGCGTTCTTTTTGCTGTTTGTCGGTTTCATCACTTTGTCCGCCGAAGCCAACGCACCAGGAATCAGCGTGCCGGGTTTCATATCGATGGTCTGTTTCGGTTTGTATTTCTGGATGAATTTCTTGAATGGAACAGCCGAGTGGCTGGAGTTGATTTTGTTTGCGCTCGGGATCATTTGCATTGGCATCGAGATTTTTGTGGTGCCAGGGTTTGGAGTGTTTGGGATCGGCGGGATTGCGATGACGATCCTGGGTGTCGTTTTGATGAGCCAAACATTTGTGCTTCCAAAAAACACTTACCAAATCGGCGTCGTGACACGCAGTCTTTGGGTGGCCTTGGGCAGCATCATTGGTGTGATTGCGGGTTTCGCCCTCATGAGAACGTTCTTTCCGAATCTGCCACTGTTCCGAGGCTTGGTAATGGAAGCTCCTGATGTTGCAACGGTTAGCGAAGCCGAGAAACTGGCGGACTTCGGCTATCTTCAGGGTCAAACAGGAAAAACCACCACAAAACTAATGCCGTCGGGCAAAGCGCGTTTTGATGATAGAATTGTCGCGGTTGTCACTGAGGGATCCGCCGTCGAAAAAGGCGAACCGATCCGGGTGATCGATATCCAAGGAAACAGGGTTGTTGTCGAGGCCGTGAATAGTTGATGGGATTGTATTATTCGATTGGCGCACTTGTCGTCTTTTACGTTTTGCTAATCGGCGAGTTTTTTATACCCAGTGCGGGCATGGTTGGTGTCAGTGCTGTGGTCGCAGGTATCACAGCCATTGCCTTGGGGTTCGCCCACAGCGCGACAACGGGTGTCTCCATTCTGACGGTCATGGCCATTTCGACACCCGTGATTCTGTATAGCATGATCAAGATGTGGCCACACACCCCGATCGGACGCCGCATTTTGAATCGAACGCCCGGTCAGCTGGCTCCCAAGAAAGAGCACAAGATGCGTGACGGAACTCCCGTCAGTTCATTGGTAGGCCAATACGGGATTGCCAAAACGGACTTGTTGCCTGGTGGATTGGTGATCATCAATGACAACCGAATGGATGCAGTCAGCACCGGGATGTCGATTGATGCCGGCACACAGGTTTTGGTTGTAAAGACGCAAGCTGGCAAGATCCATGTCCGCGCTGTCACCGATGCCGATCGCCAGACGCCACTGCCAGCGGACGCCCGAGAACAATTGGCAGCCGATTTTGATCCAGAAAAGACAAGCCTTGATTCATTGGATTTAGAATCGCTGGAATAGACCGTCCTGAAAAATAGACGAGCGTCCCGGCAATATGCTTGAGCGGTTTTTCAGTCAGGCTTCGACTGAGCCGAAATTTCATTTTATATGAACCGCACGAATGCCTGGGATTTCCAACAATAGTTCTCTGTGCTTTTCACGCACACCCGAGCAATTAATGATCATAACCAGATTCAGTGAATTGATCGTAGCGAGATTCTTTATCGCCTTTGCGCTCAGGGGGACTCTGGAAAAATCGAAGCTCCATAGCGATTGGTGGTTGGCAAGGCCGGGGAGGTTTTTGTCACCCATGTCGATCGACTGGACTTCCAAGCTCTTTAAATTCACCAAGTCCTTCAACCACGTTTTTTTCATGTCAGGGCATTCATAGACTTGTGACTTTTCAGAATAGGATGGGACGTACGCCAGCTTGATTTCCCGCAACGTTTCTGTGCTATTTGCTTTCAGAATATTGAAAGCCGCTGCAAAATCACTTGGCTCCACTTTCTCGTCGACCTGAAACTCCAGTTGGGAAACGCGAACCAGATCCCCAAGCTCCTGGATCGCTGCTGTTTCACCAAATCGGTACAGAAAGACAGAAGCTGTACCGTCTGTTTCGATCGCCGAACGCGCATCACGTGGAACCTTCTCTCCGTGGATCTGGTCAATGACTTTGTTCAGCTTGCGTTTCAAGCCTAAGTGTTTATCGGCCACAACAACCTCCTGTTTTTCTTATTCGCTCGACGCAATTTTCACGAATGACGCCAACAAGAATCCCATTCCAGCCAGCACAGCGATTTGCCCAATCCAGTAAAGTCCAATGACTGTGTAGGCGAGTCCTTTTGATGGTGTGAGTTCAATCAAAATTGAAATGACAATAACTACCAGGATGTAGGTTCCTGCTCCTGCAATGGAAATGAGTGAAAATGTTGCGGACGAATTCTTTTGTTTTCGAATCGCGAACATCGCAAACACCGCCATCAGGATAATTTGCGCGGTCACCAGGGCTTCTAAGCTGAATGTGCCGATCCAACGTTGTTTCATGTCGGAAAAAGGCACCATTAACGCTAAGTAGTCATACGGCAAGCTCCTGGTGAACCACGGAATTGTACAACAGATCAAATTTAAAATTGCACCAGCTACGCCAGATATTGTTGCGCAGATGGCGAGAACCATCATGGATCCAGTGGACGCAATGCAGATCCCGCTTCCAACAGTTGTTGCAATGATACCCGCGACTAAAACCGTGCGACCGATCTTCAGCGAATACTCCATAACGCTGTGCAACGTCTGCGCCGTTTCAATTGCCTGTTTAAAATCATCGCTCAGCACTGGACGGTTAAAGACACCGATATGCTTGGCTCCAAGACCAACAGTGCAAATCACCATCCCTAAGATCATGATCCCCAATCCCACGATGGCAATCCTTGACCCTACCAAAGGTACTCCGCCACTCTTCTTCTTGCCGGCTGCTGGGGCCGATTGATAAGCAGGCCCTGCCGCCATCGGAACATTTTGATAGGGATTCTGACTGCCGAAGGGATCCGCTGGCATTTGAGGAGCCATGGGCTGGACCGGCTGCGCTGCCATGGGCTGGACCGGCTGCGCTGCCATAGGCTGGACCGGCTGCGCTGCCATAGGCTGGACCGGCTGCGCTGCCATAGGCTGGA
>CAYNNP010000154.1:0-8949 GCA_964398215.1 uncultured Pirellulaceae bacterium | reverse complement strand
CTGCCATAGGCTGGACCGGCTGCGCTGCCATAGGCTGGACCGGCTGCGCTGCCATGGGCTGGACCGGCTGCGCTGCCATGGGCTGGACCGGCTGCGCTGCCATGGGCTGAACCGGCTGCGCTGCCATGGGCTGTGCTGGCTGAGTTACTGGACTGGGCGCTGGTCCAGGGATTTTTAATTTCCGTTTGCAACCTGGGCACGTGACCACTTTGCCAGCTGACGTCGCAGGAACTTTTAACTTCTTACCACACGGACAATTCACAATTTTATTTGCTGGAGCATTGGCCGCAGAAGCTGGCGTGGTAACCGGAGTCGCCGTCTTAGCAACCGGAGCGGCAGCCTTTGTTGACTCTGGAACTCGCAGTTTCTTCTGGCACTTTGGGCACGTTACAACTTTGCCGGCCGCCGACGCCTCCACTCGCAGTTTTGTACCGCACGAACAACCAATCGTCACACTCACGTAACCCCATCCCAGCATCATCGCTAAAAACGAACTATTACCTATGAACAATTAGTGTAACTCGCTTTCGTCTAGAACAGATAGTAGCGACCTGCAACAATCGTTTTCCGGCCGCGCGTGGCCAAAACAAACGTCAGCCGGGAGCGGTCAAGCTACGATCCCAGCATGAAACAACGATTTGCGATGGGCAGAAAGGTGAATCATCTGACCTGAGCGCTGGGTATTGGTTATCCTATGGGTTGAAGCGCGGCTTTGTTGTTCGCCACAAATCATCTTTGTACAAACAGAACATGAATTCAAAACACCATCCTTCCGCCCGTACGATCGTGATCCCATTTCTTGGAGCACTGTTGATGTTTTCGACATCGGCTTTTGCAGACAGTTGGCCACAGTTTCGAGGTCCAACTGCCAGCGGTGTCGCAGTCGGCCAATCCGTTCCTGTTGAATTCGGCGAGTCAAAGAACTTGACCTGGAAAGTAGACGTGGAGGGCAAGGCATGGTCTTCACCGGTGATCAGCGATGGTGTCGTTTGGTTGACAACCGCAATCGAAAATCAGCCTACCGAACAAGAACGTATCGAGATGCTGAAAAATGCCTCGATAGAAGAACGCAAGTTCAAGCAACTTTCAATCGCAAAATCAATTGACCTAAAACTACTGAGCTTGGATTTGAAAAGTGGTCGTTTGATTCGCACGATTGACCTGACCACGGTGCAAAAGCCTGATGCGATTCACAACTTGAACAGCTATGCGTCACCGACTCCCGTTCTGGATGGTGGCAACGTCTACTGTCACTTTGGAACCTACGGCACATTCTGTGTCCAGCAGAAATCGGGCGAAATCAAATGGCAGCGCAAGCTTACTTTGGCACACTCGGTTGGTCCCGGCAGTTCACCTTATGTGCATGGTGACCTTGTCGTTTTGATTCAAGACGGAATCGATCGCCAGTATGTGACCGCGCTGAACAAAGAGTCAGGTGAACAAATCTGGGAGATCGATCGGCCTGAGATGGACGCTCCCGATGGGGATCACAAAAAAGCGTTCTCGACTCCGATTGCAATCACTGATAGCAAGGGCCGCGAGCAGCTGATTTGCATGTCATCACAGTGGATCGTGGGTTATGACCCAAAGAGCGGCAGCGAGATTTGGAAAGTGAATCATGGAAACGGTTTTTCGGTTGTGCCGCAACCCGTTTACGACAAAGACATCGTGTACTTTTCGACTGGATTCGGAAAGCCGGAGTTGTGGGCGGTGCGCGTCAATGGAACAGGTGATGTCTCTGATACGCATGTTCTTTGGACGACAAAGAAAAGTGTGCCTGCGAAACCTTCGCCGCTATTTCACGAAGGCCTAATCTACTTGATGGAAGACAATGGGATCGCGAGCTGTTTGGATGCGAAAACGGGAACGGAGGTTTGGCGAAAACGACTGAGTGGAAAATACACTTCTTCGCCTTTGCTGGCCGGCGGAAACATCTACATCGGGTCTCATGATGGCAAAGTAACCGTGATCAAACCGGGCCGCGAATTTGAGCTTGTTGCCGAGAACCAGCTTGACGAGCAAATCATGGCCTCGCCGGCCGTCGTCGATAATGCGCTTTTAATCCGCACAGCAACCTCCATCTATCGATTCGACAATTAGGCGTTTTTGGAGGCCGTACCGAGGACGCATTGGGTGCCGGAACAGCGCAAACGCCTCCATTGTGGCGTCAAGATTACGTGACGAAAGAGCGTTGTGCTTGCGTCCGAAGTTCTGGCTATTGCGGCGTTTGCTTGGTCCGGCCTACATGAAAAATCGCGACTTCAAAAGCGTTATGCCGGGCTGCTCCTCCCCCTCTACCTAAACAAGACTTGCAGCTACAATCTGGCTAGGCTGCGGTAAATTAGGTAACGGATGACGATCACAGAAATCAAAATCAAAGGCGCTCGCGAACACAATTTGCGAGACGTGAATCTTACAATTCCACGCGGGCAGCTAGTCTGCTTTAGCGGTGTCTCTGGCAGTGGCAAGTCGTCATTGGCGTTCGACACCCTCTACGCGGAGGGGCAAAGACGATACGTAGAATCGCTTAGCACCTATGCGCGCCAATTCATGGGCCAAATGCCCAAACCCGATGTGGATTTGGTTAGCGGCCTAAGCCCATCGATCTCCATCAGCCAGAAGTCATCAGGCAACAATCCTCGCAGTACCGTCGGTACGATCACCGAGATCTACGATTTCTTGCGGGTGTTGTTTGCCCGCGTTGGTACCGGTCGTTGTCCTGCTTGCAAAACCCTGATTGCCGCTCAGACGTCCGATGCGATCACGTCGCGCATCTTGGACTTGCCAATCGACGAAACGCTGTGGGTAATGGCGCCGCTTGTGCGCGGACAGAAAGGTGAATTTCGGGACTTGTTCGAGGACCTGCGGAAACAAGGGTTCTCGCGAGCACGTGTAGACGGTGAAACCATCAACTTGTCCGATCCACCGTCGCTGGATCGCCAGCGCCGTCACGATGTCGAAGTTGTCATTGATCGAATTCATCCCGATGAACGAGATCGCGGCAGAGTACAAGAAGCGGTCGAGCTTGCACTAAAACTGGGTGAAGCGACCGTGATCGTTTCGCACACCGATCAGAACGCTGCGATCATCGGCAACCCAAAAGCCGACCAGTTGTTTTCGTCTCGCTACGCATGCAGCAGCTGTGGTCGCAGCTTCAAACCTCCAACGCCGCAGCTTTTCAGTTTCAATAGTCCGCAAGGGATGTGCGAATCCTGTGACGGCCTGGGACGCATTTTTACGTTCGTTCCCGAACAGTTGGTGGACGCCAAAAAATCGGTTCGCAAAGGGGCGATCGCGCTGTTGCCGAAGTGGGGTGATATCGGAAAGTACCGCCGGCATACTTACAAGACGGCGGCGGCGGCGGTCGATGAATGGCTGGAGCTGGAACCGGGAACGATGCTGGAAGGCCGTTGGGAGGATTTGCCCGAAGAAGGTCGTCATATTTGGCTGTGGGGAACCGACGATTCAATCGACTTTAAGTTTCCAGGTAGGAAACGCAAAAGCTACTCGGCTCCTTTCGAAGGTTTCATCCCCGAACTGCTGGATCGGTATCGTGGCACGCGTAACAAGATGCACCTCAAGCATCTTGAGAAATACATGGACACGATTCCTTGTGTTGATTGCTGCGGCAAGCGGCTGAATCCGCAAGCATCAGCGGTGACGATCCAAACGGCATCGAAGGAGTTCAAAGAAGATTCTTTAACGCTCCCGGAGCTTTGTGATTTACCGATCGATCAGATGGTCGAGTTCTTTCAAGAGGTCAAGCTGAGTGAGACGGATGCCCGAATTGCGAGCGAGGCGTTCAAGGAGATTCGTACACGACTGGGGTTCTTGCTGGGTGTCGGACTCGATTACTTGACGCTCGGCCGCACGGCACCAACACTTTCGGGCGGCGAGTCGCAGCGGATTCGTTTGGCCGGCCAGATCGGCAGCGGCTTGGTCGGGGTGCTGTATATCTTGGACGAACCGTCGATTGGTTTGCACCCGCGAGACAATGATCGCTTGATCGAAACTTTGACGCGATTGCGTGACGCCGGAAACACGCTGATTGTTGTCGAGCATGACGAAGACACGATGCGGGCTGCCGACATGATTGTCGATTTTGGCCCCGGCCCCGGTGTCCGAGGTGGCAAGATCGTTTCCGCCGGCAGTGTCGAAGCCGTCTGCAGCAGCAAGAAGAGCCTGACGGGACAATACCTGTCTGGCAAACTCGAAATCGAAATCCCCAGCAAGCTTCGCGAGATCAACAAGGATACGTTGCTGACGGTCCATGGTGCGACGTTCCATAACTTGAAAAACGTCGATGTTTCGATCCCGCTTTGCACGGTGACTTGCGTAACTGGCGTCTCGGGCAGCGGCAAGAGTTCGCTGATCGGCGGTATCGTTGAACCGGCACTACGCAACGCTCTCAACGGCGCCGAAGCGAGTGTCGGCGATCATGATTCCATCAGCGGACTGGAGCATCTGGATAAAACGATCGCGATTGATCAGTCACCGATTGGTCGTACACCGCGAAGCAATCCGGCGACATATGTCAAAGTCTTTGATGAAATCAGGAACTTGTACGCAAAGCTGCCCGAAGCCAAAACGCGCGGTTACACGGCCAGCCGATTCAGCTTCAATGTCGAGGGTGGGCGTTGTGCGAATTGCGAAGGCAACGGTGCCAAGAAGCTTGAAATGGATTTCTTGGCTGACATCTGGGTCAAGTGCCCTGTCTGCCAAGGCCAACGGTACAATCGCGAAACGCTGTCGGTTGAATTCAAAGGTAAATCGATCGCCGATGTTTTGGGCATGGACATCGCCGAAGCACTTGTGCTGTTTGAAAACATTCCTAAAGTCGCTGCAAAGTTGCAAACGCTGGTCGATGTTGGACTGGAGTATCTGAAGCTCGGGCAGCCATCACCAACGCTCTCTGGCGGTGAGGCTCAGCGAATTAAACTTTCGCGAGAACTCAGCAAGCGTGAGACGGGCCGCACGCTGTATGTCTTGGACGAGCCGACCACGGGATTGCACTTTGCCGACATCAAAATGTTGTTGAAAGTCATCCATGGCTTGGCCGATCGCGGCAATACGATCGTGATCGTTGAACATAACTTGGATGTCATCAAAACTGCCGATTGGGTGATTGATCTGGGCCCTGAAGGCGGCGAAGGTGGCGGGCTGCTGGTCGCGGAGGGACGTCCCGCAGAAGTTGCCAAGGCTGATGACAGCTACACGGGCGCCGCGATCGCGAAAGCCATGGGGATCAAACGCCGCAAGAAGAAGACCGCGGCGCCGAGAAAAGAAATTGTGATTCCGCCGGTCAAGGCTCGTACGCATTTGATCGTCGAAGCTGCTAGCGAACACAACTTGAAGTCTGTCAGCGCCGAGATCCCGCGTGATGCGATGAGTGTGTTTTGTGGTCCCAGCGGTAGCGGCAAAAGCTCTTTGGCAATGGACACGATCTACGCCGAAGGACAGCGACGCTACGTCGAATCGCTTTCGTCCTACGCACGACAATTCATCGGTCAAGTTCAGAAACCGCGCGTCGAGCGAATCGATGGGCTGTCGCCAGCCGTTGCGTTGGAACAAAAGAATCTTGGTCATTCGCCTCGTAGTACCGTTGGAACGGTCACCGAAGTCTACGATTACCTGCGCATTCTGTTCGCGCGATTGGGTGTGATGCACTGTCCCGATTGCTTGATCCCCATTGGCACGCAAACGCCAGATCAGATCGTCGACAAAGTCATGGCGATGAGTTCGGGAACGCGGGCATTGGTTTTGGCGCCCATCGAAGTCCGTGCTGGCGATGGATCCGCTGACACTTGGCAATCGCTGCGGAGCCAAGGATACCAGCGAGTTCGGATCGATGGCGAAACGGTGAGCCTGGAATCAGCACCACGGCTTGATCCGCGAAAAAAACAGATCGTGCAAGTCGTTGTTGACCGCATCACGGTCAAAAAAGCCGAGCGTTCGCGCATCAGTGACAGCATCGAACAGGCTCTGTCGCTTGGCATTGGCGAAATTGACATTGCGATCGCAGACTCTGACCGAGAAGAACAGCTTTGGGAACAGATTCGCCACAGCCAGCACCTTGTTTGCGGCGATTGCGGGCGTTCGTTTTCGACTTTGTCCCCGCATCACTTTTCTTTCAACTCGACGCTCGGATGGTGCCCGCAGTGCGAGGGACTTGGGAACCAGCGTGGCACGAACCCTGCCGCGATGATCAAATCGCCGTCGTTGACGCTTGCCGACGGCGCGGCGTCGTTGTGGCCCAGTGTTGAACATAAAACAGCGGTCTGGATGCTAAAGGCGCTTTCGAGACATACCGGGATTCCATTGGATGTTCCGATCGAAGAGATCACGGTTTCCAAACGCCGCATGCTGTTCCATGGTACGGGGTCAGCATGGATCGAAGTCCGCGAGTCGGATACCAAACCGAAATCAAAATCGTCCAAAGTCGTGTTCCGTTTCCAGTTCAAAGGCTTCTACCCGGCACTCGAGCAAGCGTCGAAGCTGACGCCGGGACTGCGTTCCAAACTTGAACGGTTTGTTGACACGATCGACTGCAGCGCGTGCGATGGTTCGCGATTGAATGAAGCCGCTGCGGCATCGCGTTTTCGTGGGCACACCGTTTCCGATATTGTCCACATGCCACTGGATCGATTGAACGCTGAATTAAAAACATGGAAGCTGGATTCGCGAGAACGTAAGATTGCTGGGGAATTGGTCCGTGAAGTCAAATCCCGCGTGTCGTTCTTGCTGGACGTTGGCCTGAATTACCTGACGTTGCATCGCGGTGCAGCGACGTTGTCAGGTGGCGAGGCACAGCGGATTCGTTTGGCGTCTCAGCTTGGCAGCGGCTTGTGTGGTGTTTTGTACGTGCTGGACGAACCGACGATCGGGCTGCATCCGCGTGACAACCAGCGACTGATCGGCGCGTTGCATCGGCTGCGCGATCAAGGAAACACGCTGCTGGTTGTTGAACATGATCGCGACGTGATCGCCAGCAGTGACAAACTCTTTGACTTTGGACCTCGTGCTGGCCGACATGGCGGACGCATTGTGGCAAGCGGCTCGCCTACGGAAATCGCGCCGCGGGACCAATCGGTCACCGCAGGCTACATCGACGGAAGTCAACAGATTCCGATTCCCGATGTGCGGCGACCAGTTCAAGGCAAGAACGGACAGCCCTTTGTAAATTTCCTGAAAGTCAAAGGGGCTCGAGAACACAATCTGAAGAACATTGACTTGGAATTGCCGCTGGGCGTTTTCACGGCGATCACCGGCCCAAGTGGTAGCGGTAAAAGTACTTTGATCGACGGGATCTTGTACCCTGCGCTTGCTCGACGCCTGCACAGAGCGGGCACAAAACCGGGACGCTACGATCGCCTTGAAGGCTTGCGGCATGTCGACAAAGTCATCCGTGTTGACCAGTCGCCACTTGGAAATTCACCCAGCAGTAACCCCGCAACCTACACCGGCGCGTTTGATCATATTCGGATGCTGTTCGCTTCTTTGGATGCTGCGACAGAACAAGGGTTAACTTCGCGGACTTTTAGCTTTAACGTTAGCGGCGGACGATGCGAAACATGCGAAGGCAGCGGGCAGTTGCGCATCGAAATGCATTTTCTGCCGGACGTTTACGTGCTGTGCGATGAATGCGACGGGCAACGCTACAACCAAGACGTGCTGAATGTAAAGTACCACGGAAAATCGATCGCTGATGTTTTGGCGATGCCGTGCTCCGAAGCGGTCGAACTGTTCGCCGAACACGAAAAGATTTCACATATCATCCAAACTCTGTGCGACGTCGGACTGGAGTACGTCACCTTGGGCCAATCGGCGCCAACACTCTCCGGTGGCGAGGCGCAGCGAGTAAAACTGGCGTCCGAACTAGCAAGACCCGTGACCGGCAACACGATCTACTTGTTGGATGAACCGACCACGGGATTGCATTTTGACGACATCCGCAAACTGCTAAGTGTATTGCAGCGTCTTGTTGATTTAGGCAACACGGTCGTTGTCATCGAACATAACTTGGACGTCATCAAGTGCGCTGACTGGGTCATCGACATCGGTCCGGGAGCTGGCGTCGACGGCGGACAACTGGTTTTCACTGGCACCCCCGAAGGGTTGGCTGCCACAGGTGGGCGGCGGACCAAGAAAACGGCGAATGATCTCGTGTCCGCGACCGCCGGATACATGAAAGAGGCCTTAGGAGGATCCGTTCGCCTGTCAGATACGGAGTGGGTCGCAAAGAAAACAGATGCTGAGTCGCCAACTGAACAGACAAAGCAGCCCGAAAAAACAGTTACTGAACCAAAGGTCGAATACGTACCTGATCCGACGCAAAATCGGCCCGATGAACGCATTGATCCTGCCCACGATGAATCTGATGGCGTATGGAAAGTGCTTGGTCGTCACTGGCACGCTATTGAGAAAGGTTTTCCAGATGACAAGAAACCTAAATGGCCATTGTCTTTGGCAAAAAAGACGCTGGATCTAATGGAAGAAGTCGCAGGCGTGGGATCACTGGCATTCGAGTCTCCCGATGGTGTGGAGGTTCGTCCGAGCGGCGAAGAGACTTGGGCCAAGATCGAAACCAAACGTACCGATTCTGTGCAAGTTACTTTGGCAAGCACCGATGACAAAACCGACCTCAGCACACTGGATGAATCAGACTTCGAAGCTTCAGATGCCAGCGACGGTAAAGTCACTTTGCGGCTCACAAAAGTCAAGCATACAAAAGACGAAGAGCTCAGGCGTTTTCTAAGGCAACACCTAGCTGAGAGCCAATGAGCCGCAAGAACAAGGCAAAGGCAGATTGACGCAAACTATCTTTTTTTGGTGACATTGGTTCGTTGAAAAACTCGCACCCAATCGACTTCCATTCCGGCCGGGTAATGATCGGGGTTGGTTGGACCTGAGCCGTTCACCCAGCTCCCGCCGATTTGCATCGAGAGGATA
>CAYNNP010000153.1:11504-15932 GCA_964398215.1 uncultured Pirellulaceae bacterium | reverse complement strand
GGTTGTTGAACACGATCGATCAAACGAATCTCGATAAATTTTGAAAAGCGCAACTTCAAAAAGCGTGAGCGAGGGACAATCAACATTGACTCGGTCCCTCGCTCACGCGTCGGGTTACCAAAAACCAATGCCTGACGTAAAAGCGCAATCAAAAACTGATTTGCCCTGCGTTCAACCCTATGGCTCTAGCATCAAGGGCCAGACGTTTGGAATCACAACCATCGCGACCGCGAAAACGATCATCGAAAGCGGCAACCCGAACTTCAGATAGTCGGTGACTCGATACCCTCCAACACCGTAAACCATCAAATTGGTTTGGTAGCCAAAGGGGGTTAAGAAACTGGCCGACGCTGCAATCATGACTGCGATCACAAAAGGAGTCTCGCTAACATCTTGCCCGCTCGCCGCAAGACTGGTCGCCGTGCTCAATCCGATCTTCAGCATCAACACTGCTGCTGCTGTGTTGGTGATTAGTTCAGTGCATAGCATGGTGGCTAAATAGACTGCGGCCAGCGAGAGAAAGGGATTGCCATTAGCGATCATCAATAACCCGCGCGCGATCGCAGTCGCGGTGCCGCTTTTGTCTAAGGCGTTTCCAATGCCAATCGCCGCCCCGATCACAAGCAGCACGCCCCAGTCAACGCTCTTCCTGGCTTCGTGCGTAGTGCAGCACCGAAGTCCAATCATCGCCATCACGGCCAATAACGCTGCGGTCATGATCGTGATTGGCGTTAATGCAGCTGCTAAAACCATGACCAACATGACCAGCAATGCGATCGGTGCTCGGTCATGCCGCTGCACGGCGCCTTTTTCCACAGCGCTCACCAAGTAAAAATCACGCAGCTCTCGCTGTCGGTGCATGAAAGATGGTGACGCTTCTAGCAACAGCACGTCGCCAACATCCAAGCGCACGTCGCCAATCTTTCCCGTCAGTCTCCGCCCACCTCGTGCCACCGCAACAACGGCCGCGTTGTAATTCGACCGGAAACGACCTTCGCGTATCGTCTTGCCCAACAACGAACATCGCGTGCTCACAACTGCTTCGACTAGCGTCCGGCGCCACGCAGGAACCTGTAGCTTCCTGGCCTGGTCATCGGGCGCAATCAAACCACGGATCTTTCGCAAATCCACAACGCTCTCGAGCGCTCCGACCAGGATCAAAGCATCATCAGGTTGCAAAATCTCATTCGGCTTCGCAGCTGTAATCACGCCGTCGTGACGCTGGATCTCTGCAATGTACAAACCTGGCAGATGACGGAGCCCAGCTTGCTCGATTGTTCGACCAACCAAGGGGCCATTGGGGTCAACTTGCATTTCAACGGTGTATTGCCGTGGATCATCGGACGCGCTGACAGCCGGTTTGCGCTCGGGAATCAGTCGCTTCGAAAACACGAAGATGTAGACCAATCCGATAACAGCCGCTGGGATTCCTACCCAAGCAGGCGAAAAGAACCCTAGCTCAATACCGCGTGCCGTTTCGTACTCGTCGCGCACGATCAGGTTGGTGCTGGTGCCCATCACTGTGATCATGCCGCCCAAAATCGCTGCGTACGACATTGGCAGCAACAATCGACTGGTGCTGGACTGAATACGTTTGCTGACGTCATCGACAACTGGCAACAAAGCCGCGACGACGGGCGTGTTATTCAGGAATCCACTGAGCGCTGCGACCGGCAAAAGCAAACGCAATTGAGCGTCACGCAGGTTGCGCGCCCTGCTCAATAGCCAACCGGTTGCTAGCTGCGTGCCACCCGTAAATTCGAGCCCAGCAACGACAGCAAACAACAGCCCGATCGTGATCAAGCCCTTGTTGCCGAATCCAGCAACGGCTTCTTCGGGTGACGGCAAGTTTGCAGAGCCCGTCAGGTTCTGAGCAAGAACAATGATCCCCAAGCAGCCGATCGCCAGCAAATCCGTGGCCGCTATGCGTAGCGCAAGACTAACCAGCAGTGTGCAAGCAACTGCGAGCGTCAGCCAAGCTTCCCAGGTATCCACGGCAATATTGTCTTTTCATGAGGCAAAGGATGGATCGATCAACGCGGTAACTCGCCTCCCGTGAATATCGAACCAAAGTCGCTTCTGCGTGAGACAATTCTAACGCGAAAACACCCCAAGCCCGCTATGGCTGATCGCTTGGCGGCGTGGAAACGGTCTCTGCCCCAAGCTGTTTTACCTTTGGACGGCGTTTTCGCCGTGTCTTGCCAGGGATCATCCCGCGCATCGACTCCAATTTCCCAAAGCACAGAAGTCGATCTCCAGGCTCGAGTGTTCGCTTCAGCCTTGGGTTGGGAATCACCATATTGCCACGATAGAGTGTCAAAACGTTGATATCCAACTCGGGCAAGCCTGATTCGTCGATCGATTTTCCAATGATCTCGGAGCCTTCGGGAATATGAATCTCACTGACTCCGTAGCCGCGACTGACTGTTAAACGCTGTCGAATATCGATTTCCGGAAAGTCAACTTTGGCGGCTACGTAGTCAACAATCGCGCCTGCCAAATCCAGCTGAGTACACGACTCGATTGCTTCCAACCCAGGTGATGAATTGACTTCGATGATCAGCGGTCCATCCTTGGCTTCTAGCATGTCGACACCAGCGACTCCCAATCCCAAAATCTGAGCCGCACGAACTGCCGTTTCACAATACTGTTCGTCCAGGATGATTCGCTCTGCGCTCCCGCCACGGTGCACATTGCTACGGAATTCATTCCCCTTTGCAACGCGCCGCATGGCGGCAACCACACGGTCGCCAACGACAAGTGCTCGGATATCGCGTCCACGACTTTCCTTGACAAATTTTTGCACCAATACATTTTGCCGCGTGCTCTGCATGGTCTGAATGATCGCCTCGGCGGTCTCGAGCGATTCAGCCAAAATCACACCAACACCCTGCGTGCCTTCAAGCAATTTGATGATGATTGGGACTCCACCAACGCGCTCGATAGCAGGGATCACATCCCCTTTGCCGCGAACAAAAGTCGTTTCTGGCATGCCCAGTTGATGTTTGCTCAAAATCTGCAAACAGCGAAGCTTGTCACGTGAATTCGCGATACCGGCAGACGAAGCGGTGGTAAAAACATCCATCTGCTCGAACTGCCGAATCACGGCCGTCCCAAAGTACGTGATGGAAGCACCAATTCGTGGAACTACGGCGTCATAGTCGCTTAGTTGCTTGGAGCGAAAGAAAAGATCTGGGGCGCCCTGTTGCAGATCGATGGAAAACCGCAAGGTGTCCAAAATCTTGGCCTTGTGACCGCGGTCAACCGCAGCTTGCTTCAAACGCCGCGTGCTATAGCACTTTGGACTGCGTGAAAGGATGGCAAGTTTCATGGCTGGCTGCGGTGACTCGGGTCGTCCGTTTCGGTGGATTCAAACAATACAACTTCTAGCGTTTCTTTCGTTTCGGAACGCCGCCAACAAAAGATCTTGAAACATTCACGACAAGCCGATCCATCAGGGCTTCTCGTCCGATCAACATGCGAAAACCCATTTGTGTTCGATCCGCCAAAGTCACTTCGATCGGCCAACGTTGGCGATTCCAAGCCAATTGGGTCACGATGACGATTCGCTCAGAAGCCTCGCCGCTACTGCTGCGGACCGATCGAATGTCATGAACTGGTGATTGACACTGAATCACCCTACGCTCAGACCTTTGGATCGGATGAACCTTGAATCGAACAAACGGCGAGCCGTCTTGATCAAAAGTTTCAATATCCAGCGCATGAATACTGCTGGACCTAGCTCCTGTGTCGATCTTGGCTTTGATTCTGGGGATTCTCAAACCGCCAAGGGTCACCCATTCACGCCATCCAATCGAAGGTAGCTGGGACGCAGAATCAGATGTCTTTTCCGTAGCGAGGTTCACAGGGAGCAAAAAAGAGAAGACTGGATGGCCGTGAATTGGCACAAAACGGGTACTTATGCGTATCACCATTCACATAAACAGAACGTTGACGGGAATCGCCACGATCAAAGTACGGTTTGGCGAAATCGTAATACACTATAAAGCCACCGTCCCGATGACGGGAGGGTTGATCACAGAGCTTCTTTTGAATCGATCAGAATTCCCACCGAGAGTGGGTCAATCCAACGCTAATGATTAGCTGCGATTCTATTTGCCAGTACGCACACTCTTGATGTACTGCTCAACATGTTCGCGTTCCGCTCGCGGAAGCGCCTGGCTTTCCAGTGGATTACTCTTCTCAGAAATCGCACCCTCGATAACAGACTTCAGTTCCTCGCGGGTCACTCCCTTTTTGTTTGGACCATCAGCAAGTCCAGCAATGATGGCTCGTCCCTTCTTCACATCGCCACGAACTTGAGTTTCGTAGGTGTCGGTGTCGGTTTCATTCTCTGGACGGTCACCTCTCCCATTTCCCTCTCCAAGTCCATTGCCTTCACCTTCACCCTGACCTTGGCCCTGCCCC
>CAYNNP010000153.1:0-11404 GCA_964398215.1 uncultured Pirellulaceae bacterium | reverse complement strand
CCCTGCCCCATGCCCTGACAGTCCTTGCAACCGGCTCCGCCACAATTCTTGCAACGCATTTGGTTCTTTGATTGTGAAAGCTGATCGAGTGTGGATTGCAGATCTTCTAGTTCAGACATCTCGTCTGCCATTTCGCCCAGCTGGTCAGACATTTCTTGCATCGCATCGGCGGCCTTCTGTGCGTCACCCTGCTTCATAGCATCGGAAGCCTTTTTCAGCGACTGTGCCATTTGCTGCATCTGTTGCATCTGGCCATCCTGCTGTTGCATTTGATTCATTTTCTGCTGCATCTTGGCAGCGTCACCGCTACGGCCTTCGCGTCTCGCTTGATCGATTTTCTGCTGCAGTTCCTGCTTCTTTTGTTCGTGCTGCTGGGCTGCTTTTTCCATCTGCTTTTGCATCTGGTTAAGCTGCTTTTTCAGTTGTTCTTTTTCTTTGTCGGAAAGCTTGCCATCTTTCATCTTCTTGGCCAATTCTTTGACCAACTCTTGAGCCTTACCGAACTCGCCCTTCTCTAGTTTTTTCGCGAACTCTTCAGCGGGGCCATTTTCCATGCTCTTTAGTTGGGAAAGCATCTTTTTCATTTCATCGGGCGACCCCAACTTGCCTCGACGTTCTTCCAATTGTTTCTTCAAGTCATTCATGGCAATCATTGCCTGCTTTTTGTCCAGCTGTTTTTTGTTAGTCAGCTTGTCGAGTTTTGCCTCCATCTTCTCGAACAACTCTTTCGCTTCCGTCAAGTTTTGCGCGTCAGCTTTTTTGCGTTGTTGTTGAATACGCTTCTTGAGTTGCTCGGCGACTTTCTTGACTTGTTCTAGCTCTTTAGCGCTGGCCTTGGTGTCGCTGCTGGCAACCGTCTCTTTGGCCGGTTCGACCAAGAACAAGACAAGAGCCAAGACTGGAACTAGAGCGACAGGCAACCAACCCAGCTTGGATGGTTTGAGTTGAAATCGATCAGCAACAGCCAGTTGCGACGCTCGTTTCTCTGCGTCGGTCATCAACGCGATACCAAAATCTGATTCTCGTTCTCGTTCGTCCATTGAGAGTGAACTACTGAGTCGTTCTCGCAACTCGAATCGTTTGTCCACTTCAGTGGCCACTTCACCTACAGCGGGTGCCGTCGTGAACGCATAAACGGCCGCAGACAGAATCGCCACTACCGCAGCACCAATGATCCAGCCATAGGTCCAGCTTTGAGCATCAATGTCCATCACCCAGATCGCTGGTGCAGCAATTGCAAAGGTGGCAACCAGTATCGCAACGAAGAGCGAAACACATAGCGCTCGTCCAAAAGCGCCTAGAATTAGTCGTCGTCGCGCACTGCGCACTTGATATTCAATTCGGTTCATGGTGATGCCCAAAAAAAGGATCAGCTTGAGTTAATGTGTTCAAACCAAACTACCAGGCCGATTTCTCGGTTTTCCCTGAAGCTTTACTGCGGTTCACTTATCGGTGCCCGCGTACGGCCTACAATAGTATAGAGGCGCACGGGCCCCAAAATTGAAGACGAATTCCGCTATCTCACGAGTTTTTGATGCTCAAACGAGCAAATCTTCCGGATCCTGACGCCAATCCGTCAGCAGATGTCGTGATTTTCGACGGAGAGTGCAATTTTTGCCGTTCTCAGGTTCGGAAGCTTCACTGGATGGATTTCGGAAAAAAACGCCTCAGTTTCATTTCCTTGCACGACTCGCGGGTCATCGAACGATACGAAGACCTGACGTTCGAGCAATTGATGGACCAGATGTATGTGATCGATTCCAAGCAGCATCGATACGGTGGTGCCGACGCGGTGCGTTATCTTTCAAGACGATTACCACTGCTGTGGATCATCGCACCAATCTTGCACATCCCGGGCTCCGCAAGACTCTGGCGCTGGATGTATAAACAGGTTGCAAAGCGGCGATACAAATTGGCTGGCAAGACATCGAATTGCGAAGGCGATAGTTGCAGCGTTCACTTTGATTGAATGAGCACAGCGCAGACTAAGTTAAAAGGTCTGAAGTGGCATAGGCTTCCAGCCTGTGAACAGCAAAAACACAGGCTGGAAGCCTATGCCACTTTAAAAGGACGGGCAGAGTGCCCACCCTACGTGTGAGCTAGGCATGGCGCGGCGGAATCTTCGGTGTATGCTCTTGGTGCACTTTCAATAAGAGGTTCCGTTGTGACTGTGTTGCAAAAATCCCCGCGCGAATTGATAAACCCCGGACGCCAGATCACTGGCGCCTCAGCGATCTTGTTGCCTTACGCGGAAGACCATTCAATCGACTGGCAATGCCTGGACGATCACATTCAGCGCACGTTTGATGCCGGCTTGATTCCCGCAGTTAATATGGACACGGGCTACGCAAATCTGATCGATGATGCGACCCGAATCGAAGTATTGCGCCGCACCAATGCGATCGGCAATGGCAGACAATATATCGCTGGCGTTTTTGTTGGCGACTCGCCCGGCGCGGCCTTCGATGCTGAAGCGTACCAACGTGGAATCGACCAAATTCAATCCGCAGCAGGCACTCCGATTTTCTTTCAGTCATACGGATTGATCGAACAGGGTGATGCCGAAGTGGTCAGTGCCTACGAACGTCTGGCGACCAACTGCGATCAATTCCTGTTCTTTGAGCTTGGCCAAGTCTTTGCTCCCTTTGGCCGCATCTATTCGCTTGAAGTCTACGAACAGCTGATGATGATCCCAGCAGCTATGGGTGCGAAACATTCGTCATTGAAACGCGAACCCGAATGGCAGCGACTTGAACTCCGTAACTCACGCCGGCCTGAATTCAAAGTCTTCACGGGCAACGACCTTGCCATCGACATGGTGATGTATGGCAGCGACTACCTGCTGGGGCTAAGCACATTTGCCCCTGCAGCATTTGCACGTCGTGATCAAATGTGGGCGACCGGGGATGCTAGGTTTTATGAATTGAATGATCTACTGCAGTACTTGGGAGCCTTCACGTTTCGCAGTCCGGCACCAGCGTACAAACACTCCGCAGCAATGTTCCTGAAGCTTAGGGACATGATCAAGACGGATAAAACACATCCCGATTCACCGCAGCGGCCAGATTCTGATCGTGAAATACTGAAAGCGATCGCGAACGATTTGCATGATTTTCTATCGGAGGATTGCTGATGCCCTATCCACGCATGGCGAGTTTTAAGAACCACACACAATTCACCGAATACCTGGCTGGGCTGGGGATCGATATTCCTTGCGACACCAATATCGAAACGGCGCCGGATTCGCCGCTTGCGAAAACGATTCAGTTGGGCGATACCGTCATCGGAAATCGTTTTTGCATTTTGCCGATGGAAGGCTGGGATGGAACGACCGATGGAAAACCAACCGAACTGACGCAACGTCGTTGGCAGAATTTCGGGCTTAGCGGTGCCAAGTTGATTTGGGGAGGCGAAGCGGTCGCGGTCCGACATGATGGTCGTGCCAACCCCAATCAATTGGTAATGAATGTCCAGAACCTAAAGGAGCTGGAGTCGCTGCGAACGCTTTTGGTAAAAACGCACGAGTCTGAATTTGGTGACTCATCAGATTTGGTGGTGGGATTGCAACTCACACATTCCGGGCGCTTTGCGCGTCCAAATCGCAAAGACACGATTGAGCCTCGTACGGTTCAGCGAAACAAGGTCTTGGACCAACGAGTTGGTATCGTCGATGATAGTGCGATCTTTACTGATGACGAAATTTCCAAACTAATCGAAGACTTCGTCGAGTCCGCAAAGCTTGCAGAGCAGATTGGCTTTCGGTTCGTTGACATCAAACATTGCCACGGATACTTTGGCCATGAGTTACTTAGCGGGGTTGATCGACCTGGAAAGTACGGTGGTAGTTTCGAGAACCGAACACGTTTTCTGAAAGAGATCACGCAGGGCATTCGCGCGAATTGTCCCGACTTGCAGATTGGCGTACGGATCAGTGCGTTCGATTTCTTGCCCTACTGTCCCGGTGAAGATGGTTGTGGGGTGCCTGAACCAGATGCGAATCCAAAATACGCGTTCGGTGGCGATGCTGCGGGACGCGACTTGGACTTAGAAGAGCCATCTAATTTCATGACGCTCTTGGAGACGCTAGGAATTCGGCTCGTTTGCACGACAGCAGGCAGCCCCTACTACAATCCACATATTCAACGACCAGCCTACTTTCCGCCTAGCGACGGATACCAGCCACCCGAAGAACCACTCGTAGGTGTTGCAAGACAAATCGCAGTTACTGCCGAGCTAAAAAAGAAGCATCCCGACCTTGTCTTTGTCGGTTCTGGCTACACCTATTTGCAAGACTGGCTACCACATGTTGCCCAAGCGGTTGTGCGTTCCGGTTGGGTCGACTCGGTGGGGCTAGGACGAATGGTGTTGTCATACCCAGATCTTCCCGCCGATGTGTTGCGAGGAAACGTGATGGCACGAAAGAAGATTTGTCGTACGTTCAGCGACTGCACCACGGCTCCACGAAACGGCATTGTCAGTGGGTGCTATCCGCTGGATCGGTTTTACAAAGACCGAACGGATGACTGGGAGCGACTGAAGCAGCTAAAATCGAACGTTTAGCATGCACCAAAGCGAGACGACAATGCACTCAATGTATCGCGTGGGATTACTGATCGCCGTTTCGGCATGCAGTAGCGGGCTTGCGGTCGCTCAGGAAGCTCGTAGGTCTGCACCAGCAATCAACGCAAAACAAAAGCGAGTGTTGATCGCAGCGCATCGCGGTGGCTACGCGAACGACAAGGCTGACAAGGCGCCCGAGAACTCCATCGCAAATCTCAAGCTGGCGATCCGAAAAGGATATGACGTTTATGAAACGGACATCCAGCGCACGGCCGATGGTGTCTTTGTCATCATGCATGATGCAACCATCGATCGGGAAACCAATGGCACCGGTACCGTTAGTGAAATGACGTTTGCATCTCTTCGTTCCCTGCGAAAGAGATTTCGAGACGGCACTGTCTCCGATCAGCCAATCGCTAGCCTGCGCGAGATGTTAGTCGCAGGTAAAGACAAAATTATGTTCAAACCTGATCTCAAGCCGGGAGTGATCGAGCACTTCGATCAGTTGGCAAGCCTCATTGTTGAACTGAAAATGAAGGACCAAGTCTTTCTGCGCACGCGCACCAACGATGCCGAAAAAATAATGGGTTGCTATGCCAAGGGATGTCCCAAAGTCCAGGTCATGTTCAGAACCAAAAACATTGCTCAAGTGAAATCAGTGCTCAAACGATTTCATCCTTCGACGATTGAGGTGCATGTTGCCAAAAACGAAGCGATCTCTCCGGCCCAGACGGCTGCCATCAAGTATGCCATTGATCAGAATGTGCTTGTCGAAACGCATGTCTATTCAGACACGAATCAATGGGATGATTTGATTCGCTTGGGAGTACGCATGTTTCATACAGCAAGCCCTGATCAGGTTTTGAGACATCTTCAGGAAGCAGGGCGGCGAGCGCCAAACTAACTCAAACCAAGAAAATTGGCACTGGTATCATGCTCCAAGAGATTCGTCTCCCGCCTGAAATCGATGACATTGAAATACCCAAGCGGATAGAGCAATGGGTGGCAGATTCCATGTCGCGCATTGAAGCGTTCCAGGATCGATGGCTAAAAACAAAGATCGAGCAGTTCGTGGCGGCTGACTACAGGCTTGTCTATCAAACACTGCGATGGATCAAAGATCAGGAACTGTTGATTGGACGTGCATTCTTGGAATGGGGCAGCGGTTTTGCTGTCGTCAGTTGTCTCGCTACTGAGCTCGGTTTCGACGCAGTTGGGATTGAATCAGAACACGACTTGCTTTTGCAAGGCATCAAAACGATTGACCATTCGGGGGCGCCAGTCCAGCTAGTTCAAGGAAATTTCCTGCCACCCGGAGCGGAAGCACTCGCGCCGGACACAACTCTGCCAAGTTTGGGACACGGTGGCCCCAATGGCTACGACGAGGTCGACATGGAAATCGATGACTTCGCTGTCATCTATTCGTATCCATGGCCTGGCGAGGGAGTTTTTCATGAAAGTGTATTTGAGCGTTTTGCTGCAATCGGCGCTGTGCTTGTCATGTTTTGCGGCCCCTATGAAATGCGGGTGCTGCGAAAAGTAAAATGACTATTGCACACCTTGGTTCACGAATTGTACAAATGCTAGGATTGTATTTTTGGCTCCCTTCCTCTCTCCCCTAACGGTTGATCGCCATGAGCAACTATCTTGAGAACGTAAAAAAGTATGTCGATTCGCCCAACGAAGATGCGGTCGATTCATTGGTTGGATTCCTGGGAATCTCGCTAAAGAGTCGTGACGCTGCCTTGGTTGCCGCAAGTGATGCTGATGAGCTAGCGAAAATCCGCAATGGCTACTGTAGCAAGAACTTGGATTTGGATGACGAGGCCGCACAGCAAGCCATGGACAAAGTGTGCGCGATCATGAAAGGCGACAAAGCCAAATGTCGTGTCGTGTTTTATTACCTTTTGGCACAGGAAAGCGACACGATGAACCGCCTTTGCTAAATCGGCGAAACATGCATTCTGCGAACGACAAACGGTCTTCAAATGAGGGCCTTTTGTCGTTTCTACGCGTCTTCCCGCAGTCTTAGGGAATCTCCCGGTCGTCCTCTATCAAACGGATTGAGTGCGACTACAATTCGGCGATCATTCCCAACTCAAAAGACTGATTCACCATGCGCGCGTTTGAAGCGATTGGCCACTTTTTTGACGAAGCGGCGGAACATCTCAATCTTGATCCATCCTTTCGCGAGGCACTGCTGATGCCCAAGCGAGAGGTGCAAGTGCAAGTCACCATCGAGCTTGACGATGGTGGCATTGGGAACTTCGTTGGCTTTCGTGTCCAACATGACAATAGTCGTGGGCCGATGAAGGGCGGCTTGCGGTATCACCCAGAAGTTGACCTGGACGAAACCCGTGCGCTTGCCAGTTTGATGACCTGGAAAACGGCGGTCGTCGATTTGCCCTACGGTGGAGCAAAAGGCGGTGTGGGCGTTCGGCCGCGAGATCTCAGCACGCGCGAAATCGAAAAACTGACTCGTGCTTTCGTCGATCAAATTCACGATATCGTTGGCCCAGATACTGATATCCCCGCGCCAGACATGGGAACTGATCACCAAACCATGGCGTGGTTTCGTAACCAATGGGAAAAGTACCACGGGTTCCATCCAGCTGTGATCACAGGCAAACCCGTTGAAGAGTACGGGGCACTCGGGCGCGAAGAGGCAACCGGCCGTGGCGTCGGGATGCTGACTGTGAAGACAGCCAAACGATTAAGAATGAAAGCAGAGGACACGAAAGTTGCCATCCAGGGCTTTGGCAACGTTGGTGCACACGCTGCCAAGTTTCTATCGGATGCACAGTTTCCAATTGTCGCCGTCAGTGACGTTTCTGGCACGTACTACAATCCAGACGGATTGAACATCATGGACCTGTTTCAATTCAAAATCCGTAAAGACAATCCTTACGGCCTACTGGAAGGTTATGACAAATGCGAAAAACTCTCGCGAGATGACCTGTTGTTCTTGAAGGATGTCGATGTGCTGATCCCTGCGGCACTCGGTGGCGTGATCCACAAGGACAACGTCAAAGACATTCACGCCAAAGTAATTATCGAAGGCGCCAATGGACCGATCTATCCCATCGCCGATAAAGAGCTTCGGGAACGTGGCGTGACCGTTCTGCCGGACATCCTAGCCAATGCGGGTGGAGTGACGGTCAGTTACTTTGAATGGGTCCAGAATCGGCAACACTACCGCTGGACGCTCGATCGTGTTCGCCAAGAACTGGATCGAACGCTTAGCGACGCGTTCGAAAAGGTGTGGGAGATTTCGCAAAAAAACGATGTGTCACTTCGCACCGCTGCCTACATCATCGGGATTTCACGCGTTAAACGAGCGACCGAGTTGGCTGGGCTGACAGGCTAAGGTATCGCGGGTCAAACGCCAGCGACATCCGCGGCTTTGTAGACAACTTGGGTTCGCTTGAACCCGAGTCGTTCATACAGCCGAATCGCCGCAGTGTTTTCTGTTGTCACCTCAAGGTGCATTTGCTTGAGCCCGATCGCTGCAAATCCATGAGCGGCTTGCAGTAACAGCGTCCCACCCAAGCCACGACCGCGGTGTGCGGCCAGCACGCCCAAGTTTTGAATTGCACCCCACTCATCGAGTCGCAAGCCTTGTACGGTTCCAATGGGATGCATGGTGTTCTGGGAATCACGATAACGTAACAACCAAGTTGCTTCAGGGACAAAGTTTGATCGCGAGCAGATTTCACGCATTAGCTTGAGGCATCCGTCATGACGTCCCAAACACGGGAAGACATTGGAATCCAGTTCGTACTGAAAACTCTGGTGCTTGGCTTTCGCATGTTCGCGAACCAAATCGTCGTTGAAGGCCACCAGTTCATAGTTGGCGGCGACCGGCGCAGGCTGAGGAAGGCTGCAAGAAAGATCTAGCTCCATTCGAAATCGCTTGAAGTAAGTGAGACCCAATGAAAAAACCTCGCCTGAAGGATACCTGTTTCAGCTACCACGCCACCCAATAGTTTACCACGCCGCTACCTGGAATCCGGCAAAGCAACACAATTTGTCTTCAAACCGTCCCTCAACGGGGCGAATCACTTTTTCAAGCTGGGAGAGAGCTTGGCCGCTCCCGGTCGAGATTTGTTCAGTCTGATAGACTCCTTTCTCAATAAACACGCCCGCCATCAAGAATAGAGCCTTGGACCGAACCGAATTTGTAAAAACGAACACTCAATCGGATCAGGTAACCTATGAGGCCTTGGTCAACCGCGCCATTGTCATCACGGGCGCGACAGCGTCCGGCAAAAGTGGCGTAGCCCTTGAGTTGGCTGAGCAGATTGGCGGAGAGATCCTGTCATTGGATTCCATCGCGGTGTACCGCGGAATGGACATTGGCACCGCCAAGCCGAACACCGATGAACAGAAACGCGTTCCACACCACTTGATCGATTTGGCCGATCCATCGGACGACTTTAGCGTTGCGATGTACTTGAAGGCTGCACACCTAGCTGTTCAGGAAATCGAGGGGCGGGGGCGCAAGCCGATTTTTGTGGGTGGAACTCCCATGTATCTGAAAGCCATCTTGCGCGGCTTTGATCCTGGCCCGCCACCGGACTGGACGTTTCGTGAGCAAGTAGAATCTGATGTGCAAGAATACGGATCCGAGTTGCTGCATCAGCGTCTGCGTCAAGTTGACCCGCTGGCCGCACATCGCATAAATCCAACCGATGTTAGACGGATGATCCGCGCACTGGAAGTTGCTCGGCAGACCGGCCAACCTCTCAGTCATCAGCAAGTGCAGTTTGACCGCGCGACCGCGGCCGACAACTGCCTTGTGTTCTCTCTTCAGTGGCCTCGCCACGAACTGCATGCAAGGATCAATGCCAGGGTCGAAGCTATGTTCGACCAAGGGCTCGTCGATGAAGTAAAGGCGTTGATCGATACTCATGGCAAGCTTTCAAGAACAGCGAGCCAAGCCGTTGGATATCGAGAGTTGATTGACTTTCTACAAGGCGAATCATCGTTGGAACAGACCAAGGAGTTTGTGGCAGCACACACGAGACAACTCGCTCGGAAACAAGAGACCTGGTTTCGATCTTTCCGCGAGATCAGGTGCATGCACGTCAAGGACGATGGCATCGCGAACGTCTTGGAAGAAATCGCACTGCAGATCCAGCAGTTTTCATCTCCGGGCTAGAGCGTAAGCAAATAGATGTTGAGCAAAAAGAAAGGCCGCCCCAGCAGGGCGGCCTTGATACTATTTGCAGATTGAAGTTCTGTGATCAGTTGCCACCGAAGCCACCACCACCGATGCCGCCGGCACCAAGACCACCGCCCAGGCCACCACCGCCACCGCCGCCGCCGCCGCCGCCGCCAGCACCACCAGTTGAACCATCAACAAAGTTGAA
This sequence comes from uncultured Pirellulaceae bacterium, assembly GCA_964398215.1. GTDB lineage: Bacteria > Planctomycetota > Planctomycetia > Pirellulales > Pirellulaceae > CAYNNP01. Next base: position 1,472 of record CAYNNP010000153.1, on the reverse strand, counting down.
CGTGGTTACGTCACCAACTTGGGAAAAGAATGGTGTAGGGCTGATTCGTACATAACGTCGATCCGCCGAAATGATTGCCAAGCCCGAAAGTCCAGCACCCTCTGGCAAAGTGGTAATCTGTGGCTGAAAACCAACCGCTCCACCACCGCCAAAGAAACCGCCAGGACCACCACCACCGATAGGTCCAGGACCGCCAGTTGCAGCTGAAACAGCATTGAACAAACTATTCAAAGCGGCACCAGCATCCTGGTTGTTGCCAAACTGCCCTACGACTTGTTGATTCAGGTCCCGCTGAACATCTCGCAGGTGCGCTAGTTGAGCATCAGCAACCTGTTGTTTGCGTTGACCATCTTTGACTTCAAAAATGACCAAAGCATCTTTCTCGGTCAACGGCAACTGCTTGCGGATGACTCGTTGGCTCTTGCGGCCGACATCAGTGACAATCTCCACGGTCGCGTGACCTGTTGAAACATTGCCCCAGACACGACGCAACAACAATCGATACTTTCCTGTGAATCCGCTTGGGCAAATGTAAGTTTCCGAAACGGTTCCGTTGACGTCTTCACCATGGCCTGGGAAAGAATCGCCCAGCAAAGTTCCACCGCCAGCACTTGAACTGTTGTCATGCGAACACACGGTTCCTGATGGCTCTTCAATTGACAAATCAATGTCAGCGTCACCTGTCCAAGAAACGCGTACGATCGCATCATGAGCTGCTGCCAGCTCCAAGGCGTGACGGAATGACTTCGCTTCCTTTTCGCGTTTTTCTTCGACCAACATTTGGTAGGTAGAACGAGCAACCAATCGTGCTTCTTCAACAACCGCCTTGTACTTCGTTGGCCACGCCTGTGACAGCACACCTTGGCACGCCCACATCAGACCTTCAACATCGTCAATGCGTTTTGCTATTCGCAATCCGACCACATACGGCTCACGACGATACTGATCGATTGTTGAAACCCGTCGACAAAGACGCAATGCAGCACGGTCACACCCAATCGATTCCAATCGGCCCGCAACGTTCAATACATCTTCAGGAGTTTCGGCAAAGTCCACTGCGGACAAAAGTGCTCGTTCGATCTCTCCCTTAGGAGCATCCGTCGCTTTCAAAGTCATCGCGTAGGCTTGGTACATCCAAGGCTGAGCATGTCCTGCACGCAAAGACGCAGCGATCACGTCACGAGCTTGAGCAAAATTGGCAACCGAGGATAGTGTGTCACCTTTTTCTTGAGCCGAACCAGCTTTGGTGGAAAACTCGCTTACAGTTTGCCGAATTCGCTGATCCAGAATTGTCAGTTCCTCTGCGTTGGCAATTTTGACACCAGCAAAGTACTGGTCCCAAGCTTCCGCATTGGACTGGCCTTGAGTGGGTTTAACACGAATCGCATCTACGTTGGCCGCAGCTCGCGATGTTTTAGGCGTGGTTGTCTTCTTTGATTTCAGCGAAACATCATCAGGGACAGCGAACATAC
>CAYNNP010000152.1:13226-16086 GCA_964398215.1 uncultured Pirellulaceae bacterium | reverse complement strand
GCAGGTGGTTGGCTTAATTTAAAACCAATGTGTCGATTGAATTAGCATTGGGTAGGTCTTTCCGAATCTCGACCAACACGCGACGCAAGAAGTCTTGTGACTGTGCAAAATCGTCGCTCGGAATCTTCTTGACGTTCTTAGTTAGTTCGGCTTGGATTCGCACGATCCAATCTCGCAATGGCAGGTACTCATTGGGATCGATTGTTCCAGTGGCATTTCGTAAAGCGAATGCATCATCGACACGTTTGCGGGCGCGATCGAAATAACTGGACCGCATCAACAGTGGCCAATTCAACACACCTGACATTGGATTCAGTTCATGCTCTGCAAGTCCATTGTCAGGGCGTCTGATTTCGTCGGTCAAAGAAACGTGAATATGCGCGGCTTGCTGGGCTTTGCGCTGGACGCCATGCGCGAACAAGTGACCGAATCGCGATTCGCGATTGATCCGTCGGCGTTCAAGTCTTGTTTGTAGTGCAAGGACGCTGTTCTCCATGTTCATTTTGCGGGCCACCTCCGATTGGGTCCAAGCTTCTGCATTTCGCAAGTTTGCATAGGCTCGCGAGCGGACTACATCAGCAGCGCCGTGCAAGTAGGCGCCGTAGTTGCCATGCGCACCGTATCGCGATCCAAAATTTCGATAGGCTGGGATATAGGTGGGGCCATGATCAGTTCTTGTGTACTTGAATCCACCTGACTCAGAGCACTGAGCGTTGACTGTTGCTACGAAACACACGGCAGCGATCAGACTGAAAACGGTTTGCTTTAGAATCGACATCTGAAATTCTCGTGGCTTGAGAGAGTTGGCTGTTATCAATCCAAGCGATAGGCATCTCACTGTGTTACAAAGAAACCGTATAGATCTAGGATTTAGCTAAAACCCTCAAGAAAAGCGGGTTTCGAGCAGGCTGATCCGTCACAGTCAACAGCAGTCGGTAGCGACTTAGTTGGGGTGATGCCAGTTGATTGATCGATTGCTGGCCAAGTGCTGACAACGCATTCTTCAAATTCTTGGTCCGGTCAATTAGCATTGCTACGACGTAACCGTGTTAAAAACCTTCAACGTGTGCCCCATGTATCAATCAATGTCCCATTCTGTTTGCTTTAAACGTTTCAGCGCTGTTTGCATGGTCTTGTTATTTGGGCTGGTTGCCGTTGTTGATGCGGCAGACTCGCCACCAAATGTGTTGGTGTTCTTGGTGGACGATTTGGGGTTCATGGACATTGGTGCCAACAACCCGAACTGCTTTTACGAGACCAAGCATGTGGATGCGTTGGCTGCGTCAGGCCTGCGATTTACCAACGGGTATGCTGCCAACCCTGTATGTTCGCCGACACGCTACAGCTTGATGACTGGTAAGTACCCAACTCGTGTTCGCGCGACAAACTTTTTTAGTGGCAAGCGTTCGGCAAAGTTCAATCCAGCACCGCTTAACAATCGGATGCCGCTGGATGAAATCACACTCGCCCAACTGGCAAAGCAAAAAGGATACGCAACGTTCTTTGCAGGGAAATGGCACTTAGGCCCAGAACCAGAGTACTTTCCACAGAACCGTGGCTTCGATGTGAACATTGGCGGACACACTGCTGGTGGCCCGTATTCTGGCAAGCGATACTTTGCTCCATTCAAGAATCCAGAGATCAAGGTTGAAAGTCCTGCTGGCGATCATTTGCCAGATCGACTGGCCCGCGAAACGGCCAAGTTCATTGATCAAAACAAAGACAAGCCGTTCTTGGCGTACCTAGCGTTCTACTCCGTTCACACGCCGTTGATGGGGCGGCCAGATCTTGTTGAAAAGTACAAGAAGCGAGCGGCCAAGATTACCGGTGAAGAATTCGCCGAAGAAGAACAGGTGTTTTCTAGCGGCAAACCTAGGCGCGTTCGTGTGTTGCAGAAGCATGCTGTTTACGCGGCGATGGTCCAAGCCATGGACGAAGCCGTCGGCAAGGTCTTGAAACAACTGGAGGACTCTGGCGTTGCCGACAATACGATTGTATTTTTCACATCGGACAACGGTGGTCTAGCGACTTCCGAAGGATCACCGACCAGCAACTTGCCGCTTCGCGGCGGCAAGGGCTGGACGTACGAAGGCGGTATCCGCGAGCCTTGGATCATTCGCTATCCAGGAGTGACTTCGGCGGGTGCTGTAACTGACCAACCGATTTGCTCAATCGATTTGTATCCAACGGTTGCCAACGCGATTGGTGCAAAGGTGGCACACCCCGTTGACGGTGTTGATTTGGCACCCGCGTTGCAGGGCAAATCGCTTGCGGAGCGACCGCTGTATTGGCACTATCCGCACTACAGCAATCAAGGTGGCATTCCCAGTGGTGCGATTCGCGACGGAGACTGGAAGCTGATCGAACGCTACGAAGACGGGAGCTTGCAGTTATTTAACTTGGCAGACGATGAGGGTGAACGAAACAACCTCGCAGACAAAATGCCAGAACGGACTGCTGAACTACGAAAGAAACTTCATGCCTGGTATCAGGAAGTCGACGCTCAGTTCTTGCAAGAGAAGAACGGTAAAAAACCGTGGAGCATCGAATCCCACTAGCCGGAGTGTGTTAATACACAGAGCCTGGACGTCGCCAGTTCAATCGCTGTTGTTGTGTTTGCCCAATCGGCTCTGTCGACGGAGGCGGCGCGTTGAAGCTTCCGCTGCCACCAAAGCTAGGAGCCAGCGGTGATGGACGCGCGGGGACTTCGCGGTTGGACTGAACAAAGGAATTGTTGGCAGCGATGTTGGCAACCGGGGTCTGACCCGAATTGGTATAGTAGCCTTGGCCTAGAGCGGGTGCCCCATTTGGCGCTGGACCTTGGGGCGGTTGTTGGTTTTGCTGCTGACCATAGCTCGTT
>CAYNNP010000152.1:5068-13126 GCA_964398215.1 uncultured Pirellulaceae bacterium | reverse complement strand
TAGCTCGTTGGTTGCTGACCGTAGCTCGTTGGTTGCTGACCATAGCCTTGGACCTGGTAACCGGGTGGAGTCGGTGAGGTTGTCAAATCGTGAACGCGCATGCCACCAAGGTTTGGCCGCATTCCAGAATTTGTGTTGGCTGGGTTCGGGAAAGCTGTTTTTGAACCTGAACCCGAACCGAGTGAAGGATTGTTTTGCGCAAAGTTGGTTTGTTGAACGCCACCAGCAGCGCGAAAGTCATCTGTGAACCCATTGTTTGGGGCAAAGTTGTGGCCGACGCTGTTCGTTGGTGCGACTCCACCCATGTAGTTATTCGGGGTCGTATAGGCCTTGGTTCCGGGCGGTGCGATTCTTGTTCGGCCACCAAAAGGCCCGATGCCAGAACTGGAATTGACAGGCGCGAGAGTCGAGTTGCCCGCTGGTGAAATGGCAGTACCAATCGGCTGTCGACACCCTAGGGGCACAAGACATGTAAGGAGAACGGCAGACTGGGCCAGAAGGAGACTTCGCATCGAATGGTCCAAGGACGAACGGAGTGAATGCACACACAGGAAATTCGTCTTTAGCAAAAATCCTAATTTTCCCGAAAGACCATTCGTGAATCGTGTTTCACGTTGCTTTGCAAGCGTTCTGATGTGCTTGTTATCGGCATCCTGCCCATAATCACAATCATTTTGACTGTAGTGGATTGATCGATTGCGACGATGATCCGAGTGAACGAATGCAGCGCTCCGTAGTTCGTTCATTCCCGCAAAAAATTTGATCCAACAAACGTGAGGTGGAAGCCCGTGCTCCGCTCAGCATTTCGCTTGCTGCTGGCAAGTCTGTCACTAACTGTTTGTGGCATTGTCTCAGCTCAAAATCTTTCGCCCGTTCCATCCGCCGCCGCAGTGGCTTCACCGCCGCAGCTTCGGAAGTTGGCCGTACCGGCACTTCAAGCCAAGAATATCGCAACGACCTTGAGTCTGCGATATCGTGACATTCCGGGAGTTCGGATTTCTCCCGACACTCGGAATCAACAATTGGTTGTGATGGCTCCGGAAAAGGCTCATGCACAGATCGCGGCCGACGTCCAAACGTTGGTCAATCAAAGTCGTGTGCAGACCGTTTCCTCGCAATCACGGGGACCACTGGTTTACAATCTACGTAACATCAGTCCTCAGGCGTTTGAACGTCAATTGCGAGTGATTGCTGGTGATCAAGTGCCTGTAACCACCCAGGAAAGCGGCACTCGTAGCACATTTCAGCTTGTTGGCGCTCCATTGCAGGGCACAACCGTGAACGTTGATCGGCAGCAGCGCAAGGTTGTTGTTTCGGCTCCAACGAGTTCACTGCAAGGCTGGCAGACTTTGATCGCAACCTTGGACAAGCGTCCTGCAAAACGCGACGAAGTGGCTGAGTTAGCGAGAATGGAGAATGCAGAGCTTGCGCCGATCCAGCGTGCGGTTCGGCTGTTGCAACAGCTTCGGTCGCCCGGCGATTCGCCGTCGCTACAGTCTGCGGATTCACCATTCCGCAACGCTGTGTTCCAAGTTCCAGACCCCGCGCCGCAGGGCGAAACCCCGCAACCACCCGCTCCTGCTGAAGAGGGCGAAGGCGGTGGCGGAGTGATTGGTGATATCGATATTCGCTACGTTCCAGAATTGGATCAAATCATCATTCGCGGTAGCAAGCGTGATGTCGCTCGTGTTCGAGATGTGATCGATCAAATCAAACAAAATGCTGAAGGTACGCAGCCTGTCATTGAAGTGCTGTCACTGCAACACGCAGATTGCAACGCGGTTGCCGGTTTGCTGACACAGTTGTACGACGACTACCTGTCGGCAAGACAGGGCTCTGTTAGCATCACGTCGCTGGACGCGCCCAATGCATTGCTGTTGATCGGGCGAGAGGAAGCGATCAAAGCATTGAAGGAACTGATTGCAAAGATTGACGTTCCGATTGCAGCTAGCGACCGCTTGCGTGTCTTCCGGTTGCGGTTTGCTTCGGCAATCGATGCTGAAACCACAGTCCGTGATTTCTTCAAAGATCAACCCGGTGATGACGTACTGCGTCCTGGCGTTGGGATTCGTGTTCGAGTGATTGCAGATTATCGCACGAACTCGTTGGTGGTCAACGCATCGCCTCGAGACATGCTAGAAGTGACTCGGATGATCAATCAACTGGACGCCGAGACAACGCCGGCGACCACTGAGATCAAAATTTTCCAGCTTAAAAACTCCTCGGCAGATGATTTAGTTCCAACCTTGCAGGCCGCCATCACAGGCGACGATGCTGACGGGGGACCGGTTGATGCAAACTTGACACGTCCAGCAACTTCGCTTTCGATCGTTGCCGTGGACTCGCAAGGCAATCAGGTTGTCAACTCAGGTGTCCTACAAGGTGCTGTGATCACGGCCGACGCGAATGCGAATGCAATCGTTGTGCGTGCCCCATCAATCAGTATGCCGTTGATCGGTGAATTGATCCGCCAGCTTGATAAAGGACCAGGAGTCGACTCGTTGGTCAAGGTATTCACGATCCGAAATGGTGATGCGAATCAGCTAACAACCGCTTTGCAATCGTTGTTTGGTGATGATGCGGCTACCAACGGTACCCAAGTTGGTGCTGGAAACTTGGCTGGCCTACCATCGTCGTCCGCGAGTAGCGAAAGCTCTCTTGTGCCGTTGCGATTCACGACCGACATTCGCACCAACAGCATCGTGGCGAGCGGTTCCGCTGATGACTTGGACGTAGTTGAAAGTCTCTTGATACGATTGGACAGCGAAGGGTTTGCTGAACGAGTCACTGAAGTCATCTGGCTGCGGAATTCTGAGGCGACGGAAGTCGCAACAGCGATCACATCGTATGTGCAAACTCGGCTGCAAAACCAAACCAATATCCAGCAGTACCAGCAAGGCCTGGGGCCATTTGACTTGCCGGATCGAGACATTGTCGCTGTTGCGGATGTGGCTACCAATAGCATCCTGTTGAGCGTGTCGCCACGAATCTACAAAGAGGTTCGAGGTTTGATTGACCAGCTAGACCGTCGCCGTCCAATGGTTTTGATCAAAGTACTGATGGCAGAAGTAAGCCTTGATGATACATTCGAGATCGGTGGTGAGATTGGTTTGCAAGACTCTCTTGTGTTCAATCGTGGATTGGCGGTCGGGGCCATCCCGGGAGCCAATGCCGCTGGAGTGCCAGGATTTAACTTCAACAATGCTGGTGTAACGAATGTAAATGGTATCGCTCGCGAGACGCTAGCCGCTTCGGGCGTTTCCACGTTCGGTTTAGGAACGACGAACCCTACGGTTGGATACGGTGGCTTTGTACTGAACGCAGCCAGCGATTCAGTCAGCTTGCTGATGCGAACACTCCAGGACGCTAACCGATTGCAAGTCCTTAGTCGGCCTCAAATCATGACGCTTGACAACCAACCTGCTGAGGTCAACGTTGGCCGATTGGTGGCTCGGGTCACCGACGTGATCAATAATGGTGTGGCGGGTACTCAAGTCGTGACGGCAGACATCCGAGTCGGATTGATTTTGCAGGTCACACCTCGTGTCGGCCCCGATGGCACGATCCAAATGATTGTCAATGTGACGCGTTCCGATCGTGACCCAGCCAATGGTACTCCTGTACCAACGGGTGCTGGTGGGGCTGTAATCATTGAAGATATTGTAGACACAACCGCTCAGACGATTCTTCGTGCACGCAGTGGACAAACCGTCGTCATCGGTGGGTTGATCCAGAAATCTCGCAGCAACTTTAGTCGCCGCGTGCCAGTTCTTGCTGACATCCCGTTGGTTGGCAACATGTTCAAGTATGACCAAGAAGCCGAAACACGAACCGAGTTGTTGATTGTGATGACCCCTGTGGTTGTCAATGGCGATCAAGACATCGAGTATGTCAAACAAGTCGAGTCGGGCCGGATGAGTTGGTGCTTGGCTGATGTTGTGGAAGCACACGGAAACGCCGGACTCAATGGTGGAAATGGACTTTGGGGTCCTGCGACTGCCAAGACGATCTATCCAGACATGACCCCCACGGTTGAACGTGAGGAAGTGATTAGTGATCGTCCGACGTATGAGGATCGTGGGCATTCGCAAACTGAAATGAATGCTCCCCAAGTTGAGGCACCAGAATACACAATGGAGCCGAGTTACACGTCAGAGAGTGGCGCGACAGGTGCTGGGGAAATGATCCTGCCACAACCGCACGTATCGAGCGAGCCGGCGCAGGCATTGCCGGTTCCCGCTAGCAATGGCTTTTCAGTTCCGGCGGTCGAGTCGCTTCCTGAGCCTGCCATGAGTCTTCCTCCTGCACCAGCGGCAACCATTGAGGCTTTGCCGCCAGAGCCAATCATCGAGGCTTTGCCATCAGGTCTTAGACCAGGTAGCGGAGCATTCAATTCGCGCGGAAATAATCGTTGGCAATTGCCGAATTTGCCAGCGGGAGAGTTGAATCTGCCAGCTGGATTCGAGTTGAAACGCGAAGGTTCACAACCTGATCGACAAACCATTTATCAGGGACAGCAGGTATTGCCCGCTGCATTCTCTGGCGACACGCATTCCAGTGGTGCAAAAAACAACGAACCTGTTGCTTGGTGGCAAGCCGCTAGTGAAAGCTCCGCCAATGTAACCACGAGCCGTCAAGTGCCACAGCGTTTGGGGTCAGGCTCAGCGTCAAGCCAGCGTCGAGTTCCGTCCATCTCACCGTCACTATGGATCCGCTAATCATGAGCATTGCACGAAGACAATTTGTAGTGGCGGCCGCTTCGGCCATGTTTCTAGGTTCTGTGGGATGCACTAGCGTTTCAAAAAACAAGGACTCGAAACCGTCACTCTTGGATCGCATGCCCTGGTCTTCCAAACAGGAGCCGGAGCCGTATCCAAATCCTGTAAAGCTAGCTGCGACCTGGACACCAGATACGTTGGTGCAATCCGGTCGTACGCCGACACGAGGTTTTGGTGGGCGATTGTTCTTCTATGATGAAAAGTCACGACCTGTTCCTGTCGAGGGAACACTCAATGTGCATGGTTTCAATGAGCTAACGGAGAACCCAAACGACGCAGTCAAAAAGTTTGAGTTCACTCCAGAGCAGTTCACAACCCACTTCAGTCAAACCGATTTGGGTGCTTCGTATAGCGTTTGGATTCCATGGGACGCGGTCGGTTCCAATCAGAAACGTATCACGTTGGTACCGTCCTTTAAGACGGGAGAAGGCAAGATTGTGCAGGGCACGCCGTCAACCGTCGTCTTGCCAGGTCCGTTGGATCCTGCCACGACAAAGTCGCCGCAGTACTCAACAACGTTCAAAGATCACACCAATGCGATCGACTCTGATATGCCGCCGACGTCGGGTTTGACAACGACGACCATCAGACGGCGTTATCAGGGAACTGGTGCGATCCAGACCGCACCGAATCACAAGAAGGCGGCAGAACAGACGATGGTGGCTGGAAAAACGCCGTCGATTGATATGCCGACCACACGAAGACGGACGCACTCTGGCGTTTTACCCGCCAGTGCCCAGTTGCCAACTAGCCGATAAGGGTTTGTTCGGTAACTCTCGAATTTAGAATGTCCTTGGCGAAATAGAATTTTTGCCGAGGGCATTTTTTGTTGCCTGAACACCCACGCCATGTTCGTGGCCGATTGGTTATGATTAGTTGATATGAATCCACCAACAAGCAATGTCGCAAAGCGGCGACGTGATTCCCAGCGCCCAGATGGTCCATCACTGCGACGGACACTCTATGACATCATTTTTGAGCACGACACGACACTGGGATGGTGGTTCGATGTTTCATTGCTGATCGCAATCTTGCTTAGCGTTGGCATCATTGCTTTGGAAACCGTGCCAAGCTTGAGCCAAAGTTATCGTTCTTTTTTCTGGTACGCTGAATGGTTTTTGACCGTGCTCTTTTCAGTAGAGTACGTCTTGCGTTTGTACTGTGTGCGACATCCTCTGAAATATGCATTTAGTTTTTGGGGCATCGTCGACTTGCTTAGCATCTTGCCGACCTATGCAATGCTGCTATTCACCAAAGAAACAGTGCGATCATTTTCGATGATCCGTAGCGTCCGATTGCTGCGTGTATTTCGCGTGATGAAGCTCTGGCGAATGATGGACGAAGCCGATGAACTTTCATCTGCCTTTTGGCGGGCACGTAACAAGATCGTTGTTTTTCTGGCTGCCATCGCAGTCGCTGTCACGATCAGTGGCACTTTGATGTATTACGTCGAAACAGAATTGCCCCGCTACTTGGCCGAAGCAAGTAACGAGGCTACCCCAGAAAGTCAATTCACTTCGATTCCGCTGTCGATGTACTGGGCGACGGTTACGATGACGACCGTCGGCTATGGAGATGTGGTCGCCAAAACCACAGCGGGAAAAATCGTGACCACTGTACTGATCCTATTGGGTTACAGTTTGATCATCGTCCCCAGCGGATTTGTGACTGCCGAGATGACTGCCATCCGACTGGGCGATGACGAACCCAAATCGGAGTGCCCTGAATGTGCAATTGTTGGCCACCGCTCCGACGCCGTTCATTGCTTTCGGTGCGGGCATCGCTTGGACGAATGACCGAGCTCACCTGAATTCGGTCTGCCATTGGTCCACTCTGTTTTTGCTGCAAAATGCTGGCTGTTAGCAGTGAACACCATGTCACCAGGGGTTCCACTAAGGCCGATCGACGGAGGACAATCGCATCACTCTTGGTGGAAAAACCTTTGTTTTAGCTGGCCTACTTGCTGATTATTGGTTTCAGTGGCATAAAGTCGTTTTGGTTAATGCACGCAAAAAAATTCCTGGGCTCCACCTGTGTCAGAACTCACGCCTGACGAAAAACAACAGATTCTTGAAGTCGCTCATACGAGAGGCAAGGTCCAAGCGGTCAAGTTCGTACGGGGCCTGAAAGGGTATCCGCTGTCCGAATGCAAGCAGGCTGTCGATGCACTGATGAACATTGCGTCCGGTGATGCCACAGCGATCGCGGCGATGGACAGCAATTTGTCGGACCAGCAATTGGACCAAGTTTTGGATGCCTTGGCAGATGGAAAAAAGATCCAAGCAATCAAACACTACAAAGAAGCCACTGGCCGTTCTTTGTCTGAATCAAAGAAATTAGTGGAACAGATCCAGAAAGAAATGGGGATCGAATCATCCGCTAGTGGTTGCGCTTCGTCTGTCCTCTTGTTCATAGTCTTGGGGACAGGTTTGGCAGCATTGGCCATCTAGGTTTCACAGGTTAGCCAGTCGATCCATTATCGCAGCATTTGCGTTCCTGCTTGGTCCCGATTTTACAATCGATTGTAAATTCTTCCATTGGCTCGGCGCGGTGTTGGTTCGCCAACAAAAAGTGGCATTCGAAAAACCACTGTAAAAACCGCAGTCGTTGCGCGAAAATCAATAAACCTTCTTTTGTTTGGCACGCCAAGTGCGAAGCGTTCCCATCAAGTCCATGAGGACTGGCGTTCTTCTGACGGAACGAAGATTCGCCAGTTCCATTCATTTCGATTTGGGAGATAACATGAAACGCTTCTTCTCACGCAAACGCAAACAGATTCGCAATCGCACGCAAAAGTCGCTCGGGGTTCAAACACTGGAGAAACGGCGGTTGTTTGCCGCTGACATCGGGCTCCAAGGTTCAACGATCTCGATTAGCGGAACTGCTCAGGATGATGTGGCCGAGGTTTACACTGAGTCCGGTGATGTTCACGTCAAAATTTCATCGTACGGACCCGAGGGAGAACTCATTTCTGAAGAGGCACGATCGTTCGCCGAATCGGATGTTGACCAAATCGTTTTCGACGCTTTGGATGGTGACGACATTTTCGTCAACGATACGGCTATCAACTCCGTAACACGAGCTGGCAGCGGAAATGATACGATCTTTGGTGGCGATGGCGACGACATCTTGGCACTGGGTTATGGCGACGATATCGCAATCGGAGGCGGTGGCGATGATCGTATCCTGCTGGGGCCTGGAGACAACTTTGCGCTGCCAGCTGCGACTGACGATGCATCGACAGACGGAGATGATGCCGTTAATGAAGACACTTCCGACG
>CAYNNP010000152.1:0-4968 GCA_964398215.1 uncultured Pirellulaceae bacterium | reverse complement strand
ACGCACCTGTGGTCGGTGAAGATGGCGAACCAGTACCGGATAGTTCCGATCCTGTGGAGCAAGACGTGGTTGACGCCGATCCGACAAGCGAAAACTCTGATGACACGGCGCCGATTGACGATACGGCTGAACCAACAGATGCGGTAGCAGAAGATTTGGGCGAATCTGATGACACCCAGGATCAACCAGCATCAGAGAACGAGGATGCGGAAGTCGCGGAGCCGGTGGATGAAGTGACCGAGGATTCGCAGGAGCCCGTTGACGTTGATGTTGAAGCTGATTCGGCTGATGCAGGCGATTCGGAGCATGAGCAAGACTGCGATTCGCCTATGGTTGACGATGCGGCGGATCCACCGGCCGAGCCGGTTACCGGTGTCAGTGAGGTTGAACCCGAAATGGACTCGGATACCGAGGAACAAGCCGCAGACGCAACCGAGAATTTTGAAAGCGTCATGCAAGATTCCGTTGACTCGGTGTCTGAAGTTCCACCAACTGAATCAGCGCCTGTGACAGAAACTGACTCTGAAGTCGATCCTGCCACCGAAGGTCAAGTTGTGGCTGATCAGCAACCTAGCGATTCTGCTGCGGTTACTGATCACGACATCGTCTTTGGCGGTGAAGGTGATGACGTTATCTTTGGCGAAGACGGTAACGACCTGATTTTTGGCGGGTCATCAATCTTGGGCGAAGCGCTATTGCGTGAACTCGTCTCGGGAATGCTGTCTCGATAGACTTGGTTTCTTCATCAAGATGTGGGCCAGGGATGTTGCCCACATTCTTTTGAAACGAAAAACGTTTGGATCATTTTCCAATCAAACCTTCGGCTCCCATCCAGCCGCGTACTCCTTGGTCCACATTTGTTGTGCTTTCTCTTGACCGAGGATATGGCCATTTTTTGGATCCGTGTTCAGCAGTCCCTCTGTGCGGTACGCGATATTTCCAAGATGACAAAGCAATGTGCTCTGATGCGCCAGTTCGATATCCGCATTCGGCCGGTTGCCACTGCGAACGCAATCAAGAAAATTCTGAAAGTGATCGGAATCGCCCACTGCGCCGTTGCCTGACGCGACTTCTTTTCGCGCGTCGTTGAACTGAGTGTACCCATTGCCTTTGATCACGATCGCACCATTCGTTCCATGGATGCTGATTCCAAAACCCGAGTCATGGGAACCTTGCGGAGACCAACTTAGCCCTTCCCACGTGATCGTTTTCTTGCCTGGGAAATCGTACGTGACCATCAACGTATCGGGAGTTTCCTGGTCGTCTTCATGGCGATAGTGACCACCGCCAACCGTAACACGCTTTGGAAAATCAACCTGCAACGCCCATCGTGCAACGTCCAACCCGTGGACACCATTGTTGCCCAGTTCACCGTTGCCCCAATGCCAGTGCCAATGCCAGTTGTAGTGCACAACGTTGTCTTTGAACGGTCGGCGAGTGGATGGACCTTGCCATAGATCCCAGTCCAGCCAGTCGGGAACCTGAACCTGCTTGCCTTTGCCAATCGTGCCGCGGCGATTGTTGTACCATGACCTAGCGTAGATCGCCTGTCCAATTTCGCCGTCATGAATCTTCTTGACCGCTTCAACGATGCCAGGCCAAGTTCGTCGTTGTGTTCCCATCTGCACAACGCGATTGTGTTTCCTGGCAGCTGCTACCGCCATTTCGCCCTCGGCAGGAGTATGGCTACAAGGTTTTTCAACGTAAACGTGTTTGCCAGCAGCGCAACCAAGAATCGTTGCCGGGGCATGCCAGTGATTGGGCGCGGCACAAACCAACACATCGATATCTGAATCATCCAAGACCTTGCGAAAGTCCGTTGTAACCTTGGGTCGTTTGCCTTGCGTCTTTTCTGCGTAGCTAGCCACTCTATCGGAAGCCCGCGTGTCGACGTCGCAGATGAAACCGATCTCGGTGTTGGGCCGCGCCATCATGCCTTTGGAAATCGCACCGCCGCGTCCGTTGCATCCCATGATGCCCACAACAATCTTTTCGGCAGGCGATTCTTTTTCCTGCTTTGTATCTTGAGCCGCCAATTGGTTTGTCGTTGCGATGGCTGCAGAAGCTGCTGCTGCTTTCAAAAACAACCGTCGATCTTGGTCTCTATTTGCAAACATAGAATCACTGATTTGGGTGGGATGGGGGCAGAAGGTAATCGCGCGGCAAACGGCACTTTGTATCTTGCACTGTGCCTCGCAACAGCGAAATTGTAACTGCGTCACAACTCAGGTGGTTGCCCAAGCACCGCTGATGATCAATCATCCGCCGAATACACCGAAGAGAGCGACGAACGAGACGATTTCCAATGGAAACCTGCCCTGTCCAGGAGCGTTTTATGTCCCTGGCCGGCCAGTTCCAGGGGCGCCGGGTCGGCGCGGCGTGTAGGTGCAACAGTCAGTCGGGCACACGTCGTGCCACGCGCCCAGGTCGCCAAGCGATAGTTTCTCCGTCGTACTACCAAGGCGTTCTTGAACAAGCTGGCGGATCATTGATACGAATTTTGGATGTGTGCCGACGGTCAAAGTACGTGCCATTTGGATGCCACGTTCTCGACAAAGGTCGGCCGCTTCTTCATCCAAGTCATACAAGACTTCCATGTGATCGCTGATAAACCCAACCGGCAAAACGATCAACTTCGATAGTTTGGATTCGTCATCCATTTTTGCAATCTCATCGCAGACATCCGGTTCCAACCACGGCACTTGCGGCGGCCCACTACGACTTTGAAAAACAAGTTTCCAATTCGAGCTGCCCGCACCATCTGCGATCAGTCGGCAAGCCTCTGTGAGTTGTTTGACATAATCACAATTGTCTGCCATCGACATCGGAATGCTATGAGCAGTGAATAGAATCGGCGTATCGGCTTCCGCAGCAATCGACTTTTTTGATGCCTGTAAGTTGTCGATCATCGCATTGACAAAACCCGGATGATTGAAACCCATGCGGACCTTTTCGACGATTGGTGCATCGGCGACTTGATCTTGCGCGCCAGCGATATTTTCGCGGTACTGTCGACAACCGCTATAACAACTGAACATGCTGGTAAAGAATGCGAGAGCTCGCTTGCGACCGTCCGTCTTCATTTGGTCCAACGTACCCGGCAACAGCGGATTCCAATTCCGGTTGCCCCAATAAATGGGCAAGTCCACACCGTGTGCATCGAATTCAGCTTGGATGGCTTTGATCAACTCGCGATTTTGGTCGTTGATTGGACTGACGCCACCAAAGTGCTTGTAGTGCTCAGCGACTTCTAGCATTCGTTCATGAGGAACATTTTTGCCGCGCAAGACGTTCTCCAGAAATGGCATCACGTCATCTTGGCCTTCCGGGCCGCCAAAAGAAACAAGCAAGAACGAATCGTAAGGTTGGTCAGTCATGAATGAAGCTTTAGATGCAGCGTGTTCGCGATTTTTAGTTTCCAAATTGTAGCCGTTGATCAGGCCACATCGTAGTACCGCCGTTCATGCCATTTTTGTGACGATAAATTTGGCCAAGGATTTCTCGAAAACGCCGCTCGCCCGTTAAGCCATTAAGCGATAGGAAATGATCTTTCCATTCGTTTCGCGGACCACATCGATTGCTCCAACGAGTACAGTGGTCGGTAATTGCGTGTGCCACTCAGTTGGGCTATTGCAGCTGAGACTACATCCGGAAATTTTCCTGAGAGACCAACATGAATTCACTGAGACCATCTTTCTTGCAGTTGTCGCTCACGGCCATTTTGGTTTTGCTGACGAATCATACGATGGCTGGCGAACCGCTGAAAGTCTTTCTGTTGGTCGGCCAATCAAACATGCAGGGCCACGCGAAAGTCAGTACGCTGGAGCATGTTGGCATGGATGTAGAAACGGCACCGATTCTGGCCAAGATCCAGGACGAATCCGGTCAGCCTCGCGTCCATAAAGATGTGTGGATTTCGTACCTCTCTGCAGGCGGTGAAAAAAGCGGGCAGCTGACCACTGGTTTTGGTGCAGACCAAAACAAGATTGGTCCTGAACTGACATTTGGGATCTACATGCAAGCCGCTTTGGGCGAACCGATTTTGATTATCAAAACGGCGTGGGGCGGAAAGAGCATCCATACTGATTTTCGACCTCCCAGCGCTGGCCCTTATGTGTTTAACGACGCGCAAATCGAACAAATCAAAAAACGAAATAAACAAGATCTTGCCACGACAAAAGCCGAAAAGGCCAAAGCGACGGGACACTATTATCGTTTGATGGTTGAACACACCAAAAAGGTTCTGGGCGACATCAAACGTGTGTACCCTGATTACGACGCACAAGCTGGTTATGAACTTGCAGGATTCGTTTGGTTTCAAGGTTGGAATGACATGGTCGACCGCGGAGTTTATCCGCGCCGAGACCAGGCAGGTGGGTACGATCAATACAGCCGTGTTTTGGAGCACTTCATTCGTGATGTTCGCAATGACTTTGACGCGCCGGGACTGCCATTTGTGATCGGTGTGATGGGCGCTGGCGGACCGGTCTCTAAGTATCTTCCTGACCAAAAGCGCTACGCTGGCATCCACCAAAATTTTCGCGATGCAATGGCGGCGCCAGCCAAGTTGCCTGAGTTTGCCGGCAATGTGGTTGCCGTCAATACAGAGAATTATTGGGACCAAGAATTAACGTTACTGAAATCACGAGAGAGCAAAATCAAGCAGCAAAGCAAGACTTTGCAAGCGGAAGGTAACTTGAGTCGCGAGGAATTGCAGGCGAAACAAGATGAACTGAAAAAGGAAGAGTTTTCCGAACGGGAACGAAAGGTACTGGAAGTTGGAATTTCAAACTTCGCCTTTCACTATCTGGGATCGGGCAAAGTCATGGCCGAAATCGGTAAAGGCTTTGCCGAAGCATTCCAAGAGATTCGCAAGTAGGCACTGTCAATGCAGTTGTTTCACTCAGACATCGGAACACTGGATGAAAATGCCTCAGGCGATCAAGTCGTCAATGACATGACCATGCA
>CAYNNP010000151.1:0-16145 GCA_964398215.1 uncultured Pirellulaceae bacterium | reverse complement strand
AGCACAGCCAGACCGTTATTAACCGCGGCTAGAGCCAACGGCTCAGGAAATCAAAAAGCCCTGAACTCTCACTGGCATGAGAGTGAATTCTGAAGCCCGATTTTCATAGGGCGCGCCGGGAGGGTAAAGTAGGTACCGTCCCCGAGCGCCTATCGGCTAAAGAATGTAAAGCCATCTTCAATCATGCCAGCACCGATCACCAAAGTTAGCGACCAGCCCGAAGCGCCGATCGGCTCGCCTTTGGCGTCGCGCGTCTGGCCTTTGACCAAGCGTTGGACGGTGGTCAGCTTGGTTGGCATCTTGCTGACGTTGACGGTGATCGCGTTTCTGATCGATGGCTTTGTCAGTCGTTCGATGAGCGAAGGGAACAGGCAGTCTTTGCAGGCGATTTTGGATGCACGTGTCACCGCCGTGAATCTATGGATCGATGATCGAATCACAAATGTTCAACAGTTCTCGACCGACGGACTGCTTGCCAAGAGCAAAGAACAGCTTCAAAAACCAACGGCAGCCGGATCGGCTTCGCTCTCCGAAGAACTGAACCAGTCGATTCGTGACGCATTCCCAACTGAGCGTGTCGCCTGGTGCTTGATGCATGCGGACGGAAAGATTGCGCTGTGTTGCGAAGAGGCATCGCTGGGACGCTCGTTTACGTTGACCCAGGAATCGCTGGACCGAGTGCATCAAGGGCGTCCGTTCGTTGCTTTCCCAAACACATCGACTAGTGATCAGCCATGGCTGTTGGCAATCCATCCGGTGTCACCTGGAATTTCGTTTGATGGAAGCCTCGTGTTGTTGCACGACCTGCGTGCTGGGTTCACGCAAGTTGTTAGTAACGAAAGCGATGATCCAGCGCAGCGTCAGAGTTTTGCCTTGAATCGCTCGGGTGTCTTGCTGACGAAAAGTCCCCATGAATCATTACTCATTGAACGGGGTGTTTTGGCAACAGGACAGTCCAGTGCGTTGAACGTTTTGGTAGCAGATGGAAATGCCGACACATCGTCTCGCAAACTTTCCTTTCTTGCTGACCAAGCAACACGGCGTTCCAGGGGTGTCAACGTTGAAGGCTACACCGACTACCTTGGACGCGACGTGATTGGCGCATGGCAGTGGCTGCCCGAACATGACTTTGCGATTGCCACCGAGATCACTTTCGATAGCGCGTATGCGGGACTGACCACACTGCGCCGATTGTTTTTCGGTGGGCTGCTCGCATTTTTCGCGATCGTATTGCTGTTGTACTTACTGGAAAAGACGGGTGTTTTGAAAACCAGTACTGCGACGGAAAAGTTGTTGCGGCGACGTTTGGGGCAATACACGATCGGCGGTGAAATAGGCCATGGCGGAATGGGAACGGTCTTTCATGGACAGCATCAATTGTTACAGCGCGATGTCGCGGTCAAAGTGCTTGAGCAATCCAAGGCGACGGATCGAGCCATGTCACGTTTTGAACGCGAAGTCCAAATGACGGCCAAGCTTCGTCATCCAAACACGATCGAGATTTACGATTATGGGAAAACGCCCGACGGAACATTCTTTTATGTGATGGAATACGTGCGAGGCATTTCGCTCCAGGAGTTGGTTGACCACTACGGTCGCCAGCCTGCCGAACGCGTGATCTATTTGTTGCTGCAAATTTGTGGTTCCATCTGCGAAGCTCATAAGTTCGGGATGGTTCATCGCGACATCAAACCCGCGAATCTTTTGGTGACGACACAAGCCGGCCTGCATGATTTGGTGAAAGTGCTGGATTTTGGATTGGTCAAAGAACTCAATCGCGAAACAGTCGATGCCCCCGTGACTCGGATGGGATCGGTAACGGGAACGCCGCTGTACATGTCGCCCGAATCTGTGCGCGATGCGTCAAAATCTGACTATCGGAGCGATCTGTACTCGATCGGAGCCGTTGGATACACACTATTGACGGGCTTGCCGACTTTCGAGGCAACGACGTCAGCGGATATTTGCGTTTTGCAGCTGAACCAAGAACCGATTCGGCCTTCCAAGCGAATTGGGCAGCATATTGCAGACGATTTACAAAATCTTTTGATGAGTTGTTTGCGAAAGAACCCCGAAGAACGGCCATCATCGGTGTCGGAATTGGCTGACACCCTCGCGCAGTGTGAAGATGCGCAGTCTTGGACCCAAGCTGACGCCTGTCAATGGTGGGAACAAGTCTATGAGGGGCCCCGTGACGAGTCGGCTTCATTCGGTGATAATCAACCCGGTGGCTTGAAGGCCACTGCAGCGAAAAAAGCTGCCGGCGTTATCACCGACCAAGGGACGAAAGATGATAACGACGATACCGCGAACGGTTCGCTTCCCGAATCAAATAACGAAACGGCTTAGGATTGCATGTTCGGCTCGCGTCGAGAGGAAGAAACGCAAAAGATCGATTGGCCTTCACTTCAAGCTCTCTTGGAGGATGATGACCGGCGCGCTGTCGTCGGTTGCTCGTATCCAGATGAAGTCCGTGAAAGCTATCTCAAGGCGCTGCAGCGCGTTGACAAGGATGCTGCTCGGCGATTGTTGACGGCTGGACGCCAACTGCACGCTGCTGACAAACTTGTCAATCGCCCTACCGTTGCGATCGCTGGCATGTTGAATGGCGGCAAAACGAGTTTGGTCGCAACTTTTCTAAGCGAACAAGGACGCAAACGAACCTTGCGTGGTGCCAACAACGATGAAGGCACACACCGATTCGTGCTGTGGTTGCCGGAGGCGTGGCGAAGTGATGACCAGTTGTGGGGGCTATTGCTAAGTCGAATTGGCGATGTTGTTGGCAGCGCTCCTGAAATGTTGGCAGACGATCCCGACGAAGCCCATGTTCAGTACAACAACAGCGGAATGGATCACGATGCGTTATCGATTCCCTTGGTTGCGACCGATCCACGGTTGAACGAGGTCGGTATGGGGCTACTGGACTGTCCGGATATTGTTTCGGACGAAGCGTTTGGATTGGGTTCACCGGAGATGCGCCGTGAGTTGCTGGGCAAAGCGGCGACGTTTTGTTCTGCGTTCATCGTTGTTGCGTCAGCGGAATCCTCACGCGACAAAACGCTTGGCGATTTGATGCGGATCGCGTCAGAATTGATGCCCGGTGTGCCAAGAATGCTGGCGGTCAATAAAGTACGTCCACGTCAAACACCCGATCAAGTCTTAGAGACGTTCGGTCCGCTGGCTCGCAATCACGACATCAATAAAGTCTACGCTGCCTACGACTTTGATGTTCCTGGCAGCAAACCGTACATTCCGTCGGTCGACGATCAACCCGTTCAGATTGCGACCGATGTGAACGCGGATCTCTTGCCCGTGTTCTTTGAAGTTTCGCCTGACGCAGATGCGAATCCCCCCGCAGCGATTGAGGATGACCGGATGATGTTGGCTCTGCCATCAACCCTGGATCGCGGTCAGCTGTTTGCCAAGTTCAGCATTGCTTTGCAAACCGGATTGCGAACCGCGGTCTGGGATGACGGTTACCAAGCGATTGAGCAAGATGCGAACGAATCGAAAAAGAACACTGAAACGGCTAGGCAGTGCCTGCTAAATTCTGCACTTGAGTTCTTTGCGAATCGGGCGGTTGGCGGCGAAGTCACGGAGTTGCGTTTGCATCAATCCGAACGAATCATTCGTCAGCTTTCCGACGCGTTTGCAGCCACAGCACCATGGTACGCTCGCTGGGGCGTCAAATTGAATGCGGCGACGAAGCGTATTTTTGGTGGTGCGACTGATTTCCTGAAACAGCTGACGCCCAGCGCGATCGCAAAGCGGACGGCAGGTGAAATCAAAGAGAAGTTTCGCAAGGGTGAGATCGGTGGATTGATTTCGCCCGAACGATTGCAAGCTGCCATTGATCTTTATGGAGGACCGTTCTCGCTTGGGCATTGGTTTGACGAAAACGGAAAACCTCGCGATGAAAGCCATTGGGATGAAGCGGCTGAGGCAGCGATCAATCGTTTTGAGCGTGATGATTTTACGTTGCTGGACGAAAAGAAATTGGAAGAAGCGGTCACGCAGATGTGGGCGAATGTCCCGATGCACAAAAAAATCACGACTGGCCTAACACCACTTGCCGCATCACTGGCTGCTTTCGGTGGCGTTTTGATGGTCCCGATTGATCTTGGTGGAAGCCTGATTGCGTCAGCGTCGATCGCGGAGCTATTTGCGGCACTTGGTCTTTCAGCGCTTTCGACCTATTGGGCGGGCGGGCAAAACTCACGCCAAGTTGGACAGCAGGCGGCTCGTCAACAGCTTTCCGATTTCCAAGCAGTCTTGTGCGATACCTACGGTGTCAGTCGCCCTGAACAACAGCAGGCCGTTGATGTGGCGGGCAGCAAAGAAAAGCTTCCGATTTCGCAGATTCCTCGACGAGATCCTGTCGGGCCAACGCTCAGCGTCTTCGAAACGCGAACCGAATTCACCCAAGAGCTACAACGCATCATTCCTCATAGTAGGCAATCCAAATAGTGAACGCCAATTCCGATCTTAGTCTTCGTGATGCATCCAACGAACTTGGTGGAATGGGTGATGCGTTCTTGCGCCGCGTGCGCAGTTCAGCCACGTCGGTCTTGGGTGACAGCCCCGTTGGCCGCGGTGTGATTCAATTATGCGACGAACACGCCGAAGCGAGGCGGATGATTTTGCAGGATCGGAGTGCTGGCGCGACAGTGGTCGCTGTGGTCGGCGCGACAGGCCAGGGCAAGAGCTGGCTGATTCGACAACTGGTTCGTGGCTCGAACGTCGTAAAAAGCATCCGCAGCGGGAACAACGCCAGCGAAGCAACCGAAAAACTGTTGTGGATCGGACCGCTGCCGCCCGCAGATTTGGACCCATCACATGAAGTGTTCTTGCACTGCGAAGCCAGCAAGATGCAGTCGATCGGAGGCAAGTATCTGTTGTTAGATGCTCCTGGTGCAACAGATGATCGGCGTGCAATCGCGTCCGTTGCAACACGAGCCTTGTCGCTCGCTTCGGTAATGTTGTTGGTTGTTCGCCGGGACCAAATCCGAAGCCAAGTGGTCAGTGTATTGGCCGAAGCGTGCGAGGGCACCGTGGTCATTCCTGTGATCAACGCCGTACGAAAACGAGACGAAAATCTGGATGCCGATGTTGATACGTTGGTGACGCAAATGCGAAGTGTCGCACCAGCTAGCGTGATTGTTCGGCCTGTCATCATCGACGACTTTGACATTGCAGACCGAGACGAAAAAGATGTTGGCCAGCAAGCCGCACAAGCAGTGGCAACACGACTGCAGCAAGAGCTGGGTAATTCTTGGGAAGGCGACCGCCGCCGAAGCAATCGACTTTCGGCGCTGGACGGACGTTTTCGCGCCGCACTGCACACGGGGCTTCGTGATCAAATGCCGCGCCTAACACATGCGGTTGGCAAACTGAACGAAGAAGCCGTGAAGCTACCAGGTGAAGTCGCCGAGTCCTTGGTCGGCACGGGCGGTCCGCTTCGCGCGGCCGTCAGGACACGACTGCGACTTTCGCTGCTAACGGATACCGCAGCCATATGGTTCCCCTACAAGTCCGTCTTGGGCTTATTGAACTTGACGCACGGCGCATGGGATCGATTGTTGCTGGCGTTTTCCGGCTCGCTGCCTTCACTGGTAGGCACGGTTTGGAGCACGACCAAGAACATTGTGAATCGCAATGACGGCGAAGACGATGTGCGAGATGGATTGCGGCGACGCAGTGCTGCGGCAGTGTCCGATAGGCTAGGCCCACTGGCCGCGCGGTTTCGTGACGCGCTCTCGGCAATGCGGCAGGAACGTAGCGTCGGTGTTTCGGCTCACGATTCGCCATCACAGGTTGCTTTCTTGGCGGGTATCGATGCGCTGCAAGAAAGTTCGCAGAAGATTTTTGACGAAGAAGTTGAACGCGTATCGATCAGTCGGTCCGCAGCAGTTGCCTGTGGCGTGATCGGCACTTTGATATTTTGGGGGCTGATGTCGGGACCGATCATCGCTTTGTACAGTCAATACTTTTCAGCAAGCTATTCGTCGTTGACTGAAATGGGCGGTAGCCTTGAAGAATTCCCCAAGCCAGAGTTTTCTACGATCGCGACCAGTCTGATTGTTTCGATGTTGCCCACTGCGATATTTTCTATGCTGGTGCTGTCGATCGCTCAAAGTTCATCACGAATCGCGCTGGCCGAACAAGGAATTCGCGATCGGCACAACGACACGATTCGACAACTTCAAGAACAGGGGGTTTTGCGTTTACAATGGGATGACCCCTTGTTGGCGGACGCAGAATTCTTGCTATCCGCAGGTGCCCCGGAGAATATTTCAGCATGAATGCGTCAATGATTCACTGGTCGCTGTTGTTGGCCGCAAATGAGGGCCCCGAAGAACAAGCTGGCGGTTTCTTTGATATCGTGATGAGCGGTGGAATCATCGGTGTCATGATTTTGGGGGTTCTGGTTGCACTGAGTGTTGCAGCGGCATACCTGGTATTTGATCAAGTCATGACTTTACGCCGCTCGGAGGTGATTCCTGACGGTGTAGCCGATACTGTCAGGCAATCACTGTTGACGGGCAGACCCCAAGAGGCCGATGCTGCGTGCAGGCGGTCGCCCAGTGTCATGAGCGTCGTTTTGCTATCGGGTTTGAGTGAGATGGAATTTGGTTGGCAAGAAGTCGAAAAATCAGTTGAGGATGCTCTCGTGCAACAGTCCGCACGGCTAATGCGTCGTATCGAATACCTTTCCGTGATCGGTAACATCGCCCCCATGGTCGGTCTGCTTGGCACCGTTACCGGGATGATTTTTGCGTTTCAACAAGTCGCTACAACGCGAGGTGCTGCGGGGGCTGCAGATCTGGCGGAAGGCATTTATCAAGCGTTGGTCACAACCGTTGGCGGACTTGTCGTCGCTATTCCGGCTTTGGCAGCCTACGCCATTTGTCGCAACCGGGTCGATGCACTGATCGCCGAAGTCGCCTATCAAGTACAAAACACATTGGCTCCGATTAAACGTCGACCCACAGCGCGAACTCGTGTGCCTGCCAATCCAGCAACCGCCCCAAAACGTCCACCGAAACAGTAGACTTATCCATTCGCATTGAATCAGACGTTATAAACTCAAAAGGGACTGAGAGATGAAGTACCGTAAGCTAATCACGATTCTGACTGTTGTTGCAATCGCATTCGTCATGACCTTTGCCAACACCAATGCGGATCCGCCTGAGTTTGATCCACCGTCACTCCCCAGCGTGCCACTGAAGTCTCTCAAGAGCAAAGTAGACGGCGCAGAAAAGGTAAAGAAGTATCTGCAACAGGGAAAATCAACAGGCGACCCAATCTTGGACAGCATTTTGGAAGGGCGTTCTAGCATTTTGGACGGTAGCGCGCTGGATCCGAAATTGGACGTTGTCAAATCCAACACCACTTCGCAGCAGGCTCGAGCAGCAGAATCTTTGCTAAAAGCAGCCCGGCAGCTAGAAAAATTGTCCAACAGCGACGAAACTCGAACCAAACTTATCAAACAATTGCGAACTGAGGCCGGCAAACTCCTGCTGTAGGATTAGACAACCTGAGTTCTTGCTGGCGAGACCAAGGATCAACAGCGAAGCCCTTTCGGCAACCGTCATCCTTCTCTTACCAGCCCCTTATCACTTCCATCCCACCTCGTGAATTCCAGCAACTCATCGAAACGAAAGCTAGTCGGAGTCGTTGTTCTCGGCGGATCACTACTGCTTGGTGGATTGATCTTTGCTGACTACTGGTCGGCCGAGCCGATGGGTGCGGAGCGATCTTTTGTGGGGCGTGAATCGTGCGTCTCCTGCCACCAGACCGAAGCCAAACACTTCGCTGGTTCTCATCACGACAAAGCCATGGATCTCGCCACTGAAACATCGGTGGTTGGGAACTTTGATGACGCCACGATTGAGCATGACGGGATCACCAGTCGCATGTTTCGTGATGGCCCAAAATTCATGGTGCACACCGAAGGTCCGACGGGTAAAATGGAGGACTTTCACGTCAAGTATGTCTTTGGTGTCGAACCGCTCCAGCAGTACATGGTCGAATTCGATCGCACACCCGACATGCCTGAGGACGAAGTGGGTCGGCTGCAGGTGCTGCGGATTAGCTGGGACACGATTAACGAAAAGTGGTTCTATCTCCGACCGCCGGACGTCGACGATAAACTCGCGCCGGATGATCCATTGCACTGGACTGGAATCGCGCAGCGCTGGCAAACGATGTGCGCCGATTGCCATAGCACGAACCTCAAGAAAAACTTTTCAACCGAGTCGCAGCGGTACCATACAACTTTTTCTGAAATCGATGTCAGTTGTGAAGCCTGTCATGGGCCGGGCAGTTTGCACATCCAGCTGGCAAACTCTAGCAGCCTGTTTTGGGACCGCAATCACGGATATGGATTGGCAAAGCTGAAGGGCGATGATCCCGAACCGCAACTACAAACATGCGCTCCCTGTCATAGTCGTCGCGGTGTGATTGATCCCAGCTTCAAAGGCGGGGACTACTATCACGACCACTACGCGTTGGAGTTATTGCGACCAGAAACCTATCACATTGATGGGCAAATCAAAGACGAGGTCTACGTCTATGGATCGTTCATACAGAGCAAGATGTATCACAAGAACATTCGTTGCTCCGATTGCCATGACCCACATTCTTTGAAGCTAAAAAAGTCGGGCAACGAAACATGCACTTCGTGTCACCAGCACCCGTCGGGCAAATACGATGTTCCATCGCATCATCACCACACTCCGGGAACGCCGGGAGCGGCCTGTGTAAACTGTCACATGCCACACACGACCTACATGGCAGTTGACGCGCGACGAGACCACAGTTTGCGAATCCCCAGGCCTGACTTATCCGTCGAACTATTGTCCAGTGATGGAATCGGGCCACCTAACGCTTGCAGTAGTTGTCATGTCAAAGATTCGTTGAAGGACCTGAGTGCTGATGTACAAGCGAAACTTGATGGCAAGCTCTATCAAGATTGGCTTCTGCTTGCCGCAAACGATCCTTCGATTGCCAAGGCGATCCGCAAAGTCGACCAGTGGTGTGACGACGCATGCAACAAATGGTATGGAGCTGAGCGAAAGAAGCCAGAGCATTTTGCATCAGTGCTACATGCCCTCCGAACAGCTCGCGACAAAAGTGCGAACAAGGCGGCGCTGCGTGTACTCGATCAATCAAATGAACTTGTTCCTGCGATCGCCAAAGCAACAATCTTGACCGAACTGAGCGGTCAGTTCAGTCCCCGACAGATCGCAACACTCTCAGAAGAGATTGCCAGCGACAGCAGCAAGGAACCAATTCTGCGCACCGCGGCGATGAGTTCTCTGCTGACAGCCAGTTCGATGATGGATCAAGACGGTCGCTCACTCGCGGCGACTTCCGACCTATTGATGGAGTTTTTGGAAGACACATCCCGCCCGATCCAAAACGAAGCAGCAAGACTTCTGGTCGTGTCGGGGTTGTACGAAAATACGCTGAATGATTCGCAGCGTTTGAAAGTTGATGCAATACTTGAACAACTCAAGTCCAGCCTCATGACGGCATCCGACCGAGCAGGAGCACACTTGAACTGGGCGATGCTATGTGAGCGACGTGCCAAATTCGTCGAAGCGGTGCAGGCGTACGAGGTCGCAATCAAGACAGAACCGAAAACCGCAGGCGCGCGGACGAATCTTGCTGAATTGCTCGACCAACTTGCCAGTAGATCCACACCAGAACGCGGCAAGCAATTGTCTGCCTACGCAAACAAGCTTCGATCAGATGAACTTCCGTTGTTAGCCAACGATGCTCAGTTGGCACCCCAGATACCGGTAGTGCAATACAGATATGGGCTGGCACTTTATCTGAACGGTGAACTAGAAAAAGCCCGAGAGCAAATCAAAAAGGCGATCGATTTATCGCCTGAGAATGGCGAGTATCGCCAAGCACTTGATCTATTGAACCAGAAAATCCAGCAACAGTAAGACTGCCCTATCCCGGGGTGCGCCGCGCGACCCCGGGCTATGTTGCTAAACAGTTTCGCTGTTAGTTATCGTCACCGATATTAAAGTTAGCTGGCACAGCTCCGTAGATACCTTCGGTGAATACTTTCTGGACAAAGTTGTCGAAGATCTGTATCGGGGCCGCTGGCACAATGATCACATCACCGTCTTGAATCCAAATTTCATCCGAAGGAGTTGGACGGCGACCGTAGATGGCACCTCGCAAGTCAAGGACGGTCGAAATTAGTCGCCAATCCTCTGCCCGTCGGAATATGACAATTTGTCGAAGGTTTCCACCAACCGTCGTACCGCCAGCGGTTGCGATCGCACCAAGAACGGTAGTGGGACTTTCCAGTTCGATCCGAGCGGGTTGATTCACAAGCCCAAGCACGTATGCAAAGTGTGGAGCCTGCTCCGTAAGAACCGGTTCAACCTCAAGTCCAACAACAATTTCACTGTATCGCAAGTTGATTTCACGCTTCAGTTCACTGAGCGTCATGCCTTGCACACATAGCTGCCCAATTCGAGGCAAACGCAGCTTTCCGTCAGGCATGACCGTTTGCGTCAAAGCCTGTTGTTGCAATCCACTTTGACCACCGACCGCGTTGATGATGTCTTCTGCCAATACATTGAAACGTACAGGAGTAACATCAATAGCAGGCTGGTCGTAGAATTCGGTGTACTGTTCTTCCAAGACTTCACGAAGTTGGTTGACAGTCAAACCTCCGGCATGAATTTGTCCCAACAGACGAACCGTAATCGTGCCATCAGGCTGAATGACCAAGCCACGCTCGAGCGTTCCACGTTGAAGATCATCATCGGCGACTGATTCGATCAAAATCTGATCGCCAGGTGCCAGACGATACTCACCGCCTCGTTCTTGACGACGCGTCAGCAAATACAACGCCTGTACTTGATCGCCTGGACGCAATCGATATTCGCTGAGGTGCGCGCTGCGGGATGGGCCTGCATACGATCCTTGACCGTAGGCACCAAAATCAATTGGACGCATATCGCGCCAGCGAGCCTCTTCGCCAGTACATGTTCTGCAATCCACCGCCAGCATGCATTTTTTGCATCCTGTTTGGCAGGGGTATCCACCAGGGATATTCCGACAAGCACATTCTCCACCGTCTGTCGTGAAAGTTTGGCTTGGCACCATCGATGGACGCGGCGTGACTTGGTGATTCGTTGTGTACTGTGCACAAACCGCACCATGCATGATCAAGGAACATGCTGCTGCCATGCAGAATCGACTTGTCAAATTTTGTAGCTGGAACATGTTCGTCCTGATTCGTTTCAACAGAAGTAACTTTGACAGAAGGTTGACTACCAGATCTTTTTCAGTGAATCAAAAAATCGTCGCCGTTTGGTTGGCGGCGGCGTTGTACTTTCGCCACCAACCGATTTTTGAAACCCAACCGGCTTGACTCCGGCGGGCGCGTCGGCTGGTTGCGCGGCGGAGGCCTGCACGGGAGCCGAGGCACTAACACTGGGCAGAGGTGCACGCCGCATCGCAGCAAAAGTTTCTGGCGAGACTCGGGTTACCTTTGGAACTGATTTCTTGGCGCGGCTTGTGATCAAGTCTTGCGGGAATTCCTCGCGAACTTTTTGCAT
The DNA here is from genome assembly GCA_964398215.1 of uncultured Pirellulaceae bacterium. GTDB lineage: Bacteria > Planctomycetota > Planctomycetia > Pirellulales > Pirellulaceae > CAYNNP01. Next base: position 4,551 of record CAYNNP010000151.1, on the reverse strand, counting down.
CATCTTGCTTGCCAATTCTCGATTGCCGGCCCGAGCTGTTACCGTGGCCAATAACTGGCCAGCTTCGGCAGTCCTCTCGATTTTCATCGAATGGTTCAGCGCCCATTTTGCTTCTTCGTCCAACCCCAAGTGAGAAAGCTGCTTGCCAAGCTGTAGCGCCAAGCTAGCGTTGCCTGGTTGTCCCTGAAGTGCCGCGCGTCGCAATGTCAGCGCTGTTTCACCGGCCAGCAAGTTTTCACCATCACGTCCGATGTAGACTGCAGCCAACAGATCCATGGCTTGTGCTGCTCCGGAGCTAACGGCAGCCAAGCGGGCGAGCCGGATTCGAGCATCATTCATATACAAGTCGATCGCGTCGCGGGAGGCGACCTCTTTGTCCTGCATCTGCTTCATGGCTTCGGTCTGATGCGAGCGAACGATACGTCGCACGCCCTCGAAGTCGACGAAGCCATACTTGCCAGAAAAGTCGCGAGCTTCGCGGAAGGCGGTTTTAGCATATTCTAAGTCCATCCCCATCGTCGAAACTCTCAAGCGTTCTCCTGGACGAGTCTGGCGATCAGCGATATCGAATCCTTCGGCGGCACTTTGCAGTGCTTTCCATGCAGATTGCTCTGCTGAGGCGTAGGCACGGCGGTAGTACTGAACGGAGGCCTCTCTTAGATGTTTGAGCGTTGCCTTTTGCTGTGACATACTGGACTGCGATGGAAGCCACCGGACTGTGTTGCGTTCCTTGTCTGGCATCATCGGATCAGCCACGACTTCATCGGCTTCGACGCGAGCCAAACGCTTCGGTAAAACGGTTGGTGTGATGTCAGTGCTATCCACGCTTTCGTCTTGGTACACCTGACTGGCGCGCGTTGACGGTGCAACGATGATCGTTGGCAATTGACTCGCGACTGGTATCGCTGGAATTGAAGCACGAGTTCTTGGGGCAGTGGCCACTGGGGCTGGCAGAGTGACAGGTACCCTTGGCAGAGTGACAGGTACCCTTGGCAGAGCGACAGGTACTTTTGGGAGTGCGACAGGTACCCTCGGCAAAGCAGCAGGCATCGCTGGAGCTACGGCATATATCCTTGGCGCTGGGACAGATGCGTTTGGGACAGGTGTGCTTGGAGTAGTCGCTGTTACCCTTGGAAGCGCCACAGGTGCGCTTTGCACGGCGGCAGGTATCCTTGGCAGTGCGGCAGATGATGGCGGGACACTTGCCACCGGCAATGGGGATGGTCGTCGAGGGACCACTTGGGGAGTTGTCAGCGCTGGTAGCGGTGCAGCATTCGGTTCAATGGAAGTTGCCGGGTTACCAACTGACGGCAGCCTTGCTGGCGGCCGGGAAACGTTTGGCGCTGTTAGCAACATCCCGCTGGATTGTTGCAGCGGAGTATTTTGTTTGGCCTGATTGGTAGGCGGCAGTCCGCTGGACTGATCGCTTATCACTGGCAGGCGACTCGGTCTGGCAGTTTGGACCGGAGGAGCTAACGACGCTGGGCCTGGATCGTCGACCGTTTTCGCGCCAAGAATCGTAGGCTTGGGTGTCGGTGGTAACAACATTGCCGCAGCCGGCATGGTGCTACTATCGGTGTGCTGGAGCGAGGGTGCCGCACTTTTCACCTTTGGCTGAGCTTTAAAAAACGGATTGATAACTGGTTCATCCGCCATCGAAGCAGTCGCCAACGTCGCGCCACAAATGAGAGCGAGACGCGAGCGTCGGATACGCATTGGCAAACTTTTTGTGAGCTTCATTGATAACTTCCATCCAACGAATGCTTGCATCGTACAAGCAGAACGACCGTGTTAAAGCGGTCCCAACGTTGGATTCGGACGAAGCGGCTCAGTCAGTATTGCTATTCTCAACTGCAATCATCGTTGCGACCTGAACCCGGCCGTTCATTCCGAATAATCGACAAAGTCACACGCTATCTGGCTAGCAAACGGGGCCAATGGCTGCCTAAAACGTTTGCTTTCAACTGCATGAATTGCTTTATCGTTTAACCGGCAACCGTAGGCGCACGCGTGTGTGCTGGCTTAGATGATCGCGTCGCCTTTGGCTGCCGGTTAGACGACTTAATCGACAACCCCTAGCGCGCAAACAAAAAGGCAAGTCTCTGCTAGAAACTTGCCTTCTGTTAATCTTTACTCAGATTGGTGTGTTAACGGTATCCACCGCCGCCACCACCACCGCGTCGGCCACCGCCGCCGCCGCCACCAGATCGTTGCTCACGTGGGCGAGCTTCGTTTACAGTAACGTTACGTCCAGCGATCTCAGCACCATTGAGCTTTTCGATCGCCTGTTCTGCCTGATCCTTGTCAGCCATTTCTACAAAGGCAAATCCCCGAGACCGTCCTGTCTCGCGATCCATAATGACGTTTACAGACGTCACTTGCCCGAACTCTTCAAATGCCGACCGCAAGTCGTCATTTGTTGCGCCAAACGCAAGGTTCCCAACATAGATATTTGTCACAATCCAAACCTTAAAACTTCTACCCGCGAGCAAAAGGCTCGTTTCACCCAGCGCAGTTTGCCCAATAAAAAACGTTCTCACTGGCAATAAAATGCACTAGGTGGGGTATCACCACTGGTCAACGTGACAGAGTTGCGGCATGCCGTCAAGCTTTTTTTAACCGAATCCGAAAATTCTAAGGATTTACAACAACTTGAGCTTGCATCGCGAAAAAGCTGCGTCCGTAAGTCTCTGCTGATCAACGATTTGCAATTTTTCCCTGTAGCAAACTCCACAATTGTATTTGGGAATTGCCGCTGGTTATTTGGATTCGACTGGAGTGATCTCCCAACCATCCCGATACTCGCGGCTCAGCCATTGATTGGCTTCGGGCAGATTGGTGACTTTCATTGCCTGTTCACCCCAAAGCAGTTTCGTTTTCGGAAATCGAACTGCGATGTTACCAAGTAAAACTGCTTCGGTAAGCTTCGATGCATAGCCAAAACCATCGCTTGGTTGTTTGCCACTGACGCAACCATCCACCCAGCCGTGATAGTGGTTCACACTCTCAACATCCGTAAAAGCGTCATCGCCAAATTGCTCGATCGGGTGCAACACCAAGCGGCCCATATGCTGCAGAACCGCGGTTCCTTTTTCGCCAATGAACATTGAACCAGAACTGGGGATAGACGCCGTTGGCGGAATGTGCGAACCACGAACGCTGGGCCGCAGTCCACCGTCGTACCAAGTGATTGGCAGGCTCGAACCAGTCGACCACGGGGTACCTGGAAATACATATTCAACCTTCGTCTGAGCCGGCCAGACTTGATCGTTCATTCCACTGTGGGTTGCCTTCATCGAAATCGGCGCTTTGTTGATCTCCAGTGCTGTGAAAACTGGATCCAAAATATGGCAACCAAAATCTCCTAACGCTCCGTTGCCAAAATCTTGCCAATCGCGCCAACCAAAGGGATGGTAGACACGGTCCCCGCCATATTCGCGCATCGGTGCGACGCCTATCCACAAATTCCAATCAACACCTTCGGGAAGTGCAGGTGGATTCTTGGGCGTTGAAATATGTCCCGACTTTCCGTGGCCGGTTGCAGCTGACCAGGAATGAACTTGTTTCACTTTGCCGATCACACCTGCTTGCAGAGCGGCGACAGCGGTCCGGTAGAACGTATGGGAGTGAATTTGATTTCCCATTCGTGTGATGACGTCGCTCTGTGCAGCAAGGTTGCCGATTTGCCGTGATTCCCAGACGTTGTGAGTGAGTGGTTTTTGGCAATAAACATGCTTGCCCTGGCGCATCGCTTCCAATGTGATATGCGCGTGCATGTGATCGGGAGTCGAAACTGTAACCGCATCAATCTTTGCACCCAAAGCGCCCATCATTTCTTTGTAGTCTTGGAAGACTGGTGCGTCCGGCGCCAACCCTTTCACTTTCTGTGTGCGGTTCAGATCAACATCACAAAATCCGATGAACGCCGACTGTTCGTGTCCGGCAACTTCTTTGATATCTGTCCAGCCTTTTCCATCGCAACCGATTCCCGCGACTTGCAAACGAGAATTCAGGTTCTGTCCACGAACGATGGATGGACAGGTCGCGAGTAAGGCGCTAGCGGAAGTGCCAGCAAGAAATGTGCGGCGTTGAATCATTGGAAGGCTCCAAAAGAAGTGGTGGGGTCAATATTCTAACCGAACGCGGGCTGGGGCGCAGAAAAGTCCGGATGAGACAGTTAGGCTGAATAAGAAGTACAAGGCAATTTCCAAGCGGGACTTGCTTAATCTCCTATTTGATGCGGGCGTGCTCTTATGAAAAAGATCGTGGAGTTTTTACTCGCGTGACGGTACCCAGACATTGGATTTCCGTGATCTAAAAGACTGGCTCGTGGTGAACGAAATGCTGTTCTACGAGTCGAAGCATTACAACCGTAGCGCACGTGGGGATGATGGATCACAAGTTGTTGAAGGAATTGTTCAAACACGAAAGCAGAGCGTCATCATTCGTGCAGTCATGGGCACTGGCATCAATATTGACGTTTTTAGAAGCAGCGTGCAGGGCAAATCAGTTTTTCAAGGTAGGCAACATAGTAGCTCGGCTGTCCCAGCC
>CAYNNP010000150.1:0-16219 GCA_964398215.1 uncultured Pirellulaceae bacterium | reverse complement strand
CGTCCGAAGTTCCGGCAATTGCAGCGTTTGCTCGGTCCGGCCTACCCCAAGAGCGTAACTCCCAAACGTGTTAGCGAGGGATTCACGTTGTCCCTCGCTCACGCGTCGGGTTACCAAGACCCAGCAATCAAAAACTCTTGCCCTGTAGGGTGAATGGTTAGACTGTCGACGCAAGTGGCTTCCTGCTATACTTGGCACCAAAGTCGCACACCGGCGTTCGAGTTGCTGAATCGACCCGATCGCCGGCGTGTGACATGTGAAAGTTTGACTTGATCATGTCACCCACTCTAGGCCTAACGCGGATAGTGCGTAGCTATACAGCGAATTGGTCTCATGGTGCGTGGCGCAATTTTGCGACCACACGTGAACGAACCTCAATCCAACTCGCCCCATTCACCCCAGATTAATCTGGTGGACGAAGTATCGGGACAGAGCGGAACTGACCAAGCTTCCAAGCTTGTCAGATGCCAGGAAATCATCGACTACCAATTCAAAGATGATTCACTGCTGCTTTCGGCGTTGACGCATGCCTCCGGAGCAACTCACCGGTTGGCTAGCAATGAACGCCTCGAGTTTCTTGGCGACGCTGTGCTTGGTCTTGCTGTTTGTCATTGGCTATTTGAAGCGTACCCGCAATACAACGAAGGCGATTTGACAAAGATCAAGTCGGCTGTTGTTAGCCGGCAATCTTGTGGCAAGGTGGCATGTAAATTGGGGCTTGATAGTTGTCTGATCGTGGGTCGCGGTGTGACGCGAAATCGTAGTTTCCCTCGTTCATTGGTCAGCGACGTTTTTGAGTCCGTCGTTGCGGCAATCTATTTAGACGCAGGACTCGAAACCGTGATCAAACGATTGCGAATTTGGCTGGCAGAAGAAGTCGAAATCGCAGTTGTTAGCCAAGGCGCTAATAATTTCAAGTCAGCACTTCAGCAGTACGCGCAGCGTGATTTGTCCAGCACGCCGCTTTATCGATTGAAACGTGAGTCAGGACCTGATCACCGCAAGACATTCTTGATTTGTGCGGTCATTGCCGAACAAGAATTTCCAGGTGCCTGGGGCAGTAACAAAAAGGACGCGGAACAGCGGGCGGCAGCCAACGCGCTTGCGATTATCAAAGAGAAGGAGATTCCGTATCCACAGGAATCAGATCCACTTTGTCCAAAAGATGAATGACGCGCGGCACCAATCACTCGTCCGCCGATAAGAATTGATTCAAACCTTCAAGTCGATTCGTGTTGATCAAATCAACACCTGCCTTCTTTTGCTCGGCCCAACACGCGCGGTTGTCCGGCGATGCCCAAAACCGAATCAGTCGCCCTTTTGAATGTGCCTGCTGGACCATTTGGCGTAGTTTGTTTTTCTCGTTGGCAGGGAAATCGCCAACGCCTCGCCAACGAAAATGCGACCCCCAGTGGTCACTAATTAGCGGCAGCAAATCCACTGACATGTTGGATCCAAAATCTGATGGCCTGCCATCGATGCCCACCAAGCGCGTTGTGTCTTTGCGGATCGTGTTGACAGGCCGGGCACCACTGATGATGGCACGCACGGGGCCCGGTTTTCTTTCTCCGTTGGCATGCGTGCCGAACAAGTCCGGATACTGTGAAAGAAGCTGTGCGAGCACTTTGTAGGTTGCTTCACCCTCGCGTTTGATATCGATCAATAGAATCAGTGGCGTATTGTCACCGTGGACGCTACCACCGTTCTCTTTGACGATCTTTCTTAGCGGATCGAGGTACAGTTTCGTTAGCGTTCGCTGCCGCCGGATCAGTAGCCAATGGTGGGCAACAGCGAGTTTCCCATCCACCAAGTAGATGTCCGCCTCGACGCTGCAGAACCCATTGTCAACAGCATCCAAGAGCGGGCGGGCGTGTTCGTAGTCATTGTGGGCATGCGCCCGCTTGTGAATCGCTTGATGTGGCGGCTTTTGCGTTTGCCCGTTGCAAACAGTGATCCCAACGAAGACAAAAAACAACGCGATCGAAAACTGAATGGGTTTCATTTTCGATCGCGCCAGAATGAGGTTCTAAGGTTTGCCAGCCAGTTTTAAAGAGCCAGCAACAATCGGCTAGGTGCTTCAAGGTACTCGATGACTTCGTTTAAGAATCGAGCCGCTGCCCCGCCGTCTACCAATCGATGGTCATACGATAGGCTTAGTGGCATCATTAGTCTCGGCTGGATCGAGTCATCGGGCATGACTACGGGTAGCTTACGACTACGCCCAACCAACAAAATGGCCACCTCGGGAACGTTGACGATTGGCGTCGAGTACTGGCCACCGATGGCGCCCAGGTTACTAATTGTGAATGAACCACCTTTCAGATCGTTCATGCCAAACTGCCCACCTCGAACTTTGCTGGCCATTTCGGCGAGCGTTCGTGCGACGTCAGGAACTCCCATCCGATCTGCGTCTTTCATGACGGGAACAACCAAGCCACGGTCGGTGTCCACGGCGATACCAACGTTGACATAATCTTTGTAAACGATTTGCTCATTTTCTTCATCGATTACCGCGTTGATAGCGGGATGATGCGAAAGTGCAGTTGCCACAGCTTTGATTAAGAATGGCATCGTTGTTAGTTTGAGACCCTGCGCTGCGTAGTCGTCTTTGCTGCTCTGACGCAAGCTTTCCAAGTCCGTGATGTCGGCATCGTCAAAGTTGGTGACGCGCGGGACGCTGGACCAACTAACATGCATCTGTTTGGAAATCGTTTTGCGAATCTTGCTCATTCGTTCAACACGAATTGGCCCAAAGTCATCGGCGGCCGCCGTGCCTGGCAAGTCAGTTCGTGGGGTTCTGGCAGCGGGGGCTGTAGCCGCGGACGATGCGGAACCCCGTGATTGGCTGTGCGAACGAACAACCGACAGAACGTCTTCTCGGGTGATCCGGCCACTTTCGCCGCTACCAGCGACGCCCGACAAATCGACTCCCACTTCGCGAGCAAACCGACGGACGGACGGGCCCGCAGGAATGACGGAGCTTGACGTAGTTGGCGGCGCTGCTGCAGGAGCGGCGGCTGGTGCTGGTTCGGGAGCCTGTGCGACAGGTGTCGGAGCTGGCGCTGGGGGCGGAGCGGGAGCTGGCGTTGGTTCGGGTGCGGGAGTTGGTGGAGCAGTTGATGTTGGCTCGGGAGTCGGTGCTGCGGCTGGCGTTGGCTCCGGAGCAGCCGCGTCTGCGCTGGCTTCGATTTCAACAAGCGAGTCGCCGATGGGGATAGTTTGTCCTTCTTCGACAAGGATCTTTGTGATCTTGCCGCCAACTGGCGAGGGAACGGGAACGGTTGCTTTGTCCGTTTCCATTTCGACGAGGAAGTCACCCGCGGTGATTACGTCACCCTCGGACACGAAGACTTCTAGGACGTCTCCCGATTCGATGCCATCGCCAAGTTCAGGAAGTTTGATTTCGGTTGCCATCGCTATTTCAGAATGTTGGATGAGTTGAGTTGGATGCAGTTGCGTTTGTTTTTTTGTGCTAAAGCAAGCCCGTCTCGAGAGAGGACTTGCCTTGTAAGCATTGCTGCCAATGGCCCTTCGGGTAGGAAGGGCACGAAGGAAAGCACTAAGCGAATTGCGGGTTTATTTTTTCGGCGTCGTAACCCAATTCACTGATCGCGTCCTTGACGAATTTGTTGTCAAAAACACCAGCTTTTACCAATCGGCTGAGTGATGCGATCGTGATTGATTCGGCATCGACTTCAAAGTGGCGACGCAGGGCTTCGCGTGTTTCACTTCGGCCCATTCCGTCGGTACCCAAGCAGTAGTAATCGCCAGGAATCCAAGGCGTCAGTTGCTCGCTCAGTGCTTGAACGTAATCACTGGCCGCAATGAACGGGCCTTCGATTCCGTCAAGCGTTTCTTCAACGTAACTGCGCTTTTGGGTTTCAGTTGGGTGCAGCATATTCCAACGCTGGCACGTCGCCGCATCGCGACGCAGTTCGGTGTAGCTTGTCACGCTCCAAACGTCACTGGCCACGTTGTACTTTTCGGCTAGGATTTCCTGAGCCTTCAAGGCACTGTTCAAGATCGCACCGCTGCCGAATAGCTGAACCCGAGCCTTGGCGCCCTGAACGTCTTTACTGCGGAACTTGTACATTCCTTTGACGATGCCTTCTTCACATCCTTCGGGCATTTCTGGATGTTCGTACTCTTCGTTTTCTGCCATCAAGTAGTACATGCATTCCTCACCTTCGCCATACATCTTTTTCAGGCCGTGAAGAATGATGGTGATGACTTCATACGCCCAGGCTGGGTCGTAGGCACGTACGGTTGGAAACGCGATCGCGTTCAGCAGGCTGTGGCCGTCCTGGTGCTGGAGTCCTTCGCCATTCAAAGTCGTCCGACCGGCCGTTCCACCGATCAAGAATCCTTTGGCTCGCATGTCGGCAGCTGCCCAGATCAAATCACCGATCCGCTGGAATCCAAACATGCTGTAGTAGATAAAGAACGGGATCATGTTGATGCCGTGCTTGCTGTGTGCGGTTCCTGCCGCGTTGAACGAACTCATCGAGCCCGCTTCCGTAATTCCTTCTTCTAGGATTTGGCCATCCTGGGCTTCCTTGTAAAACTGTACGATTTCCGAATCAACTGGTTCGTACAGTTGTCCAGCGTGGGCATAGATACCGAACTGGGTAAACATCCCTTCCATGCCGAATGTTCGTGATTCATCGGGAACGATGGGCACCATGTGTTTGCCGATCTTTTTATCACGACACATTGCGATCAAAGTTTGAACCACCGCAAAGGTAGTACTGCAGCTCTTGTTACCCAGCCGCTTGATTAGCTTTGAGTAGTCGGCCAGCGTTGGCACGTCCATCGTTGGATGTTCGGTCGGGCGACTAGGTACTGGGCCCCCCAATGCCGCGCGCCGTTCTTTGATGTACTCGATTTCTTTGCTGCTTGGCGCCGGCTTGTAAAACGGTGCCTGGCCAACTTCTTCGTCACTGATTGGAATGCCGAAACGAGTACGGAATTGCAAAAGTTCCACCTCGTTCATCTTCTTTTGATTGTGAGCAATGTTCTTGCCTTCGCCCGCTTCGCCGAGACCATAGCCTTTGATGGTTTTTGCTAACACGACGGTTGGACGACCATTCTTGAGTTCTGTCGCCATCTTGTAGGCCGCGTAGACCTTTTCGGGATCGTGACCACCACGGCGCATCTTTTCAAGTTTTTCGTCGCTGTAGTTTTCGACTAGCTTCAGCAATTCCGGATACTTTCCAAAGAAGTGTTCACGAATGTAACTGCCAGGCATTCGGGCGTACTTTTGGTACTGGCCATCAACAACTTCGTTCATGCGTTTTACAAGCAATCCCGTCGTGTCTTTTTCCAATAGCGCATCCCAGTCGCTGCCCCACACGACTTTGATCACATTCCAACCAGCACCACGGAAGATACTTTCAAGCTCTTGGATGATTTTGGCGTTACCACGAACAGGGCCGTCCAATCGCTGCAAGTTGCAGTTAACAACGAAAATCAAGTTCTCCAGTTTTTCTCGTGCGGCCAAGCCGATCGCGCCCAGTGTTTCTGGTTCGTCACATTCGCCATCACCCAGAAACGCCCAAACACGTTCGTTGGAGGTGTCTTTGATGCCACGATCTTTCATGTACTCGTTGAATCGTGCTTGGTAGATCGCCATGATCGGACCAAGTCCCATCGATACCGTCGGATACTCCCAGAAGTCGGGCATCAACCATGGGTGTGGATAGCTAGAAAGGCCACCGCCGGCTTCCAGTTCACGACGAAAGTTGTCCAGGTGCGTTTCTGACAAACGGTCCTCTAAAAACGCACGGCTATACATGCCTGGCGAGGCGTGACCTTGAAAGAAAATCGTATCGCCCGAGTGACCGTCTTCGCCACGTCCCCGAAAGAAATGGTTTTGAGCGATCTCGTAAAGCGTCGCGCTGGATGCGAATGTGCTGATGTGACCACCCACGCCACCGCCGCGCTTGTTGGCACGCACGACCATTGCCATCGCATTCCAGCGGACAATTGATTTGATACGACGCTCAAGGTCTCGGTTGCCCGGAAACGCTGGCTGATCCTTCAGCGGGATTGTGTTGACGTAGGGCGTGCTGGTGTCTTCAGCGGACTGGATGCCTTCTTCGGCTGCGCGGTCACGCAATTTTTCGATAAGGAATCGGACTCGGTCAGCACCCTTGCTCTTCAGAACATAGTTCAGTGAATCCAACCACTCTTGGGTCTCGGCTGAATCCAAGTCAACTTCAGCGGCTGGCTTTCTGAGCTCACCATCTTGGTTTTTGACTTCTGTTTGAGCGACTGCTTTTGGATCCGACATAGGTGTTTCCGCGAAGAAGAGGAGGTCGCCGTTTTGTATTCAGCCGGCAACAATACCTGTTGATTTCCGCTACCATCTGAAACGGCGGAAATCCTAGTTTTGGACACGTTTTCAAGGGTTAAATGTTAGCTCAAGTGACTGCAAAACAGCAAGGTCTTGGGCTTTCACGGGGCATCATGGCCCCATAACTGCGACCGCATGGTACTTCTGGTGTCCAGATGTATACACCTGGGGTTTCTGGTCGAACCTCAAGTGAGCTGAAATTGCCTCGCCTTGTGGGATCGCTGCTACCGCTGGCCAGGGTTTGGCGGTTCACCCGGTTCAGCCGCCGATACCGATTTGCATTTCAAGCGGGACCTGGACAACTCTTGCGTCCGACCAAAACTCGAACTCCATGATGATTTCTTTTTCAGGTGCACGAGCGAAGTGGTAGCGATGCTTCAAATTGCCTTTGCCAAGATTCTGAACGTAATTCGACCGCAATTCCAGCTGAGCTCCGTCTGCAAAAAACTGAGCCTGACGGAGGTGGGACAATTTTGGGTCGCTGGATGTCAATTCCAACGTGAAGCTACTGCCGCTTTTTCTTGGCTTCATCTCAAAGGTAACATCACCGACCTTGACTTCCGTCGCGTCCACGGCAACTGGTTCGGTGCGAACGGTTTCTGTCTCAGATGCAACCACAACTCCTAGCGTTCCGCTCAATGCAATTTCAACGGAGCCTTGGGTTGGCGCAACGTTGCTTGTTACTTCCAGCAATCCGCGTTTGCCATCTTTGCCCAGTCTTAAATCGGTTAATCCGCCCGTTGATGATCTTGAACCGAAAGGGTTGGCGATAAACACTTTTGTTGTTGCCGCAGATACTTTGTTGAGAAGATTGGCGCCAGTGTCGTCTTCTAAAATATCAATACTTGATTGTTCCGAATCCAATCTGACCAGATTCGATTCCTTTACTTCAACCAACAGCGCGATACGAGTACCCGCTGTAGCATTGTTAAAAGGAACGAGCGCATTGCGGTTGTAAACGTTACCGGAGGTATCCGTTTTCGCAAACCTTACGACTTGCAAACCCGCAATCGAAACCTTGGGTTCTTCCGCCCGCAAAGCTTGTGTTTGGCAAAGACCCAGTAGTAAAACTAAATTGAAAAGTCGGAAACGCATCAACCAACTCGCAGCGTGTGAGAATCAAACACTTGGCTAACCACCAAGGCAAAAAGCGTGTTGCTTTGCCGAGAGAATTTACTCACGGAAGCGGTGAATTCAACGCTTGTGAGTTTATCACGCTATCGTCGATATTGGGAACGAAGGTGCAAGTTTTCCCAATTTACGCCACTTATAAGTGCCAGATCGCTGGCTGCAACCACGGGCAGCCTAGGATTTTGGTGCCTAAAGTCATACGCCAGGCGGCATCACAAATGGTCCGCTGGGCGGTGCGGCAGCGGCCTCTCCGGCGGTCATCTGGGGCTTGGCCGGTGCTGGCAAAGTCGATGAAGGCGGTGTGCTGGTATCAACTTTTGAGTTGATCCGAGCGCTGACGGGTTGGACTTTGAGCTGAGTACCAGTTTTTGGCGACGGTTTGTTGGCCGCAATGTTCTGTGATGTTTCCGCTGGGCCATTCAACTTGGCCAGCATCTCTCGTGACCTTTGGATGGCTTGCTTGGTAGCACCATCCCGCAGGTTACCTGAGTTTTCGATCGAAGCCTCTAGGTAGCGTTTGGCGTCTTGTAGGTGTCCATGTTTTTGCGCCAAGAACGCCATGTTGAAGTTAGCAACTGATGGTTTGTTCCCTGTGTTCAGTATGCCGAACGCGCCCTCACGATCGCCCATCTCGTATTTAACGCTGGCCAAGTTGTTGGCATAACGTGATTTTCCAGGCGACAATGAAAGTGCATTGGAAAGTGCTTTGACGGCTTCTTCCTGGCGGCCCATTTTGCTAAGTGTTAGCCCAAGATCATTTTGCAAACCAGCGTCTTCAGGTTTCTGAGCGCATGCTTTGGAAAAGAACTCATTCGCCTTGGGGTAGTTACCTTCACGGAATTGGATTCGCGCGATGTTTCCTAGAGCTTCAGCATTGTTTGGTTCTTTCTGCAACGCCTTGGTGTAGTTTTCCATGGCCTTTTCAGAATTGCCCGTTGATTCCCATAGACGTCCGTTGGCGACAAAGACCTCAGCATTGACTTCCACTTTGTGATCCAGCCGTAGCGGATCGGCGGAAGCCTCTTGTGCTTTTGCCTTCTTTTCCGCAAGCATTTGCGAGGGAGACTTGCGAAACGGGTTCATTGCCGCCAGCTTCTGCCCAGCACCTTGGCATCCAGACGCAGCGGCGATGACGGTGGCTACCATCATTATCGTTAGCTTGTTGGTCATGTTTTTTCGCCTTTTTAGATTCACGACGACATCCCCCTTGAACATCTTCGCCAACTGCCAGCGCATACCTGCACAGCCGATACATAGTCTTTTCATGGTTCTGATCGGCATAACTGAAACAGTTTCTTAACCGGTACCGTCGGTAGAATCAAAAAAACAGCCTTGTCGGTTAGACAAGGCTGTGTTGGTTGATGACTGGTACGCTAGGAATAGCGTGTTCTTGTGGCGACTACTGCTGGACAGCAGAGGCGGTTCCCGCAGCACTTGTGCTTGGCAGGGTTGGAACAGGCTGGTTTTCCAAAGCGTCTCGGCTGATTTGCATCGCACGAGCACCGTTGGACGTTGGTGATGGCACATTGGTCGCAAATACGTTGACTGTCGTTCCTAGGTCGCCGTACTTCGTCAACGCTTCTTGAACAGCTGCCATGCGCTGCTGAGTTTCTTCGGTTGTGCGACCGTTCAGGACGTGGATCTGACGACGAGACGCAGGAGCTCGTGTTACGATCCAGTTCACGGCTTGCTGGCCAGATGCTGTCAAAGCGCCGTCGGCAGAGCGGAACAATTCATGTCCAATTGTATTGTGAAGTCTCCAGCCGTTGCGTTTCATGATTTCGAATGGTGCAACGACCTGCATCGCATCGGCTTCGACAAATGGTTCTGGCCAAGCGTTATTTCGGTGGTGCCCAACACTTACATTATGCCACCAAAGCTTCCATTTTTGACGTAGATTGTTGGCTGACGCGTCAGTCGCGCCAATGATGACAATGGCGAACGCAAACAGGGAAACTTTCAAAGTAGTCGTGCGCATAGTAGGCAGTTCCTTCCACCCGAACCGAATGTGCGGTTCACCGAATGATGCGAGTTGAGATTGCCATGCATTCCGTGCACGGCCTGTTACTCTGACTATCGGCGCGAGAGGTCTTGGATCTTGGGTAGGTCCACGACTGCTGGACCTACCGGCAGAATCGTCATGATCAGATCTCTCGTTTCACGACCGATTGTTTCACGAATCAAAGTAGTCTTCGGTGACTACCAAGTTTTCGCCGTACAAAGTCACCTCATCAGAAAGAAACAGTTGCTTTCGCCGCCGGGTCTCTACTTCACCGTTCACGTTCACTTCGCCAGACTGAATCATCACCTTGGCTTCGCCGCCCGTACCTACCAGGCCACTGCGTTTGAGAAAGTCGTCCAGACGAATCATCGGGCGAAAGTCGTTTGTTTCTGTCATTGAACTACAAACGTTGCTTGTACAGGATAGTGATCACTGAAATCACGCTCATCGGGCGAAGTCGACCAGTAGTTGTCCCAGTGTTGCTCTGGTGTATCACGTTTTCCCTGAATCGCAAGTTCTGGCATGACAGATATCGACTCAAATATCAAATCGGGTTCACCGGGAGTGTCGTCTAGCAGGGACTGCGAAACCAGAATTCGGTCAAACTCGCGGTCCGGCAGTAGATGAGTCCGCCGTTCTTTCGGAGGTAGTTTCCAGTGCAAGTCGATTAGATCGTCATCCGTCTCGGGTGTGTCTTTGCCGCACAAAATCTGGAGTTCTGTATCCTGCTTAGCTTTTGAGCCACGTTGTTCCGTATTGGTATCGCCCAGTACGATCACGTTTTTCTTTTGCCGGATCAGGTCGCTGATCCACAGCCGAATCAAACGAGCCTGCCGGCGCCTGAGTTCAGCGCCTTCGGGTCTGGATCGCAGGTGCAGATTCATGACAGTGACTTGTTCTGTTTTGCCGTTTCCGATTGGAAATTCAAACGTGGCTAACAAGTGTTTTGGGACACCGAAGTATTGTTTGTCCAAACGTTGCTGGGGCGTTTGAAAAAACTGTTGCGTGGAAACCGCGACAACTGGATCTCGGAACATGATTCCAACGTTCTGTTCCGTAAAGTGATCCTCGCTCTCATAAGAAAGCTCGGAGTACTTAAGTTGGTGGTTGCCTTGCATCGATCGGCTCAAGTACCAGAGGACGCGGCGATTTTCGATCTCCTGCAGCGCCAGAATCGTGGGCTTTGATTTTCGGATGCTTTCGCCGATCGCATCGCGGTGCCAATTCCAATCATCGCGAGACGGCGCCGTCTTTTCTTTGGCGAGCTTGCTGAAATTGTCGCCTTCGTGTTCGTCGTAAAACCATTCCAGATTCCACGTCATGATTGTTAGCTTCTCTGGTTCCTGGCCTTCACAGGACTTGGTGGTCGCCAGGGAATAGAAACCAAGGGCAATGACAAAGGCCAGTTGACAGGAATTGCGAATCACAGATTCTCCAGTGAAAAACGAAGGCATACCAATGATGCTGTTGGCCAGTTTAGTCCCAAATTGGCTGAGGGGAATGGTGCATTCGCCTGCTTGGGAAGCCAGAATCTGTGTGCCTGCATTTGGGTTATCATACTGTGAATTCTCACCCCAAGGTTATTGTCATGAAACGTAGTTGCTTTTCGTTTTTGTTGCTGTCGATATTCTGCGTTGGAGCCGTCGCAGCGGATCGGCCGAACATCGTTTTCATTTTTACGGATGATCATTGTCAGCAAGCGCTCAGTGCTTATGACGATTCGCGGATCGTGACACCAAACATGGATCGAATCGCAACGGAGGGGATGCGTTTTGATCGTTGCTATGTGACCAATGGAATCTGTGGCCCTAGTCGCGCCGTGATTCAGACTGGCAAATACAGTCACTTGAACGGATTCGTTCGCAACGGAAATCGATTCAATGGCGATCAGCAAACGTTCCCCAAGATTTTGCAGTCGTCAGGCTACCAAACGGCAGTCATCGGCAAGTGGCATTTGGCTTCTACTCCGCAAGGCTACAACTACTACGACGTCTTGAAAGGACAAGGGCCTTACTACAATCCGCCAATGATTTCAGAGGGTAAAGACGGCAAGCCTGTGACGCGGCCGCACACCGGATACACAACTGACATCATCACCCAAAAGACACTTGACTGGTTAAAGAAAGGACGCGATCCCAGCAAACCGTTCATGGTCATGTACCAACACAAGGCGCCGCATCGCAATTGGATGCCGGGGCCAAAGTATTTGAACTGGCTGGATGACAAAGAAATTGCTGAGCCCGAGACTCTGTGGGACGACTACCAAGGACGCACGCGATCGGCTGGTCGACAAACGATGACCGTTAAAACGCACTTGACTGATCGTGACTTGAAAATCACAGGTTACGGCACCATGAACGATGATCAGAAAAAAGTCTGGGATGCCGCGTACAAACCCAAGAACGAAGCTTACTTGAAAGCCAGACCTACGATGAGCGAAAAGGAAATCATCAAATGGAAGTATCAACGCTACGTCAAAGACTACCTGCGATGTGTCAAAAGTGTTGATGATGGAATCGGCGAAGTCTTGGGCTATTTGGACGAAGCTGGTTTGGCTGAAAATACCGTTGTGATCTATTCGTCGGATCAAGGCTGGTACTTGGGCGAGCACGGTTGGTTCGACAAGCGTTGGATGTATGAAGAATCGCTCAAGACGCCGTTGCTTGTTCGTTGGCCTGGAAACGTCAAGGCTGGCTCCGTCAACAATGACATCGTGTCAAATTTGGACTTTGCTCAAACGTTTCTGGACATTGCTGGAGCCGGCATTCCCAGTGACATGCAAGGCCGAAGTCTTGTGCCAGTGATGCAAGGCAATACACCAGAGGACTGGAGAAAATCGTTTTACTATCACTACTACGAAAATCCAGGTGCCCATAATGTCGCGCGGCACTACGGGGTCACCGACGGACGCTACAAGTTGATTCGCTACTATGCACTTGAAGGCAAGCTGATTGATGATTGGGAATTGTTTGACCTCAAGTCGGATCCAAACGAAATGGTGAACGTGTACGGAAGCACTGACCTTGTGACGCAGCAAAAGCGTTTGGAAGACGAACTCGCGCGTTTGCGAACCCACTACAAAGTCCTTGATGACAACGATCCTGGTCGCTCACGCAAGCCGCGTCAAAAGGATTCCAAGAAGAAGAAAGAGAAGGGGAAACCCAAAGAACCGGCGGCCGGCGCAGCCAATTAGCGAAAGAGGATCTCGGCTTTCTTTGTCCAAGTGCATGGTGCCAAAAAAGACGAGCGAGAATCTTTAGCCAAGAGCGATCAGGTTTTGTTGTCCAGAATCCTAGTGGTGATGGACTTCACGGACTCAGGAATGACACCCTCGCAAAGTACAACGGTGTCTCGTCCGTCGGTTTCGGTTGAAAACCGAAACCGAGTCTGACCCCATGCGAAGCGTTCGGCTGCGTCGCCCGGCGTTGCTGCCGAACGGCATGTTTTCCCAAAGGCATACACGGCGTTGGGCTTGCCAAAGGAATGAAGGGTGCCGGTCAGTGGCCAAGTCTTTGCAAAGACTGGCTGAAGCGTTTGGGAATGGTTGAAGAGTAGATATCTGGCGCGATCTGACATGCCCGAGACAGGTTTGCGTTGTAAGAGACACTCCCAGTTCGACCTGAGCATTGCAAGAGATGCATGAACAGATGTGCAAAATGCGTGATGCATATTTCCAATAAAGGCGGTCGCTTTTTTCTTGAATTGATTTTGGAAAAACGTTAACTTGATTTCTCTATGGCAAATTCAAATTCGTAATCATGAGGGTACAAATGATGATTCGAATTTCTGTTCTGTTGGTTATGGGAACCTTCTCGCTGTATCACTGGGGCGCCCAGATTTCAATGCAAGAAATTAGTCTGCTACAGGGTGGGACGTATGGAATAACGGGAATGACAACGACCCGAATTACAAAGAGAATCTGAAGGCAGCTTTCTACAAGTGTCTTTCAGACAACAACCTTCCTGGGTTCCCGGGACCTCCTGGGGGCAAGAATCCTCAGGAACCTCCTTCTAAGCCAGATGTGAATGAAGATAGTGATGAAAACAACAACACTGATTTGGAGGGTAATCCGGTGGACAAGGATGGAAACCCAGTTCCACCACCGAAAAAGAAGTGATCTGCTAAAATGCGTTGGAGGTTTTCTCTTCGTTCGCTCTTCATTGGGGTATTCGCTTTTGCAATTTGCATGGCGATGACCGTACGTATCATGAACTTACGCACCACCGTCGATTTGATTGAATCGCGCGGTGGTGTGATTCATTACGCCTCCGATGTTCAGCGAGACGGTCTATTTAGGTTCGATTTCAGATCGAGTCACAGCTTCGTTGCACTTGCAACTGGATGCGAGAAGATTGCAGCTGTCTCCTTTGGCGAGAAATACCTTGAAAACGATTTCTCGATGTATCGTGAGGATGAGCTTTGGGACGCGCTGGCGAGTCTTCAAGATCTTCGACACCTAAAGATCGCGAGTCGTTCGCTGACGCGTTTCGAACAGCTGCAGCGTTTGAATCTTGAGACGCTTCACTTTGAGCCTGATGGTATTGTTGACGGCTGTGACGCAATTGCAAAATGCTCATCTCTACGGGAGTTCAAGATTGAGCGGTTGGCATCTGATTCGGTCGCGCTACGAATGGATCTCTCATTCCTGCAAGAGATGTCGTTCTTGCACTCATTTGAGATGAACTACTGTACTGATGAGGAGCTAAAGAGCATTGCGACATTTCAGAATCTCGAGTCTCTGAGGCTCGAGTTTTTCGACATCGCAAGTCACAGTTCTGCTCCTGATCCGACTCCGCTGAGACAGCTAACAAACCTAAAGTCACTTCATCTGGAAGGCCGGCACAATCAAGAAGTTGATTTCTTGGAGAATCTAAAACAGCTTCAGCACCTTGAGCTTCTTGGAATGTCCGTGGCCAACACAAGCTCGCTCACAGAGCTGACGAACTTGGAGAACCTAATCGCTCCAGAAATGGATCTGCAAGATTGCAACCCTTTGCGGAAACTGCAACGTCTTCAAACTCTGACATTCGCCAGCCTTGTAGGTGATGGGAATGTGATTCGCGACTTGCCGGCCTTGCAAAAACTGACGATTACAAAATGCGATAATCGTATGATCGACTTCCTCCCCATTTCGCTTGTGGAGTTGTGTTTAAATGGTGAGGAAGTGGTTGATATTGTGATCCATGACAACCCCCATTTGTCGTTGCTAAGCTCTGGAATCCCACTGAAACGTGTTGGCTTCCTATCCTCATTACCTGGCCTTACCGAGCTCAAGCTACGCGGTACCAGGACACCCATCGATATGGAGATTCTGGAAGGCCTCACCAAGTTGACGCACTTGGCGATTTGGGAGTGCGACTGTGAAAACGTGATGTCGCTCGCCCAGCACGCCTCGCTTGTCGGTGTGATTTTACCAGATGACACACCGGCAGAAACGATCAGTCAGTTAACAGTTGCCAACCCGCGTTGCAGTTTTCGGTAGCATCGAAATATATCGCATCCGTTCGTGGTTTGCTCCGCGCGATGTTTGCTCTGCGCGATCACTAGAATAAGATGCTGACATGACTGTGGGATTCGCTGGCGTATTTCTTGCTCTTTTTCTCGTTTCAGCTTGGGGTTTGTTGGCGTTTATCATGCGCCGGACATTTCCTCAATCTGGCAACATGGTGCGCTGCGCCGCTGCGTTAGTCTTGCTTTGGTCGGTTGTCGTTGCTTGCTCGTTTGGGCTTAGCCTGCTGGGTTTGATGGCGGGATTCTGGTTGTGGGTGGCGGTGCCACTTGTGCTGCTTTGTGTCGCATTGATCTTGCAATGGCGACTCGATGACGAAAGCGATGTCGTCGATTCGCGTAACGAACTAGCCAACGCTGATCACGGCTGGACCACTTGGATTCGACCGATTGACGGTGTCTGGGCACTAGTAATTTCATACGTATTTGTGTTTGGCTTGTTTCAACTACCGGTCGACTGGGACACAATCGCGTATCACCTGCCGATCGTTGACCACTGGATTCAGTCGGGCGATCTCTGCGTGCAAGACAGTGCGTTTTGGTATGTGCCAGGCAACAATGAATTGCTCGCCTATTGCCTTTGCTGTGGATTTGACGGCGATTTTTTGGCTCAGCTCCATAACTTACTTCCGGCGACGCTGTTGGTGGTTGTCTTGATCACCCTATGTCGCGAGCTACAGTTGGACCACCGATTGATGTGGCTGGTGGTACTTTCGGTTGTTTTTACTCAGCCTGTTCTGCGACAGATCATATCTGCGGAAAACGACATCGACGGTGGAACAAATTCATGGTATTGGCTCGGAAAAATCAAACGGAACAGCGACTGACACCGCCAAAAAGGGAAGCTGGCACGGCGTCAAAGCATCCGTGGACCGCCCCCTCAGGAAGTAAGTACCGAGGAATTCCGAGCATTAACAGATAATTCCGAATAAATCGGAATTTTCGCAGCGTCGATCACGTAGCAGCGGAAAATCGATTCAGCCACGAATCCCGCCTGCGGCCGAAGAAATTCACGGCTGCGACCCGGTATCGACATGCCAATCGATCCGTTTCGGTGTGGGGCGAATCAAATCGCCATCGAAATGCAAACCGTACCAGTTGCGCTCTTGGGGTTGGGCCGGACCTTGTCTTTATCCACAACTGCTTAACGCAAAAGCTCGAAAACACTGGATTATCCAACAGCGAAGCTGTTTAACAACACAGCCTGTGGTCGCGCAGCGCAC
>CAYNNP010000149.1:0-16344 GCA_964398215.1 uncultured Pirellulaceae bacterium | reverse complement strand
AAGTCGGGCTACATCTCTGGGGACAGAGATGGCTACTTTAGTGGCCGTCGATCTCTGCAAACCAAGCTACTTTCTAGCGGTTCGCTGGTGCGATAGGTTTACAATGATCTTCTGAATCGCCGAAAGCCTTGATGACTTCCTCTATGCTTTTAACGGGACCTTCAGTTCTCTGGGATAAAATCATGACTCAGTCAAACAGCGAGAGTCGGAAGCGGCGTCGATTTCGGTTCAGCCTGAAAATGATGCTGGTGCTTGTGACATTGTCCTGCATTGGGATGGCCGTTTACTTTCTGTCCTACAGGTTCACCGAATATGATGACTACTACGTCGAATTGACGGAGAAGGTCAAGTTTCAAGGCTTCGACGTTGATGTGCTGGTGATTCTTGAGGAAGGACGAAAAACACCGACTCTGCGACAAAGGTTTTTGATCTATCGGATGCAGCGTTATGCATCAGCGTTGCGTGAATCCATCAACGATGCGGCCGATGAACATCGAGTCAATTTTGAAGGAATGGTCGGAGATCTGACCGAAGAATATGGGCTGCCTGTGATGAATCGTGAGAACATCCAGAATCATTTTTGGGTTAGCAGCGTATGGATTCCCAGGCTGATCGGATCCAGCGACGACTACATCGCTCTGGGCTGCAGCTGCAACTGGGAAGAAGAACATGGAATGGAGATGTTGATCAAGAATGGTGAATCCGTAGAGTGGCACGGTCAAGACGGACCATGGCAGTGGGAAGCTCCCTGGAAGTTTATGCAGAAAAAACAAAAGTAGAAATCACTCAACCTGACCCGCCCAATGTTTCGGCAATCGTGCTGTGAATAAAATCGTTGACCTCAGTCGCGTGCGTCAAGGAAATAACATGGCCGCCGCCAGGAACGATTTTATCGGGGTGAGTGTGACGCATCGGTAAAACACGGTCGCGATCTCCATGAATCTGATGGATCGGACAACTTGGCGAGGGAGTCGATCTCCAATCCAGTATTCTTGATAGCGACCATTTGAAAACAGTCGGATCGGAACCGCGAAATTGACAGGCAAGTTCACAAAGATGCGGCGCAATCCGTCGTGCCAGCGGTGTCGAAAACGGAAAGCAGCAAAGCTGTAGCAAGCGTACGGGGATTAGTGGAACAAACAGTCTTAGCGGACGAAGTGATCTTGCTAGACGTGAAAGCTCAGAAGGCGCACGAACGCTGCCGATTAGGATTACAGATAAAGGCTGCATGTGTTGGGCGACATGCAGTGCAATGATTCCACCGAACGAGGCTCCTCCGATAATCGCATCACCATAAGATCGGAGGTCCTCAGCAATACGGCGACAGTACGTATCAAGCGTGTCGCCGGGTTCTGGCTTTGGCCAAGCCGGTACGACAAGTTGTGGAAACGCGACCTGCTGCGGGGCGAAAACATTCGCATCGGCAGCAAGTCCAGAAAACAAAATCAGCGAAATCGATTCTTTAGCTGCCAAAGACGTTTCCTAGTTGGTCGAATGCCAGTGCTATGGTTGTTTGATTTTTAGATTCTTGAACCAAACTGTTCCTTCGGATCCCTTGTGAATCTGAAGTCCAAAGAATCCTTTTGCGTAGGTTCCGTCGTCGACCCAATGAGCTGCTGGGACTCCGTTGACCCAAGTCTTGATCACGTTGCCTTTCGCTGAAATCGTCACGCGATTCCAATCCTTCTTCTTGAGTGCCGATCGTATTTTCTGGTGCTCTTTCAACCAGAGTGGGTAAAAGTAGCCGCCGCAGCTTTGGCCGTAGATTCCGCCGGACCACCCACGATCTTGCGAAAAGCCTTCCATTTCTGCTTGCGGACCGAAGACGGTTACTTTGTCGCCAGATTTCTTAGCGTCGGCACGAAACATGACGCCTGAGTTGCAGTCGACTTCCCATTTTAAATCGCAGGTGAAAACGAAATCCGTGTAGTCCGATTTCTTTGTGCAAAGATACGTGCTGTTGGAACCTGGAACGCAAGTGCCAACAATCGATCCATCTTTGACTTCGAATTTGCATTCCCCGCCCTTCGCGATCCAGCCATCCAGTGACTTCCCATCGAACAGCGGTTTGAAACCGTCAGCTAAGTTGGGTTCATCATCGGTATTGAGAAGCATTTCGCTTGGCTTGGGAGCGTTCTTTTGCTTCTCGTATTTGGCGAGCCATTTTGTTTGGCTGGGATCAAATTCGCCACCGCACGAGATGCTTAACGGAATAGCGGACAGAACGAGCGTTGCGATTACACAGTGATTCATGAATTTCAATTTCAATTCCTAGAGTATCTGTTTTTGGGTCCGGCGCGGTGTGCAGCCGATGGTTGCTCTGGCAATGGTAATGTGCCACTGTGCAACCTGCATGGGAAAGTATCAAGTTTTTCAGTGCAAGGCAAAATCTTTGCGGGATTGCCACACAATGATCCAATCGTCGCCCTACGCTGGGACCAGAATCTCTTGATTGTCGATGAGTCTTGTACTGCCAACGTAGGCGGCGATCAATGCAACGGTTTTGGACCCGGGCGAAAGCTGGTCGATTGGTGATAATGTTTCGGCATCAACGACAGTTGCATAATCGATTTTGTCGACGCCCGGAGAGTTCGTTGCCTTTGCAGACAGCACACTCCGCATATCGTTTTCGATCGTAGTGACACATTTCGTACCGGTTGAAATCAGCCGCTCGGCAACCTGTAAGCTCTGCGACAGCAACAATGAACGCTCGCGTTGATCGCCCGTCAAATATCGGTTCCGGCTGCTCATTGCTAAACCGTCGGTCTCGCGAACGATCTCGCACCCGACGACTTCGATGGACACGTTCAAGTCACGAACCATTGACTGGATGACTTTCAGTTGTTGGTAGTCTTTTTTGCCAAAGAACGCATGTGTTGCAGGCACTGCTTGAAACAACTTCAAAACCACTGTGGCCACGCCACGAAAATGTTCAGGACGACAAACTCCTTCCAGCGAAGCTGCCACGGCTGGCGGAAGTACATAGGTGCTGAATCCGGATGGATACATGTCGGCAGCGTCCGGCGCAAATACCGCGTTGACCTTCGCGCCGGATAGTAGTTCACAGTCTTGATCGAAGGTTCGTGGATAGCGATCCAGGTCTTCGTCGGGGGCGAACTGTGTTGGATTGACAAAGATCGTTGCGATCGTGCAATCACAGCGCCGGACACTTTGGGTTGCCAGAGAAATATGTCCGGCGTGCAGCGCGCCCATCGTCGGAACGATGCCAACGGATTGTCCATCGACCCGCTGTGCAATCACATACTCGTGTGCCTCGCGTGGCGTCCGTAGAATCTTCATTCAGCAATTCGTTAAAACGGAGTCGACGTTGCTTCTTCTAACACCTGTTCGCTGACAAAAATCGGCAGCGGTGGCGAAAAGGTAACGGCAACTGCGATCGCATCGCTAGGCCTCGAATCGATCTCGATCATCTCGCCTTCTGCGGTACGCAATCGCAGATGAGCATAATAGGTGTGTTCCGACAGATCGTTGATCAAGACGCTTTCGACGGTCGCCCCCAATGATTCGGCGATTCGCACGATCAGGTCGTGGGTCAACGGACGCGGTGGCTGGTAATCTTCCTTGACGCGCCGATCAATATTGGTCGCTTCAAAGATCCCAATCAAAATTGGAAACTCCCGTTCACCATCGACTTCTTGCAAAAAGACGAATTGATTGTCAGTCAACTCAGAAATGATGATCCTAGCCAACTGCATTTGGACGGGCATAAAACCATTCTCAATCGGTTTGAATGAAAGCGCGATTCGCAACCGTTTACGCACCGCAGATCAGTAGTATAACCTTTGTCGCCTGCTGACAAGCTAGCGACACCAGGAATCTACTGCTGCAGCCGCAGCACGCTGACTCCCAGCGGCGGCAAATTCACATAGATGCTATCGGGCCGGCCATGTTGACCTGTTCCCGACGTCTGGCAACCCGGTGAATTTCCGAAATTACTGCCCCCGTAGACTTCGGCATCGCTATTAAAGATCTCTTGCCAAAAACCGCTGTGGGGAACACCAACTTGATAGCCAGGTCGTTGAACGGGAGTGAAATTGCAGCAGATCAAGATCGGCGCCGCGCCATCCAGGCCTTTTCGCAGATACACCAACGTGCTGTCGGTATCGTTCATGCAATCGACCCACTCGAATCCTTCTTTGCCAAAATCCAATTGGTGCAGCGCTGGATTTTCGATCACGATTTTGTTCAGATCGCTGACCAATCGCTGGACACCTGTATGCGTATCAAAATCCAACAGCAGCCAATCCGTGCCATCTTCATGGTTCCACTCATTCCATTGGCCAAGCTCGCCGCCCATGAACAACAGCTTCTTGCCGGGATGCGTCCACATGTAACTGTAAAGCAACCTTAGATTGGCAAATTTTTGCCACATGTCGCCAGGCATTTGGCTCAGCAAAGCACCTTTGCCGTGAACCACTTCGTCGTGCGACAACGGCAACATGAAGTTCTCGGTGAACGCGTAGATCAGACTGAACGTCAGATCGTTTTGGTGAAAGCGGCGATGGACTGGTTCACGCTGCATGTATCCCAGCGTATCGTTCATCCAGCCCATGTTCCACTTGTAGGTAAAGCCCAATCCACCGTCGTAGGTTGGACGCGAAACACCAGGCCACGCCGTCGATTCTTCGGCAGCCGTAACAGCTCCTGGGAACTTTTCGTGAACTGCAACATTGAACTCGCGAAGGAACTCGATCGCTTCCAGGTTTTCGCGTCCGCCATGCTGGTTGGGTACCCATTCACCATGCTCGCGGCTGTAATCCAAGTACAGCATGGACGCGACGGCATCGACGCGCAACCCGTCGATGTGATACTTGTCCAACCAGAATAACGCGTTTGCGATCAAGAAGTTTTTAACTTCGGTTCGACCGAAATTAAAGATCATTGTTCCCCAATCCGGGTGCTCGCCCTGTCGTGGATCTTCGTGTTCGTACAGCGCGGAACCGTCGAAACGACGCAGCCCATGTTCGTCTTTGGGAAAGTGCGCTGGGACCCAATCGATCAATACACCGATGCCGTTCTGGTGCATGTGGTCGACAAAGTACATGAAGTCTTCCGGAGAACCGTGCCGTGAAGTTGGCGCGAAGTACCCGACGGTTTGGTAACCCCATGATCCCGTGAATGGATGCTCGCTGACCGGCATCAATTCGACGTGAGTGAAGTTCATTTTCTTGCAGTACTCTGCCAACTGGTGCGCAAGTTCGCGATAGTCCTTCCAGCCGTTGTGCCGTTCTGGATCGCGTTGCCAACTACCCAGGTGAACTTCGTACACATTCATTGGCGCGTGCATCGCATTCCATTCTTTGCGCTGCTCCATCCATTTGTCGTCGGACCAAACATGCGTGCTCAAGTCCGCAACGATCGATCCCGTTCGCGGTGGCAATTCCGCAGCAAAACCAACTGGATCCGATTTGTCGACCCACTGGCCATGTTCGCCCTGAACTCTGTACTTGTAACAGTCACCGGCTTTGGCATTGGGAATAAAGATCTCCCAAATGCCGTTGTGCTCCAGCACGCTGGCGTAGTGGTTTCCGCCATCCCAATTGTTGAACTCGCCGACGACTTGGACAGCTTGCGCGTTCGGTGCCCAAACCGCGAAATTGACACCTGTGGTGTTGTTGACCGTGCGAAGATGCGCGCCCAAACATTCGTACATATTCAGGTGACTACCTTCGCCCAATAGGTAGCGGTCGTAATCTGTAAGCATCGACGGTGTGGAGTACGGGTCATTCATGTCGGTTACTTCGCCGTTCTGGTCGGCCATCTGGATGTGATAACGTGATTTCGAAGCTGCATTGTTAACGGTATCATTAGTGTATTCTTTCGCTGCGTCGATGGCGAAGTCACAAATCACTTCAAAAAATCCTGCGGGGTGAATTCTCCGCATTGGACGCTTGATTCCGCTGGTTCGATCGACCACCCAAGCCGCTTGTGCTTGTGGTAAATAGCTGCGCACTGCTGTCGCCGTCCGTCCTTGATAGTCCACCGTGTGCGGTCCCAGAACGCTGGCTGGGTTTTGGTGAGTACCGTCGATCACGCGCGTGACGTCAGAGAGTGCAAGTTGAGTTTGCATAGGAATTTAGTGCAGCTATCGAATAAAGGGAGAGTGAGCGAAACGTTCAGCCGCAATGTGCGAGATCCGTCTCGAGATTTTATCAACAGGTCGTTAGGCCGTTTCCAAGAGATCTTGGGAGGTGAACCGCCGCGTGATGGTTGGCGATCCATTTCCACTTAGCAGCCATTTGCGCAATCGATCTTGGCTGGGCTGACTGGCTGGAGTGGGAACGATCGGTCCGTTGGCATCAACATGCGGAGCATCAACACGTTGAATCGAACCGTCGAGCGACTTTGCACCAGCGGGCTCCACACCTTGACTGACCAACCGACTAGAAACCAAACATGCTTCGACCCGATGAATCTGCAACGCGCTGTCCACGCGCCGCCAAAGGTCCGCATGCTGGACATCAATCTGCCGGCCAAAGTTGTCCCAGACATAGTTGTTGGCACGCCAACGTGGAAGTGAATCCGATAGAGATCGAATCAAGTACCGGTTGTTGCTGATCAAAGTGACCGACGACGCACCTTCAATGGCTTCTAGTCCGCGAACGGCGGCCAGTAAGGTCAAGCGATTCAGATCACCGAATTCTCGATCATCAGCATCCAACACCAATTCACCGCCGGCGGTTTCCAGCGTGAACCGCCAGCAACCGTCGTCCAAACTGGTGGACCAGGCTTCGCATACAAGCAAGAATTCCGAACGTACGTGCGGAATACGTGGCAAGGCAGACTGAACGTCACCTGCCAGATTCGGCGCAGCCGAATCAGTCGATAAAGTTAACTTCACAGCAAGATGTCCGAAGGATGGTCTTTCATCGAAAGCAATTGGGAGGTGCGAACGACAAAACAGGAGGAGCGATCCATCAACGACGCAGACGGGGAATCCATGGCATAACTACCCCGATGCTTTATCCCTTCGGTAGATTCTGCGCTCCTACAAAAGATTGTCCAAAGGAAAATGTCGACTCAGCTTACCTCTTGCTGTCAAAAGTCTTTAAGTCCGCAAAATCGGACTCATCGCATGCAGGTCAGCGAGCGACATTCGTTTTCATGTAGGCCGGACCAAGCAAACGCTGAATTGCCGAAACTTCGCACGCAAGCAACATCGCCATGCGTTTCGTAACCCCCTTGGCGACACAATGGAAGCGTTTGCGCTGTTCCGGCAGGCGACTCGCATGCAGTTCGGCGAGCGACATTCGTTTCCTTGTAGGCCGGACCAAGCAAACGCTGAATTGCCGAAACTTCGCACGCAAGCAACATCGCCATGCGTTTCGTAACCCCCTTGGCGACACAATGGAAGCGTTTGCGCTGTTCCGGCAGGCAATGCGTCGTCGGTCCAGCCTACAACTTGCCCTGGCAACCAATCGTCATCCTACGCTTACCCTTCCTGAAGCTGCCATTTTTGCAACAACGCCTGTTCACGCATTCAGGCCTGCTCAAAAGGCCAACAGTCGTGACCAGTTGATCTAATTTCCAACTGATTGTCGCCGCGATACACTGGATGAAACACGCAGCCCCAATTGGTTCACAGATGCCCACGCCCGATCGATATATCGCCACCAGTTCAGTTCCGGTGTCCGCGCAGCAAGCGTTTGCGTACCACGAACGAACGGGGGCCTTGCGGCGATTGATCCCGCCATGGGAGTCGGTTTCGATCGAGCATTCCGACGATAGCTTGCTGCCGGGAAGCAAAGTCGTGTTGACGAATCGGTTGCTTGGAATCCCACTACGATGGCATGCCGAGCACACGGAATATGACCCGCCCAATATGTTTGCCGACACCCAAGCCTCTGGTCCTTTCAAGCAATGGGATCATCGGCATTTGTTTCAATCGCGCGGCGAAGACCAATGTTTGATTCGAGACGAATTAACGTACCGTGTTCCGATGGGAGCATTGGGACGCTTGCTGGGCGGCGGCTTGGTCAAACAAAAGATCGAGTCGATGTTTTCGTTTCGGCACCATGTTGTCAATTCCGATTTAGACCTCTGGCAGCGGTACGATCAAAGTCCTTTGCGAATAGCGATTTCCGGCAGTACCGGTTTGCTGGGACGGCAACTTTGCTGCATGTTGACGCTGTTTGGTCACGAAGTCCACCGGATCGTACGCTCCACCAGCGGCGATGACGATTCGATCGCGGCGTGGAGCGACGATGAGGCCGAGATTCAAAAGCTGAATGGTTTCGATGTCGTGTTGCATCTTGCGGGCAAGCCGATCGCGGACGGACGCTGGACCGAAAAATTCAAACAAGAGATTCGTGATTCGCGCCTGATCAAGACCCGGCAATTGTGCGAACGGTTAGCATCGCTGAGCGAGAAACCGAAAGTACTCGTGTGCGCTTCGGCAACCGGCTTGTACGGCGATCGCGGTGATGACGCAATGGACGAGTCATGCCCCGCCGGCGAAGGTTTCTTGCCCGATCTGTGCAAAGAATGGGAAGCGAGTACAGCGGCGGCTTCCGACGCAGGCATTCGAGTCGTCAATGCGCGTATCGGAATCGTACTTTCGCCAAAGGGCGGAGCGTTGCAGAAGATGTTAACACCAGCCAAGTTGCTGGGCGGAAAACTCGGCAGTGGAAAACAGTGGTGGAGCTGGATTGGTTTTGACGATGCCATTGGCGCGCTCTATCACTGCATGCAGACGCCATCGCTTTCTGGACCCGTTAACCTTGTTGCCCCCGAACCGGTCACGAATCGTGAGTTTGTAAAGACGCTGGGCAATGTGATTCGCCGACCCGCGATCTTTCCCGCTCCAGCATTCATGCTGCGTCTGGTGCTGGGCGAGATGGCTGACGCATTACTTCTGGACAGCACCCGTGTTATGCCGCAACGCCTGGCCGAAACTGGCTATCAGTTTCGGCACTCGGGGCTACGCGGTTACCTGCGATACTGTCTAGGCTATGACCGCCTGGAATCGATCGAATGAGCGTAGCGAAAAATCGTGAAGATCCCACCCATAGTAGCTCGACTCTCCGAGTCGAGGATTCACGGCTGAAATTCCGCTGCGCAAAAGTTTGCTGGGTAGGGCCTGCGGGAAAACTCATTGTTTGCTTGTGAACGCTTTGCGTTGCCTTGGGCTCAGCCACTGCATTGCATCCTTGACGCTTTTAGGTGCTGCAGAATTGATTTTCGTTAGCTGCATCTGATTGAGTCCGGGAACTTCGTTAATGCCTTGCCAGCGCGAGATCTGTTTCTTTTGGTCAGACGATGACGCGGGCCGATAACTCTTGTCAAGTTTTCCACCGCGCAAGCCCGCCAAAGAGGTTCCTGCTTGCGTGTACACTTTTTCGGCACATCTCACTTGTGCAGCTTGCCGGGCAAGCGAATCGATCCCAAGCCGCTCTTTGTCATATTTGACCAAAGTTACTTCGCGTCCGTCCAACCAGCCAGCCTCGGTTGCGATCACGCCATCAATCCCACCCAGCCGATACTCTCCGGTCCAAAAACAATGCATCGCAAAGGCAGCGGTTGCATGCGTGGATTGATCGTTAACTGCGACCAGTGTAGTCAAATAGTTTGGCACGGGACGCTTGTGTTTCTTCAGTGCGGAGATCATTCGCGAGGCGACGCCATCGATCGTCCAAATCCCTTCTTTACGCTCGATGATGTCCTTGCCATTTCCATCCAAGAATCGGAGGACTTGGTAGTTCCAGGATCGCTCGCCAAAACGATCCAGTAGAACTTTGTCTTTTCCACTTGAGCGATTGTTGTACACGACCACCGGAATAAACTCATCCTCGATCGCTTCAACGACCAACGGTTGCGAGAGAACTTCACGCCCAAACTTTTGGCATCCCGCGCAACCAGGGACTTCTTGAAAAAGAACCAATACGGGCTTTCCGTTTTTCTTGCTCTTTTCCAACGCAGCGTCAACATCATGGCTCCAGTCAACCAGCCCGATTTCAACTGGATTATCACTCGCTGGCTTCTGTGCTAACAAAAACGAAGCGGTGCAGACGGTGACGCCAACAGACAAGATGACAAGGGATATCGATCGCAAATTCATTTTTCAAATCCAAAGGGCTGGTCGCGTGAATTGATTTCGTCCTGGCTCTCGTTGATCAGAAAGCCGCAGGTGTTATGGAGTCCAAATTAGAATGCCTGCGTCGGCAACGCGGGTAACTCTGTGTCGGGAACGATCGTTGGAGATGGCGGTAGTAGATTATCTCGCATCAGTTCAATGGGCGCCGATTCAAACGGTTCCATCATCGGTTTGGCCATGCTCGGCTCAGCGTCGTGACCCATGCTCGCTCCAGATTCATCGAATTTATTCATTTTATTCATCGAGGGATCGGTCATGGCGGGCTTGGTATAAGGATCCAGTTGACTGACCAAGTAGACCTTGTTCGAGTCGCCGGGATTGGTGGAAAGATCGGCATGCAATCGATTCACCATGTCAGCGAGCATTGGCTGCAGTTCCGCACGTGATAATTTGTGGCTAACCATTTGTGGGTCAGTATCCATAGCACGTCGCATTGCCCAAGCTGCGGCTTCCGAATCACCCTCTGCAATAGCGGCAAGCGAATAACCAATTTTGGGCGCCGCCGACGTGGATGCGTTTGCCAGTTCCGCGAACGATTGACGGGCACCAGCAATGTCACCCGCCGTTAACTGCACCCAAGTACGAACGGCCTTGTCAGAACCTGTCGCCAGATAAGGCCCAGGTGCAACGGGAGCCGCGGCAGGGGCAAACGATTTAACGACTCCGCTGTTGATATTGGTTGTGACGCGTGAGACTGGAGCAAATTGGTTTGTTCGAATCGAACCACTGTAGATGGGGCTGCGATAGGATTGATAGTAAGGCGAAGGAGAATAGCCGAACCCAGAACCAAATCCAGAGCGGTAACTGCTGTAGCTCGGACGGTAGCTGTAACTGGGACGATAGCTGCTGTAGCTCGGACGATAGCTGCTGTAACTTGGACGGTAGCTGTAACCGCCGCGGTAACTGCTGTAGCTTGGGCGATAACTGAAGCCGCCGCGATAGCTGCTGTAGCTCGGGCGATAACTGAAGCCGCCGCGGTAACTGCTGACGCCACCACGGTAGCTGCTGTAGCTTCTGCCAAAACTCGATCGACTAGAACCAAACCCGCTGGATTTAAACGAACTTCCACCACGGTAGCCTCCATAGCCACTGTAACCGCCCTTGCGTGAATACTGGGCATGGGCGGTCGAAGCACTTACGGACAGAATCACTACAACTACGGCAACAGCGATTCGCGAAAGCTCAATTGGCATTTTCATAGGACGTTCCGTTCACGTTAAGTTGGTGAAGTAAAGAAGATGAATTGAGAAAGCAAGCTGTTTTCCCAATCGAATTTTACTGTGTCTGAACCCTTTTTAGATGCGATTTCCGGCCGTCTCCTTACGAAAAGAAAGCAAGTTTTTGCCGGGTGACGTTTAAGAAAGGCGAGTTAGCCAACGCAGAGAAGGATTCACTCGATTCGGATGCCGAGAACACGCCGCCAGGGTAACTTCGTGTATCAATGCATTCGCTCGGATCGAACGACTCAATCTACGACAGCGGCAATGGAGCTGAGTAATTGAAACTGGAATCCGGGGACACAGCGTTTGCGTTGATCAGTCTTCTACCGCTAGCAAGCTCGTCATCAAGGCATTGCGTTCGTCATTGCAACAAGCACATTGGTCCAGATGGACTTCGGCTTTGAACAGTGCTTCTGGGATCTCGCTGCCCAGCAATTCATATTCGACGATCTCGGACATGTGTTCATGGCAACCGTCGCAATCGATCTGATCTGGCTTAGAGGTCGCAAGTAGGTTCAGCAGAACCCGTGTTTGCTTGTTTGCAATTTTCATCACGATCCTCATTGGTAAGCAAGGGGGGCGACAAGTTCCGCAGAAATCCCGGTGGCCCCGAGACTGAAACAGTCAAGTCGGTGCAGCGTGTTATCGCCGTACAGTAATGAGACGCCGTGAGACTGATGGTCTTACCTAAAAGCAGACCATTTTACTTCGATTGCCAACAATCAAACACTTTGTTCGGACCCCGCCATGAGCAAAACGGGCTGCGGTCCGCCACTAAAAAGCAGACAAAACTGACAGAGTTAGTCGCATTTTAGGCCAAGGCAACTTTTGCAAATCAAGCTCTGAATTTGTTGATCACTTTCGGTAAGCGCAGTTGGATTCACCGCGTCGAACTGGTAGGCGGAGCGAACTGAAACACAATCAAACCTACGCGATCAACGGTACATAAAGATGTCGACACTACTAAACGGCAGCATCACGGAGTCTTTTGAAAACAAATTCATTGGCCTTTCTGCGGAGAACCTGTTGCGATGGGCGGTCGATGAATTTGAGGACTCCTTGGCGGTGTCAACCAGTTTTGGCATCCAGTCATCCGTGACACTTCACCTTGCCACCATGATCAAACCCGACATCAAAGTCATCTGGGTTGATACCGGTTATCTGCCAGATGAAACCTACGCCTATGTCATCACGCTGGCCAAACGTTTGGACTTGAATCTTCATGTCTACGAAGCATCGCTCACGCCGTCCAAGATGGAAGCCAAGTACGGTCGTCTTTGGGAAAGCGATAACGTTGAAGATTTGAATTTGTACGATCAGATTCGCAAAGTCCAACCAATGCAACGCGCGCTGGATGACTTGAATGTTCGCGGTTGGGTTTCGGGACTTCGTGCCACGCAGACCGAATTCCGCAAACGCTTGCCGCCGCTGAAACGTGCCGGTTCACGCTATCGCATCTACCCAATTCTTGATTGGAACAACCGCGACATCTACCACTACATGCAAGAGAACAATTTGCCTCAGCATCCTCTGTTTGCCCAAGGCTATGTTACTGTCGGTGATGCCCACTCCAGTCGGCCGCTTTCCGATTCAGATAACAACGAGCGTGACACACGTTTCCGAGGAATGAAACAAGAGTGCGGACTGCACACGTTCTAGGGTTTGCTGGAAACTTTTCCATCTCGCCATCAGTTCCCATTCAAATTTCTAACTACTCAAGAACCATCGATGACTTCTGACTTCACTCAATCAGTTGCCCAAGCCAAACCAGGGTTCGACTTTGTCGCCGCTCACTTTCAATGCGAAGAAAACCGGTTTTCATCTGCCAATCCCGACGGATTCGTTAACCTCGGATCTGCTCAGAACGCGTTGCATGCCGATGTGCTGAACAAACGACTCGCGTCTTGCTGGCACCACCCTGAAGACACACATTACCAAGCGTTTCATGGGACGAACGATTGCCGGGAAGCGATCGCAGACTACTTGCAAAGCCAATCTGGCGTGCCGGTTTTGCCCAGTTCGGTCGTCGTTGGTAACGGCATCATCAGTGTGCTCGAAGCACTCATGGTCGCTGTGCTGAACGAGGGCGAATCGGTGCTGATTCCGACCCCCGTGTTTCCCGGTTTGGTTGCCGCGTCAAGCCTGCGTGTGAAATCGAAAGTCGAATTGATGGAAGCCACTGCTGAGGACGAATTTCGCATCACGCCCGAAGCCGTCGAAGCCCATCTGCGACGACTGATTTTTGAAGGAAAACGTGTACGAGCAATCATGTTGTGTTCGCCTGGCAATCCGATAGGCCAAGTTTTCAGCAAACATGAATTACAGGAATTCCTGGACATTGCAGAGACGTTTGACTGTGCTTTGATTGTTGACGAAGTTTACGCGGGCAGCGTTTTCCATGGCCACGAGTTCACCAGCGCGGTGTCGCTAGGATCGGACAATGTCTATGTCTTGGGCGGCCTTTCAAAGGACTTTGGGCTGGCAGGATACGCAACCGGGTGGCTGCAAACCACCAACCAAGACGTGGTTGCAGCGGTTGCGAAACAATCACATTTCTTTCGTTTGCCGGCTCCGGTGCAGCGAATCTTGACGTCAATCCTGGATCCATCTTGGAGGGACGAGTACCTGGTACTTCATCAACACAAGCTAACGCAAACCGAGGCGCTCGCTCGAACCGAACTGGAAGCAGCGGGGATAAAGGTAACAAGAACCGAGGCAGGGCTATGTCTGTGGCTTGACCTGCGAGACTACCTGACGTCGGAAACTTCCGAGGGTGAGATGGAATTGTACGAGAAGCTGTTGAATGAGCATCGTGTTCATATCAGCCCAGGCAGTGGATTCAAAACTTCATCCTACGGCTACTTTCGAATGTGCTTTAGCCAACCGCATGAGACGTTGCAGGAAGGCCTAAGGCGTTTGATATCAGGCCTGCGATCGTGTGGCCATTCGGTCGAATCATTATTCCAAACAGTGGGATAGGAATGTCCGTAAGAAGACGGTTTTTGATCCTCTCCAATAGATGAGCCCGGTAGAGTTTTCAGCCACGAAAATCGTACTGGGTGCCAAACAAAAAACAGCACTTTCAAATCAGGATGTATCATGGCTACCCCATCACGTCGTCGCTCTTTTACTCAGCAGACCCGAGCCATCCGAGAGTTCGTTATCGACACAGTCGATGTGATTCTGGAGCGTCTTGAATCACAAACGACGCACGATGCTGACTGTTCATACAGCAATGACGATCTTCGAGAGCAATTGGTGCTGCTGATTGAGCCTCTTGCCGATCGCTACGAACTGGATCCGCAAGGAATCGCGGATCTGTTCACCGGATTGAACTTTGTCCAATTGATTGAAGATTGCCGTAGTGATTTCCGTCGCTATCCAATCCAAGATCCCGCACTGTCGAATCTGGAAGAAGTGTTCTTCGCAAGCAATGGTTTTTGGGCGACGGTTGCCTACCGAATTGCTCATTCGCTGCGGACACTGGGCGTGCCGATCATCCCGCGAGCTATCTCGGGATTCGCGCATTCGCGAACAGGCGTGGACATTCACCCCGGCGCGAAAATCGGACCGGGATTGTTCATCGATCACGGAACAGGAATCGCAATCGGATGCACGGCCGTACTGCACAACAATATCAACCTGTACAACGGCGTCGTTTTGGGGACTCGCTCCAAGCCGGCCAAGCAAACGAGCGAAGACAACAGCACCGTTCAAAAACGCCATCCGACAATTGAGTCAGGGGCTAGCTTGTATACCAATGCATTCGTAGGCGGTGATGTTACAGTCGGCAAAGATGCAATCATCGGCGCCTACGCATTTGTTACTCATGATGTGCCAGCTGGCACTGCGGTCAAAGGCAAATCGGGATCCGTTGGCCCAGTTGAAGATCTCAATCGCGACTACCAAGCACTCCGCAAAGGCATCGCCGATGCTGACAACGCTGGGATTGCCCGCAAAGCACAAGTTCAACGCGCACACCCCGGTCGTCCTGCCGTCCTGACGTTGATCGGCAACACGCCCATGATTGAAATCCGTAACCTTCACGAAAACCCTCAGGTAAAGATTTTTGCAAAACTAGAAGGCGCCAACCCAAGCGGCAGCGTCAAAGATCGGATCGCATTGTCGTTGATCGAACGCGCTGAAGAATCAGGAGAGCTGACACCGGGCAAGATCATTTTGGAATCGACCAGTGGAAACACAGGTATCGGACTTGCGATGGTCGGAGCCGCCAAGGGATATCAGGTGGTGTTGACGATGTCTTCGGCGATGAGCGAAGAACGCAAGAAAGTAGCCAGAGCGTTGGGCGCGACATTGATCGAGACGGACCCGACCAAAGGCACCGGCGGAGCCATCGAAGTCGCCCATCAGATGCTTGCCGATGAACCAGAGAAGTACTGGATGGCCAATCAACACAGCAGTCTTGACAATCCGCTGGTTCACTACGAAGAAACGGCACATGAGATCTTGGATCAAGTTCCCGATATCACGCACTTCGTCGCTGGCATTGGAACCTTCGGAACCTTGCGTGGTGCGGGTGGACGACTTCGAGAAACTGCGGGTGCCAAGATCATCGGCATTGAACCGGTACTCGGTCAATCCATTCAAGGGCTGCGGAACATGAACGAACCGAATTCACCGCAACTGTACGATCCGTCATTCTTGGACGACAAGCAAATGGCGATGGCGGACACAGCCTATGCAACGACCCGTCTGTTAGCCGAAAAAGAAGGATTGCTGGTCGGCATGAGTAGCGGCGCAGCGATGCACGGAGCACTGGAGCTTGCTGCAACGATAGACGAAGGCATCATCGTCGTCCTGTTCCCCGATCGCGGCGAAAAATACTTGAGCACAACGCTCTTCGACCAACCGAAACCGCAGGCAGCTGAAGCTGAAGCTGATTCCGAGGAAGCCTGGTTGTATCAGATTTAGTCCGCACGCAGGCAAACCTCGGCGCCGGCCCAAATGAGCCGATGGGCGATAGCCCCGGTTTTTGACGGCCTGTTTGCG
>CAYNNP010000148.1:5154-16414 GCA_964398215.1 uncultured Pirellulaceae bacterium | reverse complement strand
GTCCGGCCTACAACCAAACACCACATCAAAAAGCGCAACTCCAAAACTCACGCGTCGGGTTACCAAAAACCAATGCCTGAAGACAAAGCGCAACGCACCAAAATGCCCCTTCCCTGTTGGGTAAAATTGAATGAAGCCTTTAAAAATGGCTGTTTCAGTTAAAATGGCTATTTCAGTTGATCTGTCCGTGCGCGGCTCGCAAGGACTATACTTAAAGTGACTGATTGATTGGTTTCCACCCTACGGTTCGATGATATGCCACTTCGCTCGATCAAGCTTTTCGCATTTCTACTGCTTCTGTCTGCGCCGTTCGTTTCAATAGCACAAGATACGGCTAAGGATTCTGGCGACGAAAAGCAAGCTGCCCAAGAAGACAAAGACAAGTTTGAAATTAAACGCAGCAGCAAATCAGCTCGCGCGAAGGGAAAGATTACGTTTGATGATCTTAAGTTCAAGATCGAGAAAGATGCGCCGTTCAAAGACGAAATGATCACCAAAGACATCAAAGAGTTGGACGGCAAAAATGTGACGATTAGTGGCTGGATATTGCCGACCACTCTGTTCAAGGAATCTGGCATCGAGTGGTTCATCTTGGTGCGAGACAATCAAGAATGCTGTTTTGGACCTGGTTCTGCTTTGTTCGATAGCGTTGTGATTGAAATGCAAGACGGCAACACGACCGACTATGTAACCCGAAGCGTATCAGTTACAGGCAAACTAAAAGTCGACACCAAGAAATACGAGTACCCTGGCCGCAAAGGTCCACGCGGCGCAACGCACCGTGCTGTATTTCGAATCGAAGGCCAAAGCGTTAAGTAGAGTCTGCAGACCCAATGCCCTGCGAAAGCGTCGGTTCGGGTGACACAAAATCCCCGTCTTCTATCTTGCGTCAGTGAAACTACAATAGAACGTTGATTCGACCCCATATCCGTGGCGGCAATGATGAATTTGCGTTTCTATGCCTTGTTGATTTTTGTGACGGTGGCTGGCGCACTACCGGCGTGCAACATTCCCGTCTTTCGATACGCACTCGAGCGTTGGAAAAGCGACCCCTACACGGTCATCGTTTTTCGCGACAAAGCCTACGACCAGCGGCAGCAGGAGTCTCTCAAATCACTGAAGCCAAGTGGCGAGAACCCAGCCAATATTGAATTGGTTGAGTTTGATCTAACCGCATTGCCAAGCGATGAAAAATATTCACAGCTCTGGCAACAACTGAACCAGCAATCCAAAACAATCGCGCTGCCGCACGTCGTCGTTCGAGCGACATTGCCTACTGGGAAAGTAAACGCTTGGCACGGCCCGTTAGACGAAGCGGCGAAGCTGGGGTTGGCGAATTCTCCCGCGCGAGACGAATTGGCGAAGCGATTGCTGCGAGGAGACAGTATCGTTTGGTTGCTGATCAATTCCTCGGACAAGTCAAAAAACGATCGCGCAAAACAGCTTCTTACCAAAACAACTGCGGGGCTTGAAAAGAAAGTCAAATTGCCAGAGGGCGTAGGAATACCTGGCAGTGAGTTGTTCAGCGAAGTACCGTTATTGGTTCAGTACAGCATCTTGGAGATTGAAGCAGGTTCTGCCAAAGAAAAATTCTTGACGCAGATGTTTGGCGGGATTCGTTCCCGTGCATTTGCGAAAAACGAACCACTGATCATCCCAGTTTTTGGCCGCGGCCGCGCATTGGAGGTGATTCCAGCGGTCGATTTGAATGCGAATCTGATCGAAGACCTGACCATTTTCCTAAATGGCCCATGTTCATGCCAAGTCAAAGAACGCAACCCAGGCTTTGATATACTAATGGCTGCGAACTGGGACCGAGAACTGTTCGGTGAAGAGGGCCAGCGACCTCCTGCAAAGCCACCGACAAAGCAGAATGCAAAGCCAGACTATTTAAAGATTCCGCTGGGACGAAAACGATAGCTACCGAACGAGTCACGCCTGATGAACCGAATATATTTGATCATGACCGGCTCGATCGTCGCGCTAGCGGGTTTGTTTTATGTACTGTCGCGGCCTACGAATCGGACGGCGGAATTTGGTGATGAACCGCTGATGATGTTTTGTGCGGCCAGCAACCGCGCTGTGATCGAATCCATCGCGGCAGACTACAAGGACGAGTTTGACCGAACGATCGATATCAACTTTGGGCCTTCGCAAGGTTTGCTGTCGCAAATCGAAGTCAGCAAGGCCGGTGAGTTGTACTTGCCTGCCGACGATAGCTACCTCGAACGTGCCAAAGAAAAAGGACTGATCAGCGAGATTCTGCCAATTGGCAGACAACAAGCTGTGATCGCGGTTGCAAAGGGTAACCCCAAGAACATCAACAGCTACGAAGATTTACTGCGCGAGGATATTCGCGTCGTTCAAGCGAATCCTGATGGTGCTGCCGTTGGCAAGCTTGCCCGAAAGCTCCTAAAGGAAGTTGGCAAGTGGGATGCACTGGACAAACACACGGTTTCATATCGTGGCACGGTAACGGAGGTTGCCAACGATATTAAATTGGGAGCGGCTGATGCAGGGCTGGTTTACGATGCCCTGCTGCATACGTATCCGGAACTCGAGTATGTGCAGATTCCTGAATTTGAAAAAGGCGTTTCGCCGATTTCCGTCGGTGTGATTGCAGCGACAAGTTCTCCTCAGAAAGCACTGCATTTTGCACGCTACATTTCCGCAAAGGACCGTGGGCAGAAACGTTACCGCGAGTTTGGCTTTCAAGTTACCGATGGCGATGAATGGTCGGACGTTCCGGAACTCAATATCTTTGCTGGTTCAATGTTGCGACCAGCGATTGATGATACGATTTCGCGGTTTGAAAAACGCGAAGGCGTCAGTATCAACCGCAAGTACAACGGTTGTGGACTGTTGGTGGCTGACATGAAAGCCGGCCAACAGCCCGACGCGTACTTTGCGTGTGATATGGAATTCATGGACCAAGTTGCGGACCTGTTCACCGAACCTGTCTCGGTTTCGGAAAATCAGTTGGTGATCTTGGTGCAAAAAGGAAACCCGAAAAACATCCGTTCAATGAAAGATCTGACTCGTGAAGGTATTCGAGTCGGTATTGGGCATGAGAAACAGTGTGCGATGGGATGGATTACACAGAACACGTTTCGTGATGGCGGGATTCAATCGGAAGTCATGGAAAATGTCGCTGTTCAGTCTGCAACTGGCGATCTATTGGTCAACAAAATGCGTGCTCGTTCGTTGGATGCGGCAGTCGTCTACCTGAGCAATGCGGCGGGTTCTGCCGAACAACTTGATGCGATCGCGATCAGTGGAATTGAGTGCAGTACAGCGACGCAGCCATGGGCGGTAGCCAGCGAATCAAAGTACCCGAATTTGGCCAGTCGACTGTTCCAGAAGATTGCCGGCGCTGAATCACAAGAGATTTTTGAAGCCGAAGGGTTCTCATGGCAATTGGAAGTGGACACGCAAGACTGATCTGATTTCTAAATGCCAGACAATTCACAATCCAACCAATCGCCGCCAACTGCACCACCAAAGCGACGGCAGCGAAGCGACACGCCCTTCTTTTTGATCATGGGTGGGCTCTCGTCCTGCTTTATCGTATTGATCGTCCTGTTGCTGGCTGCCGACGCAATGTTCACTTCTTGGGGTGATTTTCGGGCGGCGATGTCGAAGCCAGAGATTCAGTTTGCGTTTCGGCTTACTTTGATGACGTGTACCATCGCCGCATTGCTGTCAGTTTGGGTAGCAACGCCGCTTGGCTATTTGTTGTCGCGCTTTCAATTTCCCGGACGCTGGGTGATTGATACTTTGGTCGATATTCCGATCGTATTGCCGCCGCTGGTTCTTGGCTTAAGCCTGTTGATTTTGTTTCACTTGCCGATCGGTGGATGGGAGCTGGAAGCTTGGCTTCGCGAAGACGTTGGGTTCCCGATCGCTTTTCGTGTGCCTGCCGTCGTGCTGGCCCAGTTTGCGGTTGCCTGTGCGTTTGCGGTGCGAACGATGCGAGTGACCTTTGATCAAATCGATCCACGTGCTGAGGACGTGGCGCGAACTCTTGGCTGCAGTCGTGCTCAAGCGTTTACGCAGATTGCGATTCCACAAGCTTGGCGAGGGATGATTGCAGCGTTCACGATTGCCTGGGCGCGGGCGCTTGGGGAGTTCGGGCCGATCCTGGTATTCGCTGGTGCAACGCGGATGCGAACAGAGGTCCTTTCAACAACCGTTTTCTTGGAACTTAGCATTGGGCAGTTGGATGCAGCCGTTGCCGTTTCGCTGATCATGGTGGCAATGGCGGTCGTGGTATTGTTGTTGCTTCGTGTTTTGGGGGCGGGGTTAACAACATGGTCGAACTGAAAGACATTTGCGTTGGCGCTGGCGATTTCCAACTAAAGAACGTTGGCTTTGTGATTCCAAGTGGAAGTTACGCTGTCTTGATGGGGCAAACTGGTTGTGGCAAGACCACGATTGTCGAAACCATCTGCGGCTTACGTAAGGTAAGTTCAGGTCGAATCCTGATCGACGAGACCGATGTGACGGATTGGTTGCCCGGTGATCGGCAGATTGGCTATGTGCCACAAGACTTGGCTTTGTTCACAACAATGAGCGTGCGCCAAAATCTGGAGTTCGCAATGAATCTTCGCAAAGAGCGCAAGAATATCGTACGTGAACGGGCCATGGAGATGGCTGAACTGCTGGGAGTCGAGCATTTACTGGATCGCCGCGTGCCTGGCTTGAGCGGTGGTGAACGGCAACGTGTTGCACTTGGTCGCGCGCTCGCGTTTCGTCCGTCGGTTCTGTTGCTGGACGAACCGCTCAGTGCGCTGGATGAAAGTACTCGTGAAGAGATGCAGTCGACATTGAATCAAATCAAATCCAAGACCAACGTTACAACGCTGCACATCACGCACAACTCCAGCGAAGCCGATGCGTTGGCAGATTTGCGTTTATCGCTGGCCGATGGCGTCGTTGCCGAAGGTTAGGCCAGCAATCGCCGGTAAGTCGATTGGGGTAGTCGCAGCAGCGCAAAAAAAATCTCCCGACGTTGATCGGGAGATTCGTTTTTTATAAGAGACAAAAGAGTGGTTTAGTCGCGATAGCGTCCGCCACCGCCTCCACCGCCACTGGAGCCTTCGCGGCGTCCACCGCCGCCTCCGCTTCCACCACCGCTGCCGCCACGGCCACCGCGACGTGTTCGACGTCGGCGTGGGCGATCATCATCACCGCCGCCATCGTCATCACCACCGCCGCCGCCACCGTTGTCTTCACCTGCCAATTCGTCTTCGACTCCCAATTCCTCAAGGGCCTGACGTCGGCTTAGCTTGACGCGATCATGCTCATCTACATCAATCACCAGTACCTTCATGGCATCGCCAACATTGACAACTTTATCGATGCTGCTGATATAGCCGGTGCTCAGTTCACTGATGTGAACCAGGCCATCGCGACCAGGCAGAATTTCAACGAACGCACCAAAGTCTTTGATGCTGCTGACAGTGCCGTCGTAAATCTTGCCGATCTGAACGGTCGCTGTGCAAGCTTCAACTTGCCGCATCGCTTCGTCAGCGGATTCACGATCTTTACTGGCAACCAAAACGGTACCATCATCATCCACTTCGATCACCGTGCCGGTGGTCTCTTGGATCGCGCGAATGTTCTTTCCACCAGGTCCGATCAGGGCACCGATCTTGTCCGGCGCGATCTTGGTTCGCAGCAAGCGTGGTGCTGAAGCAGCGATTTCACGTCGTGGACGTGGAATCGTGGTCAACATTTTGCGAAGGATTTCGATCCGAGCTTCACGAGATTGTTTCAGCGTCGCACGAATGATGTCGTAGCTAATGCCGGTTACTTTCAAGTCCAGCTGGATTCCAGTGATACCGTTCTGGGTACCAGCGATTTTGAAGTCCATGTCGCCGAAGTGATCTTCGCTGCCAAGGATGTCCGTCAGCAAAACCCAATCAGTTTCGGAGTTGCGTACCAGGCCAACCGAGATTCCGGCAACCGGATTGCTGATCGGCACGCCTGAAGCCATGAGGGCCAATGTTGCACCACAAACAGAAGCCATCGAGCTACTGCCATTGGATTCCAAAATATCGCTGATCACACGAATCGTGTAAGGAAACTCCTCTGGTCCAGGCAGCACGGGAGCAACACTACGCTCGGCTAGACAACCATGTCCAATTTCGCGGCGACCAGGGCCACGGATCGGGCGGCACTCACCAACTGAGAAGGACGGGAAGTTGTAGTCCAGCATAAATTTCT
This sequence comes from uncultured Pirellulaceae bacterium, assembly GCA_964398215.1. GTDB lineage: Bacteria > Planctomycetota > Planctomycetia > Pirellulales > Pirellulaceae > CAYNNP01. Next base: position 10,186 of record CAYNNP010000148.1, on the reverse strand, counting down.
TGCTGTACTCTTCTTGTAGTCCATCAACACGCTGTTCATCGCGTGCGGTACCAAGTGTGATCGTGATCAGTGACTGAGTTTCACCACGTTGGAAAACAGCGGATCCATGAACTTTTGGTAACAGGTCCGTTTCGCAGTAAATTGGACGCAAGCTGGTGTTGTCACGTCCATCAGGCCGCGTGCCAGCAACGATCAGATCGCGGACTACTAATTCTTCTAAGTCGTGCCAAACCGAACCAAACCGTTTTGGGCAAACGGCGTCATCGGCCTTCGGATCTGGGATCACGTCTAGTTTGGCTCGATCCTTCAGTTCTCGAACTGCAGCAGCACGATCTTGTTTGCCAGCAGTTTGCTGAGCAGCTTTGAAATCGTCGTAGTATGCACCCTTCAGACGATCGAACAGTCCGTCATCTTCTGGTGGAACGTACTCAACCTTCTGCGGGTTGACTTTACGATAAAGCTCTTCTTGCAGTTCGATGATCTCGCGAATCGTTTCGTGAGCGAACTGAATCGCGTCCATCATGTCGTCTTCGGCCATCTCATGGGCGAAGCCTTCGATCATCGCGACTTGGTCATTCGAGCCGCTGACGATCATGTCCAGTTCGCTGCCTTCCAATTCTTCGTGTGTTGGAAAGGCAACCATTTCGCCATCGACCTTGCCGACACGAACGGAAGCAATTGGTCCTTGGAACGGCAGTTCGCTGATGTGCAATGCTGCTCCCGCACCATTCATCGCTAATACATCGCCGTCGTTTTGCATGTCACTAGCGACAACAAAAGCCTGAACCTGCACTTCATCCTTGTAGCCTTGTGGCCAAAGCGGACGGATTGGGCGGTCCATCAATCTGGAGCTCAGCGTTTCTTTTGTCGTTGGTCGGCCCTCACGCTTTAGGAATCCGCCAGGGAATTTACCAGCCGCAGCGAATCGCTCGCGGTAGTCACACATGAGTGGGAAAAAGTCCAAGCCAGGACGAGGGTCGCTGGATGCAGCTGCAACCAAGACCACAGTTTCGCCATACTGAACCAACACACACCCAGCAGCCTGCTTACCAAGCTGCCCGGTTTCGATCGACAACACTTGCCGACCGATCTTCTTTTCAACTCTTACTTTATTCATAGTCACAACAGTTACCTCTTACCTACAAGGAAGGCGCACAGGCCTTCAAACACAAATTACATACATACATAATCAAACCAATCACGCGACCGAGGCATGCAAAGAGCCATGAGACGGTTGCGGTTTGCAATTGCCAAATGAGAAGTCAGGCAAAGCTCAAGAAAAAGATCTTGGGCGATGCCATGAAAAAACATCCCAGCGCCGGGCAGATTGCTCAGCAATGCCGCAGCTAGAACGGTAGAAGAAAAGACGCCTGTGTTCGCCGCGTGGGCGAGCGAGGCAAGTTTGCCATCATCGCACTAACGCGGCACAAGCGGGCTACTTTCGAATGCCCAGTTTTCCAATGATATCGAGATATCTTTGCGGGTCCTCACCCCGCACGTAATCCAACAACCGACGTCGTTGACTAACCAAACCCAACAGACCGCGCCGTGACGCATAGTCTTTTCGGTGGGTTTTCATGTGTTCGGTCAATCCGTTAATTCGTTCCGTTAAGATTGCGATCTGAACTTCGGGAGAACCGGTATCGTTGGCTTCGTTCCCGTACTCCTTGATCACCTCGGTCTTTCGCTCTTTCGAGATTGTCATTCGATCCTAACTTACCTTACTTCTGGCGCTTCAATTTCTGCTATCTATGGTTTGATCTTACAAGGCGACAAGTGTAGCGATCACGACTGATCCTGCAACGTCAAATCCAAAAACAACTTGGCGTAAATGCCCGCTTTTTTCGGGGCATTTGTCAGCGGACTCAGCCCAAAACCCCACGGGCCTTCAAGACTTCCAGGATCTCAGCGGCCTGATCGAGCGGACTTCGGTCATCCCCACCCTGCAAATGGACCTCTGGCTTGCTAGGTGCCTCATACGGGTCGCTGATGCCCGTAAAGTTTGGGATTTCGCCCGCTCTAGCCTTCTTATACAGGCCTTTTGGGTCCCGAGCCTCGCATACTTCCAAGGGAGTATCGACGAAAACTTCGAGGAAATCGCCTTCGCTGCCAGAGCTCTCCACGATCTTGCGGACCCGATCTCGATCTCGACGATACGGACTGACAAAGGCGGTGATCGTGATCAGCCCAGCCGAAGCCATCAGGGCCGCGACCGAGCCAATTCGCCGAATATTCTCTTCTCGATCAGTGGCTCCGAATCCCAAGCCAAAGCGATCCGCGAACGCTTTTCCGTGTTCGGGCTCCAGCAAATTCGGTGGGGCACACAAACCATGGCGGATATTGTCACCGTCCAGCAGCATCGTGGCGCGGCCAGCCTCGCTAAGCAATTGGTCCAGGGCGTTGGCAACCGTGCTTTTGCCGCAGCCGCTCAGACCGGTCAGCCACACGACGACGCCACGCTGACCAAGGCGTTGCTCGCGTTTTTTTCGGTCAATCGTGTGTTCGTGCCAGACGATATTGGGATCTTGTGCCATCTTCGCGCGTGTCTTGAGAGCTGTTGATTGGGCGTACTGGGCAAAAAACGCCTGATAGGAAAAGACAGTCGTGTCAAACTTTCGGACCTAGCAAGTGTGACTGTACGTTTTCCGGCAATATCGGGCAACAATGGCCGCGGCCAGATCCACAAGGCGACTGTTTCAGATCAATTGCCAACGGTACTTGACCGCATCCCCCAATCTTAGACGATGTAGGGTTGTGGTGTGGCGGTATTTGTCGCGCCTAAAAATACACTTAAAAATTCACCTGCGGATAGATTGCGGAGTCGATATTCATGAGTAAATCACCTGTGCGAGTCACTGTGACTGGTGGCGCCGGCCAAATCGGGTACGCCCTGCTGTTCCGAATCGCGAGTGGCCAAATGCTCGGCCCGGATCAACCCGTTATCTTGCAATTGCTTGAGATCACACCGGCTTTAAAAGCACTGGATGGTGTGCACATGGAACTGGATGACTGTGCGTTTCCGCTTTTGCATGGTGTCGTAAAAACTGACGACGCCAACGTTGCCTTCAAAGATTCTGATTACGCATTGCTGGTCGGTGCAATGCCACGGAAAAAAGGCATGGAGCGCGCCGATTTACTGCAAGCCAATGGTGGAATTTTTGGGCCGCAAGGCAAAGCGATGAATGCCAATGCTAGTCGCGACATCAAGGTTCTGGTTGTCGGCAACCCAGCCAACACAAACGCATTGATTGCGCAATCAGCAGCACCCGACTTGAATCCTGCTAACTTTACCGCGATGACACGGCTGGATCACAATCGTGCCATGAGCCAACTTTCTAGCAAGCTGGACACCACCGTCGCGAATATCAAAAAAATGACGATCTGGGGCAACCACTCGTCAACGCAGTATCCCGATTTGTTTAACTGCCAAGTCGACGGCAAGTCGGCCGCCGAACTGGTCAATGATCAAGCATGGCTGGAAAACGATTTCATTCCCACGGTCGCCAAACGCGGCGCTGCGATCATCGAAGCACGCGGCGCATCCTCTGCGGCCTCGGCGGCCAACGCAGCGATCGATCACATGCACGACTGGGCTTTGGGAACTCCCGACGGTGACTGGGTATCAATGGCGGTACCGTCTGACGGAAGTTACGGTGTGCCAGAAGGAATCATTTCTTCTTTCCCATGCACCTGCGCCGGCGGCAAGTACCAGATCGTTCAAGGTGTTGATGTCAACGAATTCTCGCGAGGCAGAATCGACGCGTCAGCGGCCGAGTTGTCTTCGGAACGCGATACGGTTTCTGGCCTGGGATTATTGGCCTGATTCGATAGGTGCTCTTGGACACATAGTGCCAAATTCGTCTGGTTGCTTCCATTAGCGAATTGCTATCGTGTTCCAATGCTAGGAAGGGTGAACTAGGAATCTGTAAATTCGATCGATAGTTTTCTGGTTCACCGTTGACATCGGCAGGTGACGGCCCGTAGTTTCTTGGGCGGTCATTTTCATTTGCAATGAGTTGTGTTTCGTGGCAAGCCATCTTTGATGCAACGAATTATTCGTTGGTCATTTTACTCTTGAAAAGAATCATCTATGAGCCGATTTGAGATTTCGCTTCCATGGAAAAAGACTTCCCAGCAAGCATGCGAAACCAATGGATCTGATTACGATCAATCGCCCCAAGCGGAATCAACATCAGAGTTTTTGATTGGCCCAAATCGACTCTCTTCACCACAAACGTTCTTCGTTCCCGTTCACTACGAATCCAACTACCGCTACCCGTTGGTCGTTTGGTTACACAGCGATGGGTTCAACGAGAATCAGGTGAATCATCTGATGCCGCACATCAGTACTCGTAACTACGTGGCCGTTGGTGTGCGTGGGACCCGAGCCGCTGATTCGATCGGGCATCGTTTCGATTGGCATGAAAGCCCTGCCGCGATCGATGTCGCGCACGAAAAAGTAATGTGTGCAATCGAAGAGGCTCGTGATCGATATTCCGTCCACAATGAAAGAGTTGTGATCGCCGGTTATCACAAAGGCGGTACCATGGCCATCCGCTTGGCGATGCGTCAGCCAAACGTTTTCGCCGCCGTTGCTTCGTTTGGTGGATCTGTTCCCCAAGGAGCCGGTGCACTCGCGAATCTGAACAGCCTGCGCGAGCAACCATTGAAAATGCTTTGGCAAGTCGCTGAAGACAGCCCAACCTACGACAATTCAAAATTGAAGTCGGACATTCGAATCGCACAGCTAATCAAAGCCAAGGTCGAAATTCGTCAATACAAAGGTGATGACGAAATGAACACGACTGCCTTGGCTGACTTCAACACCTGGATCATGACACGAATCGTTGCCCAGCAACCGTGCCAAGGGCAGGCTTGGGACACAAGTCCACGATCTTTCTCGAGCAATTAGTCCGCTAGCTCGCATTGCGTTGAACATCGATGGGGCCGGGCATTCATGCTTCTCCATCCAGATTCTTTCTACTCAATGCCCTATCGATGGTTGCCAGACAGTTGCAGCTGGGCACCATAC
>CAYNNP010000148.1:0-5054 GCA_964398215.1 uncultured Pirellulaceae bacterium | reverse complement strand
TTGGCGCCATGGCAGGCCAACCCGCGCCCAATCCCTATGCACAACAGGGTCCGGCAGTTGGCGGACAAATGAATCCGTACTCCAGCCCAGCACCGGCAGGGCCGGGTTACGCACGTTACCCAGCTGGGCCCCCTCGTTCACCGGTGCTCTACTCTGTTGCCGGCTGGATCTTGTTTGTGTGGTGCATCCTGGCAATTCTGTCCTTGTTCTTTCAAGCCTATATGATCTTCGATCAAATTAACTCTGGCCTGGTTCCCTGGGCTCTAGTCGACAAGCCGGTGTTCTTTGGAAGGGTTACTGGCATGGTGGTTGTGCTATGCATAATGATTATCAGCAGCATCGGGGCATTCAATATGCAACGCCGCGAAGGCTATGGCCTCGCGTGTACAACGGCCGTCCTGATGACCATTCCTTGTTTCGGTGTCTTTGTTTTTCCTGTGGGGATCTGGGCGTGTGTTCTGATGTTCTCTGAGCAGGGCAGGCGAGATTTCGCTACCAAGCGGCGATAGCTCCCAAGCAGGTCATCCAAGACGCATGTTTACAAGCCACTGGATAACCGCGCAGCATCTTGCGTTCTGCGTGGACTACTAAAGCATTCTTTGGAAATTGAAAGTTCTCATGAACTTTCGTTACGGTTGTGGCACTACCGGATAAAACCTCCTGTCATGTTCCAAGATTGTTAAAAAGGCTAGTAAAATGCGCGTTTGTATTGTGAATCTATTCGTTGGACTGGCCGTTGTAGCTTTCACCCTTCACAGTGAAACCGCATCCGCCCAAATCACCATCTCTGGTTTCTCGTCTGACGGCGGTAACTTCGTTACCAGTTCTGATATTAGCAGCATGTTTTCTAGTCAAGGGTCAGGTTTGCCCAGCAACACGTCTCGATTGTTGCAAACGCCGCAAATCGTCAAAGAGCTTGGGTTGCAAGACAATCAGATCGAGGCGATCAAGTCGCTTGCCAAAGCGATGAATAAACAGATCTCAGAAGTCATTCAGAATGTCGAATTTGGCGATGGTGATTCTGGCGAAATCATTCGTGAAGCACAGCGTAAAATTCGCGAGCGTGGTCAAGAAAAACTGGAAGAAGTTTTGACGCCCAGGCAGTTGGAACGTTTGAATCAAATCAAAATTCAGTCGTCAATCAAGTCACGAGGCGCAATGGCGTTGATGACAGGAATGCTGGATGAAGAAATCCGGCTCACCGACAAACAAAAGACCTTGCTGAAAACTGTAAACGCAAAGAAAAGCAAAGAGCTTGAGGAAGAAATCAAACGTCTTAAGCAAAAGTACTTTGACGCAACAATCGATGAAGTTCTGAACGAAAAACAGGCCAGCAAACTGAAAGGATTGATGGGCGAGTCTTACGAGATCAAGCCGCTGGATTTTCGCGGAATGTTCTCACAGAGAAGAAACTCGAAAGATGCCGAAAAGGCAGAGGAAAAATAGTCATCACAACAGCACCAACAGTGCTATAACTGGCTGCAGTTGTTCAATATCTAAATTTGATGAACAACGATTGAGCGAACTGCCTGACCGAATTGGGTGCTCATCGACAATGGTGTCGTTGAGCGAATGTTCGCCAGCAATTCCACGCGGCTAGAGAGAAACTACGTTGTCGAATCAGTCACCAGGATCTTCAACGATCCAAATCGTCTGCACTGTAGTTCTCGTCACCACCCTTTTCGGGGCCAGCCAAACTCCAGCACAAACGGTCCCGCTGAAAGACACCGCTGTCGAAAATGCGGTCAAGCAAAAGGATGCGGCAGAAGAAAAATCGCCCGCGTCTTTTATCGGCCGCTGGATCACGACGTTTGGTGAAATGCGGCTCACTCGTAGTGGCAAGTTTGTGACAGGCGAGTATCCAGGCGGCACAATCAAAGGTGCGATCTTTGGAAATAGCTTTGCATTTCGCTACGAAGATTCAGCGGAAAAGGGCCAGGCAAAGTTTGAGCTTTCAGCAGACGGCGCTTCGTTCGTTGGACGCTATCTTGCCAACGGAACAAATCAATGGCAAAAGTGGGACGGCCGCCGCGCGCTCCCGAAAGGCTACCAGGGTCTTTGGGATACCAGTTTCGGAATGATGCGTTTAACCGTCAAAGGCAATGAGGTAACTGGTGTGTATGCCTTTGGCGGTCATGAGTCGACGATCGCAGGCGAAATCAAAAACAAGCGACTGGTGTTTCGATACAACGAACCGACGCTAAAAGGTTCCGCTTGGTTCGAGCTCTCTGATGATGAAGAATCGATTTCGGGAATGTATCGTCCGGATGGCGAGCGAGATTGGTTGCCTTGGACGGGTGATCGTGAAGTCGCAAAGATTGGCGAAAAGTGGCTTGTTATCTTAGAAGCCAACTGGGAGCAATCCTTGGGCGAAGAGCAGTATGCGTTTGCCGAAATGCTGGAACGCTATTTCACCATGTCGATCGCCCGTCATGTCAACGTACGCACGCGCTCGTTTCATGACTTGGCGGATCTCAAACGCTTTTGCTCCGAGGTCAAGTATCTGCCCGGCCCGGTGGTCTTACTGCTCTCGACTCATGGAACCAAAAATGGTTTGACCGTCTTTGACCAGACGATCACCGCGGACAAATTGGCCGATAGTCTTCGCAATACATCTAACCTTGAACTACTGCACTTGTCCGGCTGTTCAATGATGTCGGGTAGTTTTCCAGATGAAATTCAGCAGCGAATGCCAGAAGGAAAAGCGTTTCCGATTTCTGGATACAAGACAAATGTTGCCTGGGACGCGAGCGCGCTGGGCGATTTTACATTCTTGTCGATGCTGTTGATCCACCGCATGAGCCCTGCCGCTGCGGTCGACCAAGCGATCAAACTCTCGCCGTACCTGGGCGACAAGAGAATTCCAAACACACGCTTCCGACCGCTTGGGTTGAGCATCAAAGTGCCAGAGAAAACAGCCAGTGACTTGCCAAAGACCAACAATAGAGGCAGGCAGAATAGACGGGCTCGCCAAAATCTCGATTCCCCGCTGCCAAACTGAATCCTGGCGACTTCAACAGCTCATTTTGATTCAGTTACAATGATCCACAGAAAAAATATCTCACCCTCCCTTTTTGGAAACACAATGGCAGTTCGAACGTACACGGCACTCATTGCATTGGTTCTGTTGTTTGGCCCCAACGTTCGTGCTGCCGAGTCAGATCCGGCTGATCAAGCAGATGGATTTGCAACGGTCAGCGAAGCGAAAACGATCAAAATTGTCCAAGGATCAAGTTCAGAGAAGACCAAGGCAGCGTATCTGGGCGTGATCGCCGAAGATCGTGATGGCAAATTGGTCGTCGCAGAAGTTGCGCCAGAGTCTGCCGCAGCCCGCGCGGACATTCGCCAAGATGATGTGCTGCTGAAAGCCGGAAAGGTCGAGTTGGAAAATGAATCGCAATTTAGTGACACGCTTGCTGGCTTCCAGGCTGATCAAGAAGTCGACTTCGTTGTCCAGCGCGGCGAAGAGGAATTGACTCTAGGTGTCACATTCGCTGCGGTCAGTCGTCCGATGACCAGAAGTTCTCGTGGGGGAAGTACCCGTGGCCGCACGTTGCGCCGTGGCGTCTTGGGAGTCCAAGTTGAACCGTCCGAATCTCCTCGTGGAACTCGGGTGCAAAGCGTATTTGATGGTTCGGGTGCTGACCTAGCTGGGTTAAAAGTTGGCGACGTAATCACACAGCTCCAAGGCAAACCAATCTCCAGCAGCCAAAGCCTTGTGGTTGAATTGTCGCGTACCAAACCCGGCGACACAGTGACAGTTAAGGTTCTGCGTGATGAAGACGAATTGAAGATGGAGATTGAACTGGGAAGTGTTCTTGGTAGTCAGACGCGCACGCAGTCAACGCGTGGCAAGCGATGGTCAAAAGGGATCTATCGACTTGCGATCATTGGAATCGAATACCCAGACCAAGCCCACAATGACAAGGTCAAAGTCAATGACTGGGAAGAATCGTTATTCAGTTCAGGTGAACACACTGATCGCAATGCGACCGGCCAACGCGTCTATGGAAGCTTGAACGATTACTACCGAGAACTTTCGTCCGCGAAGTTTGGTGTCGAAGGAAAGTTTTTTGATTGGGTCAAAGTCAAAAAGAACCGAGCCGACTACATGACCGGCACTCGATCTGCCGTGATGACCGAAGCGATGGACTTGATTTTGGAGCGAGATGGCGACGATGCACTAAAGGATTATGACGGCGTGTTCTTTCTGTATGCAGGAAGTCGAGTTCGTACTGAACGTGGCAATTTGTATTGGCCCCACCGCGGTAGCTTGTCTCATAAACGAAAACGATGGAGCTACTTTATCATGCAAGAGGGCGGACGTCGGATGTCCAATATCAGCGTGATGTGTCATGAATTCGGTCACATGCTAGGCCTTCCCGATTTGTACTCCAAGGATGCGAGAGCGGAAGGGTTGGGCGTTTGGTGTGCGATGTCAAACCAATCTGGCAACGGTAGACCGCAGCATTTCAGTGCGTGGTGCAAAGAGCAGCTTGGCTGGTTAACGCCAACGATCATCGATCCGCGCGAAAAACAAAAACTAGTATTGGGCCCTGTCGAACGCTCTGACAAAGAATGCTACAAGGTGCTGCTAAAACCAGATGGTAGTGAGTATCTGTTGTTGGAGAATCGCCGGCAGTTTGGTTTCGATGCCAGCTTGCCCAGCCAAGGGCTGTTGATTTGGCGTGTGTCTGGCAATCGTCCGGTACTACAAGAGTCACACGGCATCGCAGGACCTGCTGGGCCAGGCGCGTTTCGCGACTCGGTGCCTTATCCCAGCAAGTCGAATAATGCGTACACACCGCGAACGACTCCGTCCAGCCAATCGGTGAATGATAACAATTGGCCAGTTCACATAACCAACATTAGCGAACTGCCGGACGGACGAATCAGTTTCTACATTGGATACAAATTCCAGTGATGTACTGATCGAGTTGGTAAATCACTTTTCCGAAGTAGGTTGGGCATTCCTGCCCGACTGGATTTAAAAACGCTTGAACGACAAGATTCGTTTTTAGCGTTGCGATACAGCGTGTGAATAAATCACTCTC
>CAYNNP010000147.1:0-16534 GCA_964398215.1 uncultured Pirellulaceae bacterium | reverse complement strand
AGCGTATGGACACCAGCTCCAAGGTAAATCACATCTGCGTCAGGGTTGGCGTTGGCAGCGATGATGGCTTCGCGAAGTGAGATTACTCCGTCGGCACCAGGGTTATTCACCAGGTTAGCGATGCTTGAGGCCGTCCTGTCGACCACATCGTCCAGCGTGGTCACCGTCACGGACGCCAATGTCCCATTCCAGTTCTCTTGTACAGCAGCGGAGAAAGCCAGATCCGTTTCAACAACTCCTACGATGTACTCAAATTCCCAATCACCACCCAAGTCCGCATGCCCAGTTATGTCATCACTGGCCGCAACATCGCAGTCACACAAAGCGCCAAGCGAATCAATCAGAAATCGCCCTTCATCGCTACCAGCCAAGTCGCATCCGTAGATCAAAATATCGGCATCAAGATCCATTGACGATGCCCACGAAGCAATCGCTCCGGCGTAGCTATTGACGTTACCGGCGTCCAAGCGAGTACCACCTAGCTGAATTCCATTTTCGTCCCCATGGCTAACCAAGTGGATCGCGTCAACGGACGTCAAGCTAGAAAGTTCTTCAGTGATTCGGGCAATCCCATCTTCGTCAGCCGACAAACGGAAGATCAAGAACTGCGAGTCACTACGACCTTGAAGATCAGCAATCAACTGGTCCGCGTCTTCTACACCTTCATCAATGAAGACGACTTCTAACGCTAGGGATTGCTGCTGACTCTGTGTATCGCCCGGAGCTAACTCGCCAAGTTCTTCGGCCGTTGTAGGGGCTTCAGGCGTTTCAGCATTTTCCGTAGCGAAGCCATCCGCCAACAGAGCATCAACCAACTCCTGATCAACAGGAGTGTCCAAGACTCCATCTAAAGAGTCTCCACTTAAAAGGACACGGTCCTCTAGTGCGTAAAATTCGATCGGGCTTTCCGGTTTGTTCGCCACAAGGACGCCTCAAGCGATTGTTTGGATGGTTCAGTATTTTGTTCACTGCACGCGCGCAGTACTTCATCCAAACTCTAGGGCACTATTTTCATGAACGTGCCGATGGCGAGTAGATTTTCCGGTTATTCCAAATCGGCCGGTAAAACTGCTACCACAACAGCCATGGCATCGAACTGCCTTGGGTCAACTGGAACCTGTGATCAGCAGTCAATTGATCGAAAGTCTGCGTTTTGCCATTGGGCCAGCGCACTTCCAGTTTTTCAACCTTCTGCTGTTTCCCAAGTCCAAAACACAGGATGGATTCATTCTTGGCCATGTATCCATCCCCGGATTGAACGATCTGCGTCACCGTCCGACCTCCGAAATGCGCGACAACTCGAGCACCAATCGCATCGCGTTCCGATTCGGTGCCAACCAATTCCAACTGCAACCAGTGATGCCCGCTGTCGGTTCGGTTTTCCAGCAGAGCAACGTCCTCTTGGAGATCCGACACGATCATGTCGATCCGCCCGTCGCGATTAAAATCACACTTCGCCATCGAACGCGACAAGTGCGATTGCTGCCAGTATCCATCTCCTGAAACTTTTTTCTGCTCGAAACCATCCTTTGTCAAAGCGATGACTTGCGTTGGCATTTTGAATGCCCGCCCCGATTCGCTGAAGTCTTCGATATGGCCATTGCCAATCATCAAATCCCAACTTGTATTGTTGTCGTAGTCAATCGCTTGCGAACCAAAGCCAAGCATTGGCTGCGTGATTACATCCAAGCTGTATTTTGATGTCGAGTCCTGAAAGAGCCCCGACTCAGTTTGCATGTAATGGTTTGACCATTCACCGGCAAAGTTCGAGATGTGAATATCTAAATGCCCATTACCATCAAAATCAGCAGCGGCGATTCCCATGCATGCCAGCGGTTTACCAAACGAACCGTAGGCAACACCACGCGCGCTGGCGGTGTCGGACCACTGCCCGTTACTCGAATTGCGAATCCAATATTGATTCGCATACAGATCGTTGGCGACGAAAATCTCGTTGCCTTCAGAACCATCAATGTCCGTTACCAGCAATGCCATGCCAGCTCTTACATTATCGCCTTTCTGTTCACCGATCTGCTGAGATAAAAAAGCACCGTCTTTTTGAGTCGCGTGAAGAATATCTGCCGATGAATGGTACTGCAGAACCGCTGGAAATTTTGGCTTGCCTGCCGCGTTATATTCGATCGGGTCAAACAAAGTTGGATCATCGATATAATTGATCTCAATCAAATCCGGCAAAGCGTCTCCGGTGACATCGGCAATCGCCACGCTGCTAGTCAACGAACTTTTGCCAGCAGCAAAACCCGTGTGTTCAACGAATGTGCCATCGCCTTGGTTGACCAACAACCGGCTTTGACCAAGGTTCCCAATCAGCAAGTCCGCAAAACCGTCTTGATTCCAGTCGCCGGCGGTCACCCCCATCGCGTAGTCACGATCATCGGCACCCGATTGTTCCACAACATCAGAAAACGAACCGTCTAAATTGCGAAACAACCCGTTTGCAAATTTACTTTGCTCCTTGATCGGTTCAGCACCAGCTTGGCCAATATAGAAATCTAATTTTCCATCACGATCAAAATCGACACACGCAATTCCAGCTCCAAACGCTTCAAAGATACGCAACACTTTGGCAACAGGCTCGGCAGCGTTTCGATATCGAAATTTGATTCCAACACTGTTGGCAACATTCGCAAAAACTGGTTCTTTCGCCTCCGGGATTGTTTGAGTATCGCTACGTGCGACATTCAAGGAATCCGAGCCAGACTTTGTAAGTGTCGACAACCACTTAGCCGGCGAAGGATAATTCTCTGGATCAAGTCCGCAGAAGATCGTTTCTTTATCTCGTCCGCTGGGCAGCTCTTTCAGAATGACTTTTTTGTATTTTGGAATGTCTCGCAGTTGTGGTGATTTTGGGTTGAAAAATCGCAGAGCTAACTCTTGCCACGCAATCGACTCCAGAGGTCGTCCGATCTCAACCAATTTTTCGGAGATCTCGACAATCTGATTTGGTGTTGGAGCAGAAGATTCACGAAGCCCTTTCACGACCAGGTTGACCCCATCGATTTGGCTATTTCGCGATCGGAACAGCTCTGCATTATCGGCCTCGCCCAGTTTGTCGAGCGATGCGACCAGGCCAAAATGAGCATCCATGCTGTGAGGTTCGCGGCGAACGGCTTCCATGAAACAGCGAACTGCAAAATCGTTGTTTCTGTGCATCGACAGTGCGCCAACCGCAAGCCAATAGTCAAAGTACCGCTGGTTGGAATTGGGCGCACCGGCCAGCCAGCCTTCCAAGCGACTGAATTCTTGCGCATTCGCCAAGGACCGCGCCATCAATGCCCCCACCACGGGCTCGGTCTTCCCTGTTTCTGTGATCAATTTCTCAAGCGTCTCGATCGCCTTTCTGGGCGCCCCGTTCGCGATGTGCATTCTGGCAATGTTGATTGCGTTGATCCGCTGTACTTCCGCTTCGGATTTTCCCGGAATCGCGTCGATGGTGGCAAAAGACCGATCGGGCGACATCAATCCATACAACGCTTCCTGATTCATCGGCATCCGGCCGATCAAATAGCGAATCTGTTCGTTGGCATCAAACGGATTCCCATGCCTGTCCAAGGCTTGCGCGTAAATTCGGCGACCTTGATCGTAACCAGGCGAGCGTTTCAACAGAATTCGCAGACGGTCTAATGCACCATCCACCTCGCCGCTAGCCAACAACAAATTGGCCGCATGAGCGTTGAATTCGTCTTGTCGTTTGGAGTTCAACTCTGCAAGCCGGTCAAGCGTTTCGACTGCACTCGCTGTGTCCTTCTTTGCAATGAACATATTCAACATCAGCGTCAGAGCACGCTGATCGTTGGGGTTCGCTACAAGGGCTTTCCTAGTCGCAGCCGCCGCTGCATCGGGGTCACCCTTCTTCAGCAACTCCATGGCTTGTTTGATCGGGTCGACCTGCGTCTGGGTGTCTTTGGCGTCTTCTTTGGCTTGCTTGTTTGCCGACGAATCGGGCGGAACAACTGGCTGCTCGGGATTGCAGCCCACGGCAAAAGCCAGACCAAGCAACGCGGCTGCAAAACATAAGCGAGAATACGATCTCATTGGATCACACAGAAATCGATTGTAAGGAGAGCTGAGACAATTCGATTATACCGCCATCACAAATCGATTCACAGCCAGCAAGAACAATCGCTGGGCATGCGTTCTTAGCGTAGGCCGGACCGAGCAAACGCTGCTATTGCCGGAACTTCGGACGCAAGTAGAAACGTCGTTGAAAGTGTGATCTCTGCGACACAATGGAGGCGTTTGCGCTGTTCCGGCACGGATCGCGTCCTCGGTCCGGCCTACACCTGATTGGTTTTTGGTAACCCGACGCGTGAGCGAGGGACAATCAATTTTGACTCAGTCCCTCGCTCACGCGTCGGGTTACCGGGAAATCGCAACTCGAAAACGCGACATGAGGGCCCTCCCCGGCCGCTACCGCGTCCGAGCCTCCCGCAAGCGGGAGAGTGCAGGAAAAAGCGCAACGCCAAAACTCACGCGTCGGGTTACCAAAACCAATGCCTGACGTGAAAACGCATTTCCAAAATCACCCGGAATCAAAAACTGATTCTTGGCTAATATCGGTCTGACTCGATCATCGACCATTGCCCATCGTCGGTTTGTGACTTCCAAAGATCACGGAAATCGCTTCCTGTCAGCAGTGATCTCATCACCGTTGCCAACGGATCCGGCACAATGATCGCGACGACCCCACCGTTGCTTTTTCGCACGCACTTCTTCAAGGACTTGGAGACACGTGATTCGACGTCACGAAACGCTTCGCCCTCAGGAGGAGTCAACTCATTTGGCGATTCGACACCAGTTCGATAGACACGTGGATGATTTCGTTTGAATTCACCAATCAACTTGCCGTGCCACAGGCCTTGGTCAATGTTTTGAAACGACTCGATCACTTTGACTTTCGCGTCTCGGCCGACGGCAAGTTGTTCTGCCGTCTGCTTTGCCGACTCACACGGAGCCGCGTAGATCGTTTTCAATTCAACTGCTGCAAGGTCTGCCGACAATGCTTTGACTTGATCTTCGCCGACTTGGCTAAGCGGCATGTCCAACGATCCTTTGATCCTGCCCTGGTCATCAAAGTCGGTGGCGCCGGGATGAATGATTAACACCCGTGTAAGTATCCGCGTCTTCATCATCAAAATGCCCCCGCCAATTCGCTCATTGCGCTCGCGTAGTCTTCTTGCTTGAAGATTGCGGAACCGACGACGAACAAATCGCAGCCCGCTGCCCTCGCCGAACTGATCGTGTCGTTATTGATTCCACCATCGATCTGAATCAGCAGATCCGGATGGCTGGCTCTTAGTTGTTTGATTTTTTCCAGCGCAACTGGCTGAAATGACTGGCCACCAAACCCAGCATTGACACTCATCACAAGCACCATGTCGACTTTATTAATGCATTCATCCAATGCCGAAAGCGGCGTATCGGGATTCAGTGCAACGCCAACGCCAACGCCAGCCTTGCGAATACCGTCCACAACTGCCCCCGGATCATCGACGGCTTCAATGTGAAACGTCAGCAAGTCTGCGCCTGCGTCAACCATTGGCTGAACGTATTGCAGCGGATTGTTAATCATCAGGTGAACATCCAATGGCATCTGCGTGTGACGCCGCAGACCTTCGACGATAGGCATTCCGTAAGTCAAATTGGGCACGAAATTGCCATCCATCACATCTAGATGCAGGACTTTGGTCCCAGCTTGATCTAGTCGTGCGATTTCTGTCTTCAGGTCACCAAAGTCGCAAAGCAATAGGCTTGGTAAAACCGCCGGCGCTGCGTCTCTGATTTCATCGAGTTTGGTTCTCGACATTCACTTGTCTCAAAGGGTCACGAAAGACTTTGGATCTTTTCCTTTTCAAATCGATTCAATGTGGTCACAAAATCGACTTCTCCAAAATCAGCATCGAGGCGTCAGAGTTTTCATCCTCACAAGCGGTTGTCAATTATGGACCTTTTGCGACAGAACCGGCATGAAGTAGGCGTTTTCCCCATAATGCCCCTGAAACGTTGAATAATCATCAACGAAACTCGCCTAAGGGAGCCTTCATGTCCATTAATTTACGGTGAACTTTTTCCGAATTAGCGGTTCAGATGGTGATCAATTATCCACCCACAAGCCTCATCCAGAGTGTCCTCGCTGGGCCGATTCTCATAGTCCAATTCACGCTTTGCGCGACTGCTATCGTAGAAGTTGAACCGGTTGCTCATTTGAACCGAAGCGCTGTTGAGGTCCGTTTCGTTGCCAGTGACTTTGGCTTTCAAGTCTCCAATCGCTCCAGCCGCCCATCGGACCAGCGGCCCCGCCGGCGCAATGGGCCCAAGTTTACCAACCCGCTTCGCAAGCTCTCCCCACAGTTTCTTATAGCGCCAATTTGCGCCAGCAAGGATGAAGTCGCGCGCGTCGTCACCACCTTTCTCAAGGGCGGCGATCGTCGCGTTGGCAACGTCGCGCGAATCGCAAAGGCTGTTGCCACCCCACGGCGACATCATCTTCCAAAATCCGGCGACCTCCAACAGCATCCGCCCACTGCTGGGTTTCCAATCCCAGGGGCCCATCATAAAACCTGGATGAACCAGCACAGCACTCAACCCCTGCTGTGAAAGACGACGAACTTCGTCACACCCCGCCCGCTTGCTTAACACATACGTGCAGGGGACTTGGCCGCCATTTGCATCCAATTCCGTCTCTTCATTCGACGGCGATTTTCGGCTGCCGATTGCCATCACATTGACTGTGCCAACATGTACCAGTCGCTTTCGGTGCTTCAAGCATGCCTCAGCAACGATTCGAGTCCCATCACGATTGACTCGCATCGACTGTTCCATCTTTTTCCAACCAAGATGGATCAAGCCAGCGGCGTTGATCACGGCATCGGATCTTGAAACGGCGTCGTCAATCACGTCCTCGCTATTCAAGTCGCCGCGAACGAACTCGGTATCGATTCCTTGGAAAACTCGTTCATCTGGATCGCTTCGGACCAGCGCAAGCGTCTCATGCGTGCGGCCCAATTGACGCAACACGGTATTCCCAAGCAGTCCGGTTCCCCCGGTTACAAAAACTCGCATGCGGCAATTCTATCGAGTTCCGCACCTGCCGCCCAACCACCCATCAAGAAATTGCTGCTATCTCCCCTCCGTTTTGAACGCGAATTGTCGTATCATGCCCGCCAACTAACCCGGTTTGTGGTGCCAGCGAGAAAGAAGCAATATGTCAACAAGCGAACTTCGATATCAGCGTGTGATCCTAAAACTGAGCGGCGAAAGTTTGGCGGATTCCGGTGGTCGAGGCATTAGCGCCGAAGAAATGGGCGATATCGCTCGCCAAATCAAACAGGCTCACTCGTCTGGTTGCCAAATTGCCATCGTCATCGGCGGGGGAAATATCCTTCGCGGCGCACAGTTTTCCGGTGGCAACGAAATGGTGCACCAAGCCACCGCGCACTATATGGGGATGCTGGCAACTTTGATCAACTCGTTGGCCATTCAAGACGGTCTGGAGAGTGTTGGCCTGGAGACGCGAGTCATGTCGGCGGTTCCTGTCGAACGAATCGCCGAACCGTTCATTCGCCGCCGAGCGATCCGGCACTTGGAGAAAGGCCGAATTATCATCATGGCCGCAGGCATCGGCAATCCGTTCGTGACGACCGACACCGCCGCCGCGCAGCGAGCTCTTGAGTTGGGCGCCGATGTGGTCTTGAAAGCCACTCGTGTTGACGGGGTTTACAGTGATGACCCGGAAAAGAACCCGCATGCTGTTCTGTACGATTCCTTGACCTATCCCGAAGTCATTTCAAAGAACTTGAAAGTCATGGATGCAACCGCGATCGCACTTTGCCACGAACACGAAAAACCGATTTTGGTGTTCAATTTCAAACGCGATGGCAATATTGTCAAAGCGGTATCCGGCGAAACCATCGGCACATGGATCGGCCCCAGCAGTTAGTCCGCCGCACTACAAAGCGATTCTCCGTGTCTGGCGTTCGTGTTCATACAACACTATGCCAGCGCTGGTCGCTAGATTCAGACAACGGACTTTATCGGTCATCGGAATTCGCAGCGCGTTGGGATCATCGCGATCCAAAATTTCGTCGGGCAATCCAGCGCTCTCGCGTCCGAAAACCAGGACGTCTTCCGGTTGAAACTCAACGTCCCAGAATGACTGTTTGGCGAACTTGGACAAGAAAAAGAATCGCTTGCCAGCCAGTTTTTCGGTCAGTTCTTGCCAGTCTTTGACCAATTCCAAATCCAGGTCCTGCCAATAATCCAATCCAGATCTCCTGATTCTGGCGTCATCCAGTTGGAACCCGGCAGGGCGAACGATCCACAATTTGGCGTCGAGTGCAACACAGGTGCGGCCAATGTTACCCGTATTCTGAGGAATTTCAGGCTGATAAAGGACGACATGGACGTTTGGAGGGCTCATGATAGAGTCTTCGGAGTGATTTTTCTGTCGGCAGCGGATTGGCTTTGGTCACGCGGGTTGCATCGCAACGAATGCGCGTGACAATCTTTCGTGGCGGCTGACCATCATCCGCTTTCTTATCTTAGCCAAGTATGTTTGACGAAACATTCCATGCCAATCCAAGTTACTTGTCCCAAATGTTTGAAACGATTTCAAGTCAGCGACAAGTTTGCGGGCAAGACTGGCCCGTGCCCGAACTGTAAGGAAAAGATCAAGGTCCCGGACAAGTCCGACGAAGTGGTCGTTCACGCGCCGGAGACCGAAGGGCCAAAGGACCGTTCGGGGCAGAGCGTTTTAAAACCAATCACGCGCAAAGAAACCGACGTCACCAAGAAAGGACTCGTGATCTCAGTCCTCGGTATCCTGGCTGTCTTTGGTGTCGCTTTTGGATTACGAGTTTCTGGCGGCGACGAAGGAACACCGTTCTGGGCGCAACTCGTTGGGCTGTTCATCTTGGCGCCGCCGTTGGTTTGGGCGGGCTATCAGTTTCTGTACGATCAAGAACTGGAGCCTTACCGTGGTGTGGAATCACGCAACCGGGTTTTGGTTTGTTCGTGTATCTTCGCAGCACTGTGGCTGGTCTACGCATTTGTTCCGTCGTACGTCATGGAACTGGATCATGCCAATGAAATGTCATACATGTGGCTTGGCATCGTTTTATCCATCATGTTTGGGCTTGGTGCTTTGGCGTCGGCCGCTTCATTTGATTTGGAATACGGCAACGGCCTAGCACACTATGGTTTGTACCTAGTGGTGATCCTGCTGTTGGCCTGGGTCAGTGGTGTCACCTTGGCTGGAATCGAACCCGCAGGAATAGCCCGATAGCCAATGATTACCCAAATTCCTGAGGTCGCGGCGCTAGTCCAATCGGGTTCGCTGCTCAGAATACCGCCTGCGGATTCCGTGCCACTTACAGACCGAGTGCGCAGGATTTTGGATTCGGCCCCCATGCGCCGCCTCGCATCGATCAGCCAACTGGGAATGGTTTCGCTTGTGTATCCAGGTGCGACGCACTCACGTCTGGAGCATTCTCTGGGCGTCTACCGCAACTCGCTCCGCTTGCTGGCAAGATTTGGTAACGAAAGTAAATTCCAAAACATCGTTGACGAATCTGCTGTTGATGCATTCGTGCTTGCCGCTCTGCTGCATGACATTGGTCACTGGCCGTTTTGCCATCCTATCGAAGACATGCGTTTGCAGGACTTGCCCGAACATGAGACTCGAGTCCGCCAGTGGATCAACACCAGCGAATTAGCCGATTGCATCCAAACCGATTGGTCATGCAGCATTGATGATGTTTGCCGACTGTTGGAACCACAAAAAAACAAAACGCTTGAGCCTGCAACTCAGTTTTTGTCCAGTTGCCTCAGTGGGCCTATCGACGTTGACAAACTTGATTACTTGCAACGTGACAGCTTGCACGCTGGTGTTCCTTACGGAAGAAACTTTGATGCTGATCGGTTGATTGGTGCGATGACGATTCATCCCGATGCCCCGCGTTTGGCGATCACCGACAAGGGCCGGACGGCTGCAGAAATGATGGTCTTTGCCCGCTATGTGATGTTTAGCGAAGTCTACTGGCATCACGCTGTTCGTTCGGCGACGGCGATGCTGCAGCGCGCCGTATTCTTACTACAACACCGCATCGATCTACCGACTTCGCTGAAACTCGGCGATGCGGATTGGATCATGATGCTGCAACGTACCGCCGAAGGCAGTGTTGCCGAACCATTGTCCTGTGGCATCTTTGGGCCGCGGCGAAAGTTGTACAAACGAGTTGCCGAATTCAGTTTCGTTGATGGTCCACAGGTCCACCAGCAGCTTGCAAGAAGACCATACTGGTGGTTGGTTGCTTGCGCCGAAGAATTGGCTCGTGAACTTTCCAGTGCAACGGACTTGGCCGTTCACGCGGTCGATGTGCTGATCGACGCGCCTCCCGTGAAGCTCGAAGTCGATATCAACATGGACGTAGTCCAGCGTGACCAATCGGTCCGAAGCCTGGGTGAAGTTTCGCCTGTTGCTTCGGCACTCGCGAATCAACAGTTTGACGATCAAGTCAAAAAGGTTCGCGTATTCATGAGCCCAGCGATTGCCACCAGCATGAAGTCTCGCTTTGGTTCTGAGGACTGGGCCGAATTGCTGATACAGGCCGCCGAAAAAACTGAGAGAGAAATCGTTTGATGACGAACGTTGCTTTCCAGCCCACCGTCGAAGTGCTGCCGACCTCTGCGGATGTTGCCAACCGAGCCGCGACGCTGATCGCAGATGTTGTCACACAAAAACCAAACTGCGTGCTAGGCTTGGCCACCGGCAGCAGCCCCATTGGCTGTTACCAAGAATTGATTCGCAGGCACAAGGATGACGGATTGGATTTTGCCAACGTCACCACATTCAACTTGGATGAGTACATCGGGCTTTCGGCGAAACATCCGCAGAGCTATCGAGTGTTCATGCAGGAAAATCTGTTTGACCACCTAAATCTGGCTACCGCAAACACGCACGTACCCGATGGCCTATGTGCCGACATCGACGACCACTGCCGTCAGTACGAAAAATTGATTCGTGATGCCGGCCGTGTGGACTTGCAGCTTTTGGGGATCGGCACGAACGGGCACATCGCGTTCAACGAACCAGGAGCAAGCTCGGATAGCCGAACTCGAAAAATTCAATTGGCAGCGGATACGATCCGCAGCAACTCACGATTTTTTAGTAGCGACCAAGACATCCCCAAGACAGCGATCACCATGGGCGTCGAAACAATTCTTGAGGCCCGAAAAATAGTCTTGATCGCAACAGGGAATTCAAAAGCCGATGCGGTTGCGACCGCCATCAATGGGCCCGTCGACACAAATTGTCCGGCGTCATTCTTAAGGCTGCATGCTGAAGTCACGTTTGTGATCGACACAGCAGCGGCCACCAATATCTAGCATCCAAAGACGCCATAATTGCTGTAAATCGCGATGCCAAATGGCCCTGCGAGGTGATTGCACGTCTTGTTTTCTATCGCCAGATGTCTACTCTACTGTCGTATCAATGACTTCGTTTTTTGGCGATCCCCTCCATGACTATGACCGAAACCGACATCTACAAGACCTTGGTATCAAATCGTACCGAGCCTGGCACCATGCTCGACCAAATGGTTGAATACTTCCGGGAGTCGCGCCGACCAATGGAGTTGTTCGAGGCTCTGAAGATGCGAACGCGCCATCAACTAGGTTTGCCGCTTGTTCAGAACGACGAGGAACCTTCGCGGCCCGAAGAAGTTGAACAACAACTAGAAGCCGGCTTGCTGGATGCTTGTCGCGAAGCCGGAACAATGCTGATCAAGGATGGACGCGTCGGTGAAGGCTGGATGTACTTGCGGCCCACCGGTGACACCGAACTCGCGCAACAGCTGATCGCGGATGCAAAGATCACCGACGACAACTTTGACGAAATGATCCAAGTGCTATTGCACGAAGGCATTGATGTAAAACGTGGTTTCCAAGCCGTGTTGGATCATCAAGGAACTTGCAACAGCATCACGCTGTTTGAACAGACGCTGCAAACACGCAGCAAGTCCGATCGGCGGGCTGCTGCGGAGTGCCTGCTGAATCACTTGTATGCGGAATTGTGTGAACTGGTTCGCGGTGACATTGCTAATCGCGAAGCTCCTGCGGGCGACAACGAATCCTTGCACGACATGATTAGCACTCGAAAATGGATCATGGGCGAAGGCGGCTACCATTTAGACACGACCCACCTGGCGTCAACGGTTCGGATCGCTGCTGTTCTGGAATCCAAAGAACATCTTCAAAAAGCTTGGGAACTGACGCAGTACGGTCGTCAACTCAATCACCAACTCCAATATCCAGGCGACGAACCTTTCGTTGACTTTTACCCGGCCTACGCGGCATTCTATGGCACGCTGCTTGGGAACAATGTTGATGCGGGACTCAAGATGTTTGAGCGAAAGGCTAAGAGCGTCAACACGGCCGATCATGGAACAGGAGCGATTGAGACCTACGTCGATTTGCTGGACAGAGTCGGGCGTCGCACCGATGCTGTGAAGGCTGCTGTCGAATTGGTGCCCGACGATGTTCCACCACAACGAATCGTGCCGCTGTTGATCGGAATCGCGGAACGCGCGAAAGCCGACGGAGATGCGGCGGCATTCGAGGAAATCCTGGGTTACTGCCAGAAACATGATGACATTCTGGGCTACGCGGCAGTGCTGCATTCAGCCTCTGCTGGTTGATTCAATTCAATTAAAGACGATTTGCTAGAGGGATGACTGATGCGATACCTGCAAAGAACTCTGACGATCATTTTTGCATTGCCGCTACTTTTATGTCCCGAGGTTTGCAGCGCACAATCGGCCGAACAAGCCGCTGCGAATTGGCATCAATGGCGCGGTCCTGACGCAACGGGAGTTTCGCGGACTGCTACGCCGCCGGTCTCATGGAGCGAGACCAACAATGTGAAATGGAAAACGCCAATTGATGGTACTGGTCGCGGTGGGCCGATCGTTTGGAACGACCGTGTCTTTCTGGTATCGGCAATCAAAACAGATCGCGTTGACCCTGATTTAGTGCCACCCGAAAAGCAGCCAAAGTCAAACTTCTTCGACATCAAAAAACCGAATGCTATTCACCAGTTCGTCGTACTGTGCTTGGATCGCAAAACCGGAAAAGAAATCTGGAGACAAATCGCTAACGAATTGATTCCGCACGACGGTGTTCACCAAGACAACGATTATGCTTCGGCGTCTCCGACAACGGACGGCAAGCGGCTGTATTGCTGGTTCGGATCCGCAGGACTGTTTTGTTACGACTTGGACGGTGCGCTTTTATGGAAACGAGACCTGGGCAAAGCGTTCATGGGATCCAGTCTCGGTGAAGGATGCTCGCCGGTCATCCATGACGACAAACTCGTCATCGTTCGCGATCAAGCACGCCAGTCGTTCATCGAAACGTTGGATGCAACTACTGGCAAGACGCTGTGGAAAGTTGATCGAGACGAAGACAACGCGTGGGCGACTCCGCGAATCATCCAGCACAGTGGCAAGACGCAGGTGATCACTACGGGATCAAACTTCGTGCGGAGTAATGACCTGGAAACCGGCAAACTGATCTGGAAGTGCAGCGGACTGACCGGAAACTGCATTCCTTGCCCGGTGATCAAAGGCGATTATGTGTACTGCATGAGCGGCTACAAAGGTTACTCTTTGATGGCGATCCCGCTGAACGAGACAGGCGACATTTCTGGCTCCAAGAATATTCTTTGGACGAAAGACAGTGGGACGCCGTACATTCCATCGCCGGTGCTTTACGACGATCTGCTTTACTACACCCAGTCAAACCAAGCGATTTTGACCGTCGCCAATGCAGACGACGGTGAAATCGTCGTGCCTCGAAAACGATTGTCGATTGGAAACATATACTCGTCGCCAGTCGCCGCAAACGGACATGTTTACTTGACAGGTCGTGGCGGAAAGACGTTGGTCTTGGAGAAAGCGCGCGAGTTCAAAGTGTTGAGCGAGAACCAAATTGACGAACGCGTGGATGCGTCACCAGCAGTCGCTGGCAACGCATTGTTTCTGCGTGGACAAAAGTCGCTGTACTGTATCGCAAACGACTAAACCAACCAAAAACGCGAAATCAATCGAACATCGTTTCTAGATTTTCGATGTAGTCCAGCGCCTCTTCTGGTTCTTCCACCTCCGCGCCCGGTACGCGACCTGCTCGATCACACTCACCTAGCAACTCCAGGTCTTCGTACCACGGATGCGACGTCAGCTTACGTCGTCGTCTAGCACCGATGGTTCGATCGTGGATTTTGTGAGCATCCATGTGATTGGAGATCAGCCATGCCGTTCTCTCGGTGATCGAATCACACAAAGCCTCCAGGCCCGCGCCAACGTGATCATCCGGATCAATCGCTTTTCCCACATCGTGCAACAGCGCAGCAAGCAAGAATTCTTCGTCGTACGGAGACTGATCTTTCGCCAACGCATAGACTTGCATACTATGAAAAAGTGCGTCGCCTTCGGGATGGTACTTTGGATTCTGCTTCACATTCTCCAGCGGAACCAACAAAGCCAGAAACAACCCAATCCTATCGGGCGCAGCATCCATGTCCATTCGCCGCTGTGCCTGTTGTTCCGCGTCGATCCCATGCTCCAACGCAATCAGTTTCTCTAGCTCCGCAAGCCCAGCGCGTTGGATCGCTTTGTTCGTGATTGAACTTCGGAATCGAAAACCAAGGTAGCTTGGATGGTAGACCGTTAGCTCAAGCGGAAATTCATCTTTGACATGGATATGGGTGAAGACACGCTCTTCGCCGTCCTTGCGAATTCGCTTGCGTTCCAAATCATAGGCGACGCCAAAGTCATCCAATTGAAGCGTGATCGCATGTGGGTTGGCAGCAAAAACGTGCAAGTCCACATCGGAACCTTGCCGAATACTGCCAGTCAGAACGCTGCCCAAAATCTTGGGGTGAAACTGCTGCAGTTGCCGCATCCACCAAGAAGCCCGCAACCGCATTCGCATCAAGCGATCGCTGTGGTCACTTCCTTCATGCAGCCGAGCAAGTATTTGAACTTGATCACGGATTTCGGCATTGGTGGGCAGATCCGCAGGCTTGATCCAGCCCTTGTAGATCCGCTTGGCTGCTTTCTCTTTTGCAGTGTAGTACTCGGTTACTTCACGCGAGTACATCAATCGAGCCGCCTCCCAAGCAATTTGGCGGCGGAGTTTACTAGAAGCCATTTTCGGGGTTCGTACGTCGCGAACCCGTCTAACGAGTAAGAATTCAATCGACGAAACTTTTTCGACGATGATTTTATCAAGACACAACCATTCTTGTTCACAGCGAAGATTCGTCAATACCAAAAACGTCTTCGCCAACACGTTGCACTTCGTCCAATGAAGTTTTTTTTCGTGAAAATACATCGTGTTTCTGGGCTTTGAGCGCGAACCCCCGGGTGCTGGCGCGCGTGCGACACATGCGGATTCAATTCCAGGTTGACATCCTTTCGAGTGCTGATGCCGCAGCGATATTGCGGCAACGATTTCTATTCGTTTGCCTATTCGTTTGCTATCCGGAGTGAAACAAAATGCCAATGGCTTCCCATGGAAGCGGCCTACTTTCGCGGCTGCTGACCGAACGCACATTTCGACCACCTGATCATGTTGCATTGACCGACATGGTGGTGGCCCCAGACATTATCGAACTGGTCCCCGAAAGTGTCGCCCGAGAAAACTCTGTCATGCCGGTTCATCATGATGCCGACACGATCACTTTCGCAACACCCTTCGTTGACGATGTGATGCTGCAAGACAAATTACGTTTTATCCTGAACACAAACGTCGCAACTTTTTGGCGTGACAAAAACGAAGTCGAACATGCGATCAACAGACTCTATGGACAAATCGAAGGCGAATCGGCCGACTCGATGCTGCAAGAATTTACTGACACGGCAATTGATTTCACCGAAACGGTGGGTGGTGAAGAATCGCCAGATTCAATTGGAAAACTGATCGACCACAACAGTCCCGCCATGCCAGACCCTAGTCCCCAGCACTCGTCCACTGATCCCCAATCCAACCACTCTCGCCAGGCAAGCATGATGTTCTTTACCATTCCCGACGGACAACGATACTTGGCATTTCATCGATCTGGAAAAGTAGAAATGCTGAAAGGACCCCAGCGAGTATTTCGGTGGTTCAAGACCTTCAAGAAAGCGAAACACCACGTTGCCCATCCAACCGAGTATCTGTCGGTACAACATCGCGATGGACGGGCAGAAACAATCTGTGGTCCCTGCGAACTGTGGCAAGACCCGGTGCTTCACGAATCGATCGAAGTTAAACCCTGTCTGGATTTGGCGGCAAAAGAAGCAGTCGTTGTCTATCGCAAAAATTCCAGCGAGGATCAGAGTACAAATTCCCGACGTGTTGTCCACGGCCCAGGGCTGTTTGCTCCCGAACCTGATGAATGGTTGCACCGTTTTTCGTGGCACACAAATCGCGAAGCAGAGAAGCTTCCCGGAGGTTGGCATTTTCAGAAACTATG
>CAYNNP010000146.1:0-16587 GCA_964398215.1 uncultured Pirellulaceae bacterium | reverse complement strand
GAGGCGCAAGACGCTAACCGATAAATCTCGACCGGAGCGGCCAACCTTGCATCCCCCGCTTGAAAAAATGATTCGCCCGAATCATCGGCGGGATTTGCTTGCAGCTGGGCGTGCGGCTCGATAGACTCGTTTAGTATATATTTTCAGGCTAGCCATTCCATTGAACGCATCCAGCGTTCGGTATTTGCAACGTGACGTTTTAGAAACCATTGTTTACGGGGGGGCGCCGATGAGCGTTGATACAGGGGCCGATGCGGCGGCGCGGATCGAAGAGTTTGGACGCAAAATTCAAACGATTCGTGATGCACTGCATGAAGTCATCGTGGGGCAAGAAGAAACGATCGATCAACTTCTTATTTGTGCTCTAACTGGCTCCCACGCGCTGCTGGTCGGTGTGCCCGGTTTGGCAAAAACGCTGGTCGTGAAAGCTCTTGCCGCTTCCTTTGATTGGGAGTTTTCGCGAATTCAATTCACTCCCGACTTGATGCCGTCGGACGTTACCGGTTACGAACTGATGGGCGGGACGAAGTCCAATGGCAACGGTGAACCGTCGATGGTTTTTCGCCGTGGTCCTTTGTTCGGCAATCTGGTTCTCGCCGACGAAATCAACCGCGCGACGCCGAAAACACAATCGGCGTTGTTGGAAGCGATGGCGGAACGACATGTCACCGTCGCAGGTGTGACGCACTCAATGCATGATCCGTTCTTGGTCGTTGCAACACAAAACCCGATTGAACAAGAAGGCACGTATCCGCTGCCCGAAGCGCAATTGGATCGGTTCATGATGCAGATTCATGTGGGCTATCCGACAGCCGAACAAGAAAAGGACATTGTGCGACGCACCGCAGGACGCACACCGGATTTGCCAAGTTCGACACTTTCACGCGAAGGTTTCTTGGAACTTCGCGAACTTGTGACGGCGGCTCCTGTGCCGGACAACGTGATCGATGTTGCTGTTGCGCTGTGCCGTGCGAGTCGACCGGAACAGGAATCGGCTAGCGAATTTGTTCGGCAGTATGTTGGCTTTGGTGCTGGGCCACGCGGTTCACAGTGCTTGGCGATGGCGTCCAAAGCCCGTGCATTGTTGGCTGGACGGGCGGTGCCGAATGTTGACGATATCAAGTCAGTGGCGATTCCGATTTTGCGGCATCGAGTCCTTGGAAACCACCGTGCGATCGGCGACCAAGTGGACGCGGATGCAATCGTTGGACACCTCCTTAGCAAGGTTTAATCGTGAGCTCGGCTGACTCCCAAGCAGCGACATCGCGATTTCTTGAACTGCGGCAGCTCGTTGCACTTGAACACATGCGCTTTGTCACGCCCAATCGTGTCGACGGCCCCTACAGCGGTCGCCATCGTTCGCGCGCGATGGGCGGTAGTGGCGAATTTGCTGACTACCGACCGTACACGCCCGGTGATGATCTGCGCCGGTTGGACTGGCGTGTACTGGGTAGGACCGGACGCAAATATATCAAGCGATTTCAAGAAGACACGAACTTGGCTTGTTTGTCGGTGATCGATTGCAGTGGTTCGATGCAGTTCGATGGCAAGCCCGCCGAGTCCGCTGCGACCGGTTGGCTTAAGCGCAAAGCAACCCAGCTGACCACAACAAAACAAGCTCCCGACAAACTAACTTACTCGCAATATTTCACGACAGCGCTGACTCATCTGATCACGCGTGGTGGCGACCAAGCGGGACTTGCATTGATCGGTGACGGCTTGCATTCTTATCATCCGCCGGGTAGCACCAGTTCGCATGCACAGGGTTTGTACGAAGCGATCGAGGAGATTCAGCCTCGCGGTGAGTCGAAATTGGCCGAAGGTTTGGACGAAATCATTGGCCGCGTTTCTGGACGTGGTGTCTTGATGTTGATGAGCGATTTTCTGATCGACGATCCACGCGAATTGACGGCGTCGCTGCGAAAGCTACGGCACCGAGGTTGGGAGATCGTCGCGCTGCACTTGATTCATCCCGCCGAAGAATCGTTGCCCGAAGGTGTCGCGTTTCAATTCGAAGGACTCGAGGGCGAAGCGAGCGTTCGTTGTCGCGTTGGCGAAATCCAAGAGTTGTATGGGCGTCGTTGGCGCGAACATTTGGATAAGACGCGAAGCATTGCGACTGCGATCGGCGCGGATTATCGCGCCATCAGCACCGCGACCAGCTACTTGGATACGCTCGGCCAGTTCCTTGTGCAAAGAGCGGGGTAACGGCGTATGTTTGTGAATCCGTTCTTGTTGGTCATCGGTTTGCTTGGCGCCGCGATTCCGGTCGTCGTGCATTTTTTGACGCGGCCAAAACCGCAGCGGATGCCCCTTAGCACGATCCGGCTGGTCAGCGATGCATTGCATCAGCGCCGCAGCAAAGATCGGCTGCGTGATTTTTTGGTGCTGCTGTTTCGTTCGTTAGCCGTCGCGATGTTGGCGCTGGCGATCGCGAGACCTTTTTTCGGCGGCGATTCTACTGCCAATGATGATGACGGCGCCGATCGAGTCAAGATTGTGTTGTTGGATGTCAGCCAGAGCATGGCTGCGATCGATGGACCAGCGACGCGATTCGATCAAGCGCGTGCAGAGACCGCAAAAGAACTGCAATACAAACCTGGTCTTGCTGCGAATTTGATGTTCGCATCAGCCAACACTCAAAGTGTTTTCCAAACCCCAAGTGCGAATTTCGGGCTGCTTCGCGAACGTCTTTCGGATGCCGCGGTTTCGCCGATGGGATTCGATACCGCCAAAGCCTTTGAAGCGGTCAGTCAACAGTTTGCTTCGTCGTCGCCCGATGCGATTCGAGAGTTAGTGATCGTCAGCGATTTTCAAAGGAGCAGTTGGGCGCGGGCTGATTTTTCTCAGTTACCAGCGGACACCAAAGTGCGATTGGTTTCGATCGGCGACAGCAAACCGCTTGGCAATCTGGCGATCCAACAAGTCCGTTTGTCGTCCGCGCCGACGGTTGGCAAAACCGTCACCGTGCTGGTCGACATCGCCAACCACAGTGACGATTCGCGTCAGGTCCAATGTCGTTTGCAACTGGGGCGCATCAATCAACAGTCAAGTGCGACGCTTTCGCCGCAGAGCGAAACGACTTTGCAGATCCCCGTTCAATGGCAAGGTTCGGGTTGGCAAACGGGAGCGGTGAAGTTGGTTGACGTTAATGATTCGCTACCGGCTGACGATCAGATGCCGTTGGCTTTTGGCGTCCGACCGGAACAGCGATTGGCGATCGTCACCGAAGCCAGACGGAACGCGCCCAGCGGTGCTTTCTTTATCTCGCAAGTTCTCTCGCGCGGTGAAGAGAGTGACGACGGGATTTTGGAGGATGAATTTTTAGCATCGGTGTCACCGGCGACTTTGGATACGCCGGCGGCGCAAGCGGCGCAAGTTTGGATCGTGACGGATGTGCAAGCGTGGGATGAAACGGCGGTCAAACGGGCAGCATCGTGGTTGCGTCGCGGAAAATCGATTTTGTATGTCGCTCGTGGGCCTTCGGACGCGAACAATCTGCAAGCGATGCAAAAAGAACTTGGTAGCGACATGCAGCCGCCGGTGGAATTGGTCGCGTCGCTTGAGTCGGATCGCCGCAAGGATTTACGCATGCAGGAGATCGATTCGGCAAGCGAGCCGTTCAATGCGTTTGGTGACAGTTTAAAAGTAACTACCGCGTCGTGGCGTTTTGCTGGCGGGCTGCCGACGCGAACACTCGCCAACGCAGGCGTCGATTCCGTGGCGGCGACGCTAAGTGATCGATCGGCGCTGCTGTACTTCACTCAAGTCGGCGCGGGAAAGTTGGCGGTGCTGAATGCTGATCTTGCCAAGAGTAACGTGGCCTTTCAAGCAGGTTTTGTGCCGCTACTGATCGAGACGATTAACCGTTTAACTGAATCGGGCGGCAGTGCTGCGGGAACGATCGCTGGCAACCCGATTGTTCGTTCGCTGCCGGGTGATTCCGGAAATCCCGACGTGCTAACGATCAGCCGGGTTGGTGCAAATAATGACGAGGCAGTTTCAACGGGGCGGATTCTTAACCAAGATTCGATGCTTGTCTGGAGTTGGCCGACGACAACCAAAGTGGGTGTGTATCGGGTTGTGGATGCAGAAGACAAAACGCTGTGGGCCGAAGCGGTGCGGAGCGATCCTGCCGAACAGGATTTGCGGACGATTTCCGAAGACGTTTTGGTGTCGCGTTTATCGGGCGGTCGCGAATTGCAGTTTCAGAAAGCGGGCGCCGAAGGGGCACAATCGGACACGCTTTGGGTTTGGGCAGCGCTCGCGATGCTTGGTTGTGTGGTCACTGAACTTGGCATTTTGATTTCCTTTCGTTCATGAGTCGAAACCTTTGATCGATCTGTTCAGCATTTCCGAATCACTTCCAACGCTTGGTGGCCAGCCGTTTGCGTTGCCGTTGGGCTGGCTGGATTGGCAACCGCGTGTATCGCTGCCGCTCTGGTTGGCGCTGGCGTTCGTGTTTGCTGTTGTTTGGGTCGTCTATGTCGTTCGTTCAAAAGGTGTGATCCCCACGGCGCGACGAACATGGGTTCTGGGAATCATGTTGATCGCTGGATCGATTCCGTTGATCTTGTTGTTGAATCCGACTTGGGTCCAGCCGCTGCCGCCACCAGAAGGTCGACCGCTGGTGACGGTTTTGATCGACACATCCGCCAGCATGGACGTTGCCGACACCGAAGGCGACACAGCAACTCGATTGGAACGCGCCAGAGCATTGGCCGACAAAGTCACTGCGGCGTTCGACGATTCTTTTGAAAAACGGCTCGTCACATTCGACGCTGCGGCGCGCGGGGCGAGCGATAAAGCCGAAACGCCCAGTGAACTTGGAAAACGAACGGACTTGGCAACCGCGATCGCAATGGCCGCCCAAAGCGATCGGCCTCGCGGGCAAGCGGTCGTGTTGATCAGTGACGGAATCCACAACGTTGGCCCAACCCGCCGCGCGGTCGCCGCGGCACAGGCAGCACGCAGTCGCGGAGCGCCGGTGTTTCCGATCTCGGTGGCCAAGAGCGTGGTTGTCAAAAATTTGTCTTTAGAAAGTGACGCGGGCAGCCGGCTTGCGTTTGTCGATCAACCGGTGCAACTATCAGCCAAAATCGTTAGCCGCGGATTCGACCCGGCACCCGTCGAAGTCGTCTTGTCACGCAACGGCGAAGACATCGAAACGCAAAGGGTGATCCTAAAAACCGATGACACACAAGAAGTTTCGTTCATGGCCACGCCCGATGCACCAGGGCTGTATCGTTACAGTGTTCAAGTTGGCGAGCTGCCCGGCGAAGCAACCAAGGACGACAACCGATTGAGTTTGTTGGTGCGCGTGATTGACTCTCCCATCGGCGTGTTGCTTTTGGAAGGCAAACCATATTGGGACAGCAAGTTTCTGGCACGCAATCTTTCGACGGACCCGTCGATTGAATTGGAAAGTTTGGTGATGTTGCGCGAAGACCGCTTCATGCATCGCACGCAAGTCTTCGACCAACCGGGCAGTGCGCCAAAAAAGCCAGCCGACGCCGAATCGAAAGACGATGCGGAAGTCAAAGCCGATGACAAACCAAGCTGGCAGATTCTTGCAACACCCGCATCCATTTTGGGGACGGCAGAGGCGTTGCAGAAGTACCAAGTGATTGTGCTTGGCCGCGACTCCGAAGCTTATTTGGATGAAAACACATTGACCCGGCTGCGCAACTGGGTTGCCACCCAAGGTGGATCGTTAGTTTGTGCTCGCGGCACACCACAGTCAACGCTGTCAGAAAAACTTGGCCGCATGCTGCCTGTCAAATGGACGCGGGGCAGCGAACGGCGATTTCGGGCGCAGGTCACCGAAGAGTCTGAGTCGGAAGGTTGGCTAGCGGCTACCGATTCGGATCCACTGGCATCGATGCCGTCGCTGGTAACGTCGGCGGCTCCGGAAACGCGCGGTGGTTTGCCCAGAGTTTTGGCGACCAGTGATGATGGTGCAAATTCGATTCCCATCGTGACCTACCAACCTTACGGAGCCGGTCGCACGGTCGTGGTCGAAGGTGCGGGGATGTGGCGTTGGGCGCTGTTGGCGCCGGAGTTTGCTGCAGCCGAAGAAACCTACTCAAGCGTTTGGAATGGTTTGCTGCAGTGGCTGGTGTCGCGAGTTGCGTTGTCGCCCGGCCAAAACCGCGCACTACAAAGCGAACAGTTGCGATTCAGTACGGACGAGTCGGCGATCGCAACGTTGCTTGTTCGTGATGGTGTTTCGCAAGAAAACATGCCGACGGTCAACCTTTCTCGCGACGGCGACGAGACTGTGACGCCGATCATTTGCGAACCAGCAGGTGACCAACCGGGTGTTTATCAAGCCCGGTTTGGCGAACTTGCTCCGGGCAGCTATCGAGCGACTTTGGCCGACGCTGACCCGAACGATCGATCGGTGACAGCATTCGAAGTTCGACAACCGATCACCGAAAGATTAGAACTGAATCCGCGAGACGATTTGTTGACTGCGATCGCAAAACAAAGTGGCGGTCAGATGCTTGCGGCGGACGATGCGAATGTGATCGCAGAAACGATCCACCAACAATTGATCGACGGTTTACCGATCGAAACACAGCGGACTCCTGCTTGGGATCGGTGGTGGGTGCTACTTGGCGTGCTGGGATTGTGGACAGCCGCGTGGACCGTCAGACGACAAAACGGATTGGTATAGTAATGAACAACTCGCATTTTCGAGGCCCAATGCATGGCTAGCGTTGTCTCTTCACCGGACTCTGGCGTTGATCACCAAGCGTCATTGCAAAGCCGACTGCAATCGGTTGCGAATCGCATGCGCGCCATTGGCATCTGCGATTCTGTTTGTTGGTTACTTGCGGCGCTGGGAATAGCGCTGCTGACGTTTGCGTGGTTGGACATCATTTGGCAATTGCCAATCGGTGTCCGGCAAGTCATCGTGCCGCTAACCGTATTGGTTGGCCTGGGCTTGTTCGGTTGGCTGATCTATCGGCGGTTTTCGGATACCAACAAAGTCAGCGTCGCCAAGCGTTTGGATCAAGTTGGCGGAACCGGCGGTCAAATCCTTTCGGGTTTGGACATGATCAACGAACGTGACTTGGCAAACGATTCGCGATCCGAACTGTCGCCGCTGGCCCGCGGAATCGCTTCGGTCGCCGTCAGCCAAGCGTCACAGCGTGCCGCCAACGTTGACTCCAGTGACGCAGCGCCTTGGTCGATCGCCAAACGCAGCGCAACGATCGCTGCGGCGGTCGCGGTTGTGTTGATGATGTTTGGTTTTTTCGCGCCCAATGCCTTTTCGACTTCGACCAAAAGACTTTTCTCGCCAACAGTCGATACGCCACCGTACACGCCGCTACAGTTTTCGGTGTCGCCCGGCGATGTCACGCTTACTTATGGGCAACCGCTGGAAGTAACCGTGGAGATCACGGGAGGATCGGTCGAACAAGCAAAATTGGTAATCGGCGAACCAGATACAGCCGAATCCAAGTCCGTGGATATGTTTCCGCGTTCAGGCGGCAAATGGCAAGCCGTCTTGCCGCGCGTGCTAGAGTCGACCCGCTACTTTGTCACCGCAGATCGCGGACGTAGCGAAACGTACAACATCCAAGTGCTGGATGCGCCCAAAATTGAAGAGATCGCCTATACGATCACGCCGCCTGCTTACACGAATTTGCCAGCCAGAAAAGGGCGTCATCCGCAAGACGCGTTGGAGGGACTTTCTGGCACGCAAGTTCTGTTTTCGATTCTTGCCACGCGACCTCTGAGCGGCGGAACGGTGCGAATCGAGAATGGTAAAAACGAAGAACCGACGATCGTCGATTTGGCGGTATCGCCGAACGATCCACAGCAAGTCACTGGGCCAACCGAAATCCTACGCAGCGGCCAATGGCATGTATCGGTCAAAGGTACCAACGGTGTCGAAAGCGAATGGGAAGTCCCGATCGAAGTTGAATTGTTGGTCGATGAGCCGCCGATCGCCCGCATCACTCAACCACGCCAGCGATCGTATGCCACGCCGACGACCAAAATTCCAGTCGCCGTGGTTGGCGAAGATGACTATGGGATCGCTCGCATGCGGTTGTACCGAATCATCGATGGTTCGCGTCCGATTCCCGTGGATCTGCCGGCTGACAAATCGCGAGTCGTCCAGGGTGGTTCGATGCTGCCGCTGGAATCTTTCGGTTTAGAAGCAGGCGATAAGTTGACGTTGTTCGCCCGGGTGGATGATACGCGTCCGAATCTTTCGCAAGGCGGCGAGAGTCCGTTGACCGAGATCGAAATCATTAGCCAAAGTGACTTCAACCGCATGGTGGCTGCCCGAAAGGGACAACAAATGCTTGAGAATAAGTTCAAGCAGGCGCGTCGCATGATGGATCAGTTGGCCACCGAAGCCGCCGAGTTGCAAAAGGAAATCGATAACGCTGACCCCAATGACAAAGAGCAACAACAGAAACTGAAAGAACGCATGCAGCAGTTGCAGCAAAAGATGAAAGACGTTGCGGACAAGTTAGACGAGTTGTCCAAGCAAGAGTTGCCGTTGGAGATCGATAAACAATGGAGTGAACTTTTACGCAAGCAGGCCCAGCAATTACGCGATGCGGCGGCGGCTAGCGAGAACGCGTCAAAAGACGGAAAATCGCTGAAGGAACAGGCCGATCAACTGCAAAAACAACTTGACGAGATACGCAAGAAGCAAGACGAACAAGTTGGTCAACCGATGGAAGCGCTTCGCAAGATCGCTCCTTTGATTGCTGCTGAATCAAAGTTCGCACAGCTGGTCGCTCGTCAACGTGCTTTGGTCGATCAACTGGACCAGTTTCGCGATCAAGAATCGGTGCGCGACGAAGCGGACCGGCAGCGAATGGTTCAGTTGCGTGAAGAAGAGGCGGCAGTTCGCGATTCGTTGGCCGAACTGCTGGACCAAATCGAAGCGAGTGCTCAGAAACTTGGCGATGATCCTGATCTACAAGAACTGAAGCAGTCTTCGTTGGATTTCGTGCAAGCGGTTCGCGACAGCCCCATCGATGATGAACTCGCCGGCGCCAGGACTTCAATGGCCCAGTTCAATGGGATCGATGGCTACGCCAAAGCGCTAACGGCACTTCAAGAGATGGAGAAGTTCCTGGAACAGTCTGAGAACAACGGCCAACAAGCTGGCAATTGCTTGAAGAAGAAATTCGCTCCTGGCATGAAACAAGCTGGAAAAAATGCGATGGAGAAAATGATGAATCAGATGGGGCTGAATTCGGGTCCCAGCTCTGGTTACTCAACACGCGGAAACACAGGCCAAAATGTTGGCCTGTATGGAAACCAACCGTTTGCACAGCCCGCCGGTCGTGGTCGCGGTGAAGACGGCAGGCTGGCACCGGCACGCGGCACAGCCGGTGACGGCAGCAACAGTATGGATGGGGCCCCGCTCCAGCAAATAGATTTACCGACAACTTCGCGTTCCAATGCACGCGACGTTCCACTTCGATACCGTCGCCAAGCCGAAACGTACTTGCGTCGACTCGCCGAACAAATGGATCAATAAAATGAAATACGACAGAATCACACGGATTTTTGCTGCGATGTTTGTCATCGGCGTTTTCGTCGCTCCATTGAGCGGTGCCGATCCAGAGGAAGCAAAAAAGCCCGTTGAAAAGCCTGCCAAAAAAAGTGCCAAAAAGCCTGTCGAAAAAGTCGTACCGGACCCGACGCACGTTGGTGGAGAAACTGGCAGCGTTGTTCAAGTCGCAAACTTGGTTTACGCAGGGTCCAAGTCCAGTGAGTGCTTCGCAGATCACTTTTTGATTCGCGCCGAGAACGAATCGACGATTTCAACTAGCCGTCGCTTCCATGCGGTCAAACTCAGCAGTGACGAGATTTACAACTATCCGCTGCTGATTATGACCGGCGAAGGCGATTTTGTTTTGGGCGCCAGCGAACGCACCAACTTGTTGGCTTACTTGAAACGCGGTGGCTTTCTTTTGGCGTCGGCGGGTTGCTCATCGACTGAATGGGACCGGTCGTTTCGCCGCGAAATGGCTAGCCTTTTTGAAGACAACGAAATGAAAAAGCTGAAGATGGATCACGCTGTTTTTCACACCGTGTATGACATCAAACAGCTGAACGCAAAGCATGGCAAACCACGTCCGCTGGAAGGAATCTCGATCGGCAAGCGTCTGTCGGTTTTGTACAGCCAAGACGGATTGAACGACACGTCCCACACGCAAGGCTGCTGTTGCTGTGGCGGAAATGAAATCACCAACGCCGAATTGGTCAACGTCAACATCCTGGCTTATACCCTCAGCTTTTAATTCGAGTGCGTACATTGGCTCCACTGAATCTCATTCGACTGCCTCCAACCACATGCTTTTCGGCATGCACGTTGGTCGTTTGTTTGGTGGGATGTGGCGGAAACAATCAAGAATCCAAAACGGACGAAGCGAATACGAAGTCAAATTTTGTGATCTTTGCGACTTGTGACACACAGGGTTGGATTGAACCGTGCGGTTGTGCCAGCGGGCAATCCGGTGGCCTCAGTCGACGAGCAACCCTGATCGATTCACTTGCCGGCGACGATGAACGATTGCTGGTCAGCGTTGGCGGCGCTGCCTTGGGCAACCAGCCTTACGATGTCGAAAAATTCAAAGCGATCATCGACGGCGAAGATTCAATGGGTTACTTGGTTCACAACATCGGCGGATCGGAATTGGGCCTAGAATTGCCTTCAACCGATGGCTTGACGTTCGTGTCCACGAATCTTTCCAACCCGCCGGCCCAGGTGAAACCCTTCGTCAACGTCAGAAGAGGCGGGACACGTATTTTAGTACTCGGTGTTGTTTCGCCTACTTTGGTATCCGATCAATCCAGTTTGCAAGTTCAGTCGCCAGAACGATCGATCTTGCGTGCGATCTCCGAACAATCGCCCGCTCCTGAATGTGTCGTCGTGCTGGCGTACATGAACGAAGAAGAACTGAAGCAACTGGCCAGCAATGTGCCCGAAGTCGACGTGATCATTGGCGGCAAAACTCGGCAGAGTATCGCGCCCACAAAACATGGCCGAACTTTGCTAACGGCGGTCGGCAATAAAGGAAAGTTTGTCGCTCGCGTGAAAGGCAAAACGGCAAGTCGATTTTCGATTGATCTGGAAGCAGACCTGCACGAAGTCAGCAGCGAGTACGAAGAAGACGCAATCCAGCAAGCAAACTTGAAATCGTTTCGCAATCGATTGGCCGGGCTAGATTTTTCAGCATCGCAAACCAGTTTTGTGATGACGGCCACAGACAGCGACGATCAATTCGTTGGTAGCGAAGCCTGCAAAGATTGCCACGAAAGCGACACCGAGATTTGGGAAAACACGACGCACTCGCATGCTTGGCAGACGCTTGAAGAAGTCGGCGCCCATGTCGATTCGTCATGCCAACGATGCCACACAATCGGCTTTGGCGGCAATGGCGGATTCGTCAATCGAAAAACAACCATGAACCGAATTGACGTTGGCTGCGAAAGTTGCCATGGCCCCAGCAGTAAACACGTTGCTGATGAGAGCGTCAAAACACCGTGGCTGGCAGCCGACAGCTGCCTGACGTGCCACGACCACGAAAACAGTCCACACTTTCAATACGACAGCTATTGGAAACAAGTAGAGCATGGCGAGGGAGGGCAATGATGAAAACCAAACTACCAGTAGCGAAGTTCGCCAAAGGTTTCGGGCCGTACGGTCAGTTACCAAAAGTCTTGGCGACCACAATTCTGCTTCTGTGTCTCTTCGGATCGTCGGCGCAACTTCGAGGCGACGAATCATGGAGCGACGACTGGGAAAAGACACAGGCGGCTGCGCGTGTTGATTCAACCAAGCCGATTCTGATCAAGTACGAAGCGTCTTGGTGCGGCCCCTGCAAATTGTTGACTCAAGAGATGAATTCGGCAAACATCAAGCCGCTTTTGGATGGCTTTCATCTGCTGCGTATCGACGTCGATCAACCGCCCAAGGGGGCGGATGTCGAAGGGATCAATTCGCTGCCAACGATGCGAGTGGTGACGAATAGTGGAGAAATCATCACTCAACAAGTTGGTTTGGTCCAAGGCGAATCGCTATCAACGTGGTTGGGACAGTGCGAGTCTGTCTATCAAGAAATCATCCGACGCCGTAAATTCGCAAAACGCCTTAGCTCCGGAGTCTTGGACGACAAACAAATCGACTTGCTGTTGGAGATGCTGCAAGATCGATCCGCATCCCAGCGTTCAACCGCCACCGAGTTGTTGGTTCGATACCCACAGTTGGTCGCAGCGAAAGTCATCGATGTCTTGTCCGCGCCAAAAATGAGATCTCGAGTCGCTGCGTTGGATGTTTTGCGTCGATGGCCAGCCCCAATCGATGGAATCGATCCTTGGCAAATCGACAGCGTGACAACCGAACGCATTGCGGCGTTAAAAAAGTGGGCGTCATCCATCAGCAAAGACGATCCCACCGAACAGGATGATCCAAAACTGTTCGCAAAAACCGATTCGGCCACGATTGCAGAAGCAGAATTGGAGATCGACCGGTTGTTGCGGCGCGGACCGATCCGCGAAGGATTGGTTGATGGTCTAGCCGTCGTTGGCCCCGAACTGCTGACCAGTGTAAAGGCGCGTTTGGAAACAGAAGCTTCTGATACTGCCCGCGAGCGACTGTCCGCCGTGCACTATCGATTGGTAGCATCCCCGACGCTTTCCATTCGTTTACCAGGGGCAACCGACAAATTAGCGTCGCTGGATTCTTCCTCCAGGCGTATTGCCGCGCAGTTGTTGTCCGAACAAGCACAAAAGGGCGATGTCCCACTCCTGGAAACGTTGTTTGCACACAACGATCCCTTGATACGCGAACTGGCCTTGCGCGGTTTGCAACAAAGCGGCGGTGGTGAAGCGACGGAACTGGTCCGATTCTTGAAAGACCCCGACAAAAATGTACGCGCAGCAGTCCTGAAACTCTGGCTAGATAAACCACGCAGCTACTTGGCCAAACCGATTGCAGAACACGCATTGATCGAAACCGATCCAGGCCTGTTGGTTTACTACGTCCGATTGCTGAAGGAAATGAAGAGCACCAAGGACGAAGTTTACGATGCGTATGCCAAACTGGCCGAGAACGAGGATTGGCAAGTTCGTGCGGAAGTAGCCGAGGCGATCTCGAAACATACCGACGATCAAAGTTCATCGTCCCAAAAGCTGCCGTTGGGTTTCCGCGAACCCGCTCGAAAACTTCTGAATGACAAAGACAGTTTTGTTCTCAGCAAGATTGTGCCGGCGATTATCGATGCTGACCAAAAGGAGTCGTTCGATCGACTTTTGCAGATCGGATGGAAACATCCGCCAATTCGCAACACGATCTTGCCCAAACTCAAGGGCAGCCTTCACGACGAAGACAACGTTAAGTTTTTGGCCGAGCGTTTTGAGTCGGATGATGCGGATTCGCGCACCTTCGCGCTTGAGGCCATGTCGCGTCTGAAAGTGGACGAGCACGAAAAACACATACGCACAGCCTTTGACGACACGGATGCTGATGTCCAACTTGCGGCAGTCCGATCCCTCAATTCATGGCTCGACAATTACCACAGCGACCTACCGGTGCTGCCTGGGCAGCCGACAAATTCTAGCAGTCCATTTAGCGGTGATTTTGATGTAGAGATGGGCTTTAGTGACGCAGAACTTCTTGTAGAACCCGAACCGGCGGGCGGTGGGTTGCTTGGAGCGTTGGGCGCGATCTTCGGTGGCGGCCAACCAAAGGCACCCATCGTCGAGGCAGTTCCAGAAGTGGTAGAAGCCGTAGAGGCGCAGTCACCGGAAGCGGAAACAGCAGAAGCTCAGCCAGCAGAAGCCGAGCCACAAAAATCCCAGCCACAAGAAGCTGAGGCCGTTGCAACTCCAGATGAACCGCCAAGTGAGCCACCGGTAAACCAAGAACAGCTCAAAGAAGCCGAAACTTACGAAGAGTGGTTAACCAACTGGCGAAAATCTCCCGCCGCTGTCTTACCTTGGCTCGATAACGCCACAGCAGTTGTGCAGCGACTTCGCGAATCCGACGACCCGGTCACCAAAGCCCACGCCAGCCTGGCCGCAGTACGCTTGGGGATCGACATCGAACCGAAAGAAGTGATCGATTCAGTTTCCGCGTTGCCAGACAGCGAAACGCGGCTTGCGGCTGTGTATCGTTGGCTACCAAAGGAATCGCGAAGCAATCTGGTTTTTTTTTCCGCTGAATCGAAGGGAGTTGAAGACTACTTCCCCGCTCTCATCGAAGTTGCTCGAGTCTATGACAAGACCACCGTTGTTACTGATGCCTGGAAATCGCTTGACCTGATTGACCCACAGCAC
Source organism: uncultured Pirellulaceae bacterium (assembly GCA_964398215.1). Lineage (GTDB taxonomy): Bacteria > Planctomycetota > Planctomycetia > Pirellulales > Pirellulaceae > CAYNNP01. The sequence continues at coordinate 2,265 of CAYNNP010000146.1, read as the reverse complement.
GTTGGTTACGGTTACTACATTCGCCGGACGATGATGGAAGTGATGACCGGCGAGTCTTATTTCAATTCTCAGTCAGATACCGCAACGGCCAAAATCGCAGATCGCGTTGTAAACGCTGTGTCAGAAACCAAAACGCCTTTCGCACGGATGGTCGGTATCTCATTGTTGGGCGACATTGACTCAAGTCGCGTCGAGGCACTTGTGAAGGATGCGTATGCCGATCAAAAATTGGATGAAGCGACGCGTCGTGACTGGGCACGAATGGCTTTGGGCGCAAAGGACAGCAAAGCGGCAACAGAGCTTGCAGCAAGCTGGCTTGAAAATGAAACGTTTCAAGAATTGGCTTTGGACTTCATCGCCCAAGGACACCAAGGAATTTCGCAGACAGAAATCGGATCCATCGAAGTTCCTGACGCAGGACCGCCAAACTACTCGCAAGGCAAGATCACCGTCGCCAAAGTCAACGCAGCGGTTCAGTCGTCCGCGATCAAAGCACTTCTGAAGCACAAGAAACCCGAAATTGTCGCCAAGGCAACTTATCTGTTGATCGTCATGGGCGAAGATGCAGACATCGCACCGCTAGAAAAAATGTTCCGCAGCAAAGGCATTGATAAATATTTGAGCGGTTGGACGGACCTGTATCTGCTGGCGGTCGCAATGCGAAACGATGATTCGGACGTCACCGTTTTAGAAGAAATTTACGAAAAGGTCAGCGATGAGAATTATCGATCCAAAGAATTCTATTGGAAGATTCGGATCATGACCGGCTCACGAGCGCTGAAACTGCGAAAACGCATTCGTGATGATCATGGAATGGACAACTTGATTTAAACGCTCTTCGATTAAATACGATTCTTTCACACAACCACTTTGAGAAACATAACTGAACTTGGGCAATGACCATGAATACAACGTACCGATACTTTGTTCTTTTAACAACAATCCTGTGCTGCAACTTGGCAGCAACGCCCAACGTTTTCGCCCAGTACGGAATTCCCGGCGGTTCATCCGAAGGGCTAACGGCAACAGGAACAAAGGCACTTTCGCTGACGCCCAAGTGGATGGAAATGACCGTCCAGATTGAAGCTCGCAGTAGCGATTTGCCACAAGCGTCCAAGGAATTAAAACGCCGCATCACGGTAGCCAAAGAAAGACTTGCAAAACTGAAGGCGATTGATGGAAGTGTGACCATTTCCAAGCCCAGCTTGAAAGGCGAAGCCGACCCGAACCAACAGCGTCAAATGAAACAGATGATGCAACAATATGGCGGTGGTAAGAAGGGTCGCGAAATGTTGGAAAAAACCAAAAGCGTGACCATTGTCCAAACCGTCACCGCACGCTGGCAGCTACCCGACGACGATGACTTATCAAAAATGATCGCGTCCAAAAAATTGACAGACGAAATCAAAGCCGCCGATGTTGCCAGCAGCGAAGACAAGCAACCGATTTCTGCTGCACAAGCAGAGTTGGCCGAAGAAATGAAGGCGATGATGGACCAGTACAGTTACGGAGAAGAGACCGCCAAGGCTGGCGAACCCGCCTTCACCTACATCGCAACATTGTCCGCCAAAGAATATCAATCCGCCATCAAGAGCGCGTTTGACGATGCCAAAAGTCAAATCGAAAATTTGGCCAAAGCAACCGAGTCCGCAGTCCAGCCCACCAAACCGCTAATGGTAACGATCAGCTCCGGCAGCGAATCCCCGCGATACAATTACGGAGCAGGCGCCAAACAACCCGAGCGGCAAGACGACGGAAGTTACGAATTGGTCGCAACCAGCCCAACCGAAGCCAAATGCAATGTGTCGGTATACGCGCAGTCAAAGCACAAATAGTATTTCATAAGAGATTGAAAAAAAGCGTATGTTCGTCCAAGTCGGCGAACAACTGCGGTTGGCTAGGCTGCGCAGAAAGCTGTCAGCAGAACAAGTTTCCGAGCGCGCCGGAATCGCCAGAAGCACACTTTCGTTGATCGAAAAGGGTAGTTCAAGTTCGACCGTAGAGACTCTATTCCGAATCCTGGCGGTCCTCGGGTTGGAAAACGATTTCCTAGCGCTTGCCAAAGACGATGAACTGGGACGGCGATTGCAAGACGCCAAATTAGCGGCACCAAAAAAACGAGCCCCTAAACGAAAAAGCAAAACACCGAAGAAGTAAGGCTCTCCCTAGTTATGACTCCGGTGCTTGTTCTTGCTCTAGCAATGGCGTTTTTGGTCACTGCCCAAGCACTTGGTCCATCCATGCAGCGATCCCTTTTAGTCGTTT
>CAYNNP010000145.1:0-16779 GCA_964398215.1 uncultured Pirellulaceae bacterium | reverse complement strand
CAAAAAAACAGGGCCGACAAACATCGGCCCTGCGGATAAAAAACAAGTGCGAGATATCGCCTACTTCTTCTTTGGCGGATCGATGAACGCTTGGCTCCAACCATTGTCGCCGCCGATAACTGGCAACTGTAGCGACGTGCCGTCCAAGTCCACGGTCAATTTTGTTCCCGGCTTGGGCCACAGTGTGAATTCTTGATCACTGGAGAAAATCATCAGACCGATCTGCTGTCCCTTGGGGATGATCTGATCATCGGGCTGCAAATTGAATTCGACGTCGTAGAAGACACCGGGCTCCAACGGCGAACTCTCTCGGATCGATTTATGATTCTGAGGATCCGCCCAACCACGCGTGATAATGTTGTCTGTGATTTTGGCATCACGACGGTTATTCCAAGGCAACGAAACCAACCAAACGGACAAGTTCGCAGCCTCGCGATCACAGGCCATGCGAACCTTGATGCGTGGTGTCCCAGAAATGTGCAGCGGTTGTTTGAGTTTTTCTGAAACGTAGATCAATCGATGCTCCGTCCACTCGGCTCGTGCCAGCGACTTGCCATCGAATGAATAGTTGTCGACCAGTGTCTCCAGCCCTTGGTTCGGTTTAACTTCGCTGCTGAGCTTGCCTTGCTTGGGCGCTCCAGCTTGCAACTTCAGCGTGATGTTTTTTGACTTCGGGTTTGGATACGCATCGTAGGGCGTTGGCTTGTCCTGCTTGTCCTTTTCACGAACGATCCAAGCGCGCTTGTCTTTTTCGACACCATTTTCAACGCCGTGCAAGTACCGTGTGAACCAACGATTCATCAGCTTCATTGGTGGCGGCCCACCGTGACCACCCTGGTGAACATACAACTGGCAAGGAAGCCCTTTGCGTTTGGCTTCTTCGTAAATGCGAATGCTGTGTTCAGGAACAACATTCCAATCATTGAAACCATGAGACATCAACAGCGCGGCCTTCATGGGTTCCATGTCATTCAGGTAATCGCGGCCCGCCCAAAAGTCGTTGTAGTCGCCATTGACACGATCGAAATTCGCTCGCATGTCTTGATCACGAACAGCGACGTCGCAACCTGCACGTGTACTTTCAAGACCACTGTGAATGAATTCGTACAAGCAGTCGATGTCTTCGCCGATGTATCCGCCGGGGTGGCGAATCAATCCATTGGATCGGTAGTAATGATAGTACGAAGTGTTGGGTGCAATCGGAATGATCGCTTCCAAACCTTCAACGCCCGTTGTTGCGGCAGCCAAAGGAATCGTGCCATTGTACGATGTGCCTGTCATGCCAACCTTTCCACTGCACCAGCCAGCGGCAACATGTTCAAAGCCGTTCATCGTTGTGTAGCCGTCTGCGCGACCGCACAACCAATCAATAACCGCTTTGGGCGCGAGTGATTCGTTGTCGCCACCAACGGTTGGGCAGCCCTGTGATAATCCAGTTCCTGGTGACGACGAATGCACGACGATATAGCCGCGTGGCACCCATTGTTTCGCGTGTGACTTGGAAATGATTGGACGAATTCCTGTTCGTTTTACTCCAGGTTGGATCGTGCGTTTGGGCGGCTCCGCTCCGAGCTCTTGATGGGGATCCCAAAAATATCCGTCGCCTGCTGTACCAACACCAGCAAAGTAAGGACTGGAAACATAAATCACTGGCAGCTTCAATCCCTCGGACTCAGTTTGACGAGGCCGTGTGACGCTAACGTGCATTCGATCCAATTTGCCGTCACCGTCAGAATCGAAGTCCGTCTCCACCCACAAGTCGTGCCGAATCCAGTAGTCCGGGTCTTTGAAAGCGCGAACCTCTTGGGCTTCACCGTCTTTAAAAATCGGTCCGGCAAGTTTTGCCTTGCCATCTCCAGCATGCCCGTCCTGAGCGATGGCTGCATTTGACGATAAAAGCAATGCGACGAACGCCGCAGAAAAAGTGTGTTTCAACATATCTACCAAGGGCAGTGAAAGGAGATGATTGACTATAAACAGCGCTATGCACACTTTCGGCAGCATGCCGCTGAGCAGTGATTTTAGTCGCCAGCAGGAAAAATACTGCCCCGTATCAGGCCCGAAGTTGTGACTAAATTCATCGTACAAAGCCCCGTTCGCGGACAACAAACCAGTCTGCGCGTTTATGACTGCAAAGCTAGCTTTGGCAAACCTCAGTCATACGGCAATTCATAAACCGCGTACGTCGCGTTGGCTTCCTTTCCAATCGGGTAAACCTTGACCAGCGGGAGAGCCGCGCCGCGCCGAATACGTTGATCCACGATCATGAAGCGAACACCGTATTCGTCTCGGTAGCTTCGCAGCATGTCGTAGCGTATCGGCGTGCGAGAACGTCCATAGTTTCTGCTCGGAAAGACTTTGTCAAAACGTCTCTTCCAAGTTATCAGGCTGCTTGCGTCCTGAGGAACATCTTTCCAGTTCACGACTTCCGCCCGGTGCGCGTACCACTTGAAAGTCTGTTGATGCCGAGGCGTCAAAAATAATTCGTCTTCGGGTGTCGCGTGCCTTGCCCACTGACAAACCGCAATCCAATCTTGGAACGTCTGACGCTGCTGTTCAACCGACGCACCGACATCGTATCCCAACAAACGGTGGCTTGCTGAAGGAGGAACCGCAAGACTAGCTCGCTGGTACGCGCTTGCCATCACCAATCCGGTTGCGATGATCAAACAGCCCAGCCCAACCAATCGTCTTGCATTGGTGTGTTCCAATAACAGCTGGGCGACAGTAATGCCAAACGCGAGCGGCACGATCGCATCCGTCAATCGGAACCAATAGTACCGCAGCAACTTTGCCGACAAATCGGGTGCCACCGCGGGCAGTGCGCCAATCATTAGTCCGCACACAGCAATACTGGCACAACCGATTGCAAACCACTGAACGATGTTGAATGCAGCGCGTGACCGAGGCTTTGCAAAAATGAATCCAGCCAGCATGCCTATCACCAAAACACCATGACGAATGTACCATTGCATCATGAAGTTTGACGGCAACAAGTGATGACTAATGCGTTGGTAAGTGTAGATCTTTGCACCGATCAATGATTCTTTTGGTGAAACGCCCAGCGTCAACCAAACAGCTGGCAGTAACCCTAGTAACGAGATCGCACCACCGACAAACAATGCTTTGGAAAAGAACGCGATTCGATCGTCGCGCCTTCGTTCCGTCATCCACCAAACGAACATCGCCGCCAGCACTGCCCAACCACCAGACAGCACGTGAAAGGCTGACGCGATCCCTAGCAAAGGCCAAACGCGGTTCCACCTGCGGTGCGCCATTTCTGCCAATCCCATCAGCACGAAACCATACGCTGGCACTTTGGCTTCGATGCCCCCGATCACCCATTCGCCGGCCAAGTTCCCGTATTCGATTCCAGCAATCCAAACCAACGCGACGGCCACCGATGCAAGCCGCCTGCCGATGACAGCCATACTCAATCGCTGAAGTCCAATTGCAATCAACAGCCAACCAACGAATCGACCAATCCACGCTGTCGCCGACAAGGACACAAACTGAGTCAACCAGCCGAGGGCGATGTAGAACGTCGTGTGGGCTTTGGCCGAGGTGGTGAATAGATCGTTCTGGCACCATTCCGGCTGCCAAAAATTCTTTGCTTTGACCAGATAGTGAGCCTCGTTCACCATCGGCGCCGGATCACCAGCGTAGATAAAGAACAACATGACCAGCATCAGAACTTCTGCCAGCACCCATAAAGCCCCAGGCGAATCGCATTGGCGATCATTCAAATCCGGCGGCGTCATCTATCGGTTGCGTTCGTGGTCAGCGCGGTGTTCACAAAGAGTGCATAGCGTAGCACAAATCAAAATCAATTGGAGATCGCCGCCAAAGCAGTGCACAGCGTGAGCGGGCCAGTGGATGATCAACCCAAATCAAGTGCAAGCCGAATAGCGGACAACATGCTTTGGTGATTCGCTTTGCCTTGCCAAGCGATATCGAGTGCCGTTCCGTGATCGACACTTGTTCGCACAATTGGCAACCCCAGCGTCACATTCACCGCGTCATCAAACGACAATGCCTTCAGCGGAATTAGCCCTTGGTCGTGGTACATGCAAACGTAAACATCCGTTTGACGCCGCATCGCTGGCGTGAATGCAGTATCAGGTGCCAGGGGACCGGTAACTGCGATGCCCTGCTGTGCAGCCTGATCGATGGCTGGCTGAATCAAATCGGATTCTTCACCATGACTGAACAATCCGCTTTCGCCAGCATGCGGATTCAAACCACAGACACTGACTCTGGCAGGACATCCCAGCTTTTGTGAAAGGGCACCAGCGCCCAAGCGAATGGCACGAAGAACTTTTTCTGTCGTCAACTCGGTCGCGACGTCAGCAAGCGGTATATGTATCGTTGCCAACACGCATGAAATCTGATCGCTGGTCAACATCATGCAAAAGTCATCCGTCGCAAACTGTCGCGCCAACAATTCCGTATGACCAGGAAATTCGACTCCCGCCAAATGCCAAGCTTCTTTTTGAATCGGCCCCGTGACGATCCCAGACACGACATCGGATTTCACAAGATCGATTGCCTTGATGACGGCCTGATAAGATGCTGCTCCGGTAGACTGGCTAAACACTCCCGGCGTCACATCGCCGGCATCGACCGGCCCCACGTCGATGATCGCTGGCTGCGTCAAAAATGGGATGTCTTTCGTCGTCGCCACGCTGGGGCAATCCAGATTCAATCGTTCGGATACCATCCGGATCACATCGGCAGGGCCGACCAGAACAGGAACGCATCGATCGGTGACACTTGGTTCTGCCAGGGACTTCAGGCAGATTTCAGGACCAACACCGGAGCAGTCGCCGACGGAAATCGCAATTTTGGGAACGCTGGAGGGCAAGTTTTCTAACATTGCTATGGCAACAATCCGTAAGATTCTGTGTGATATTCATGGTCGTTGTAGAAACGGAAAACGACCATTCAGGCTTCTAACTTTGACCAACCCGGCACCATGAACATTCAAACGTCCCACACAAATCATGCTTGCGTGAACGCGAAAACGATTGCTGCCATTCTAGTTCAACTCTCCATTATTCTCGGTTTTGGTCGTTTCGCACAGGCAGTAGACGTGGTCGTTGTCTGCCCGACCAATTACCAGCAATCGATGCAAAAATGGGTCGACTACCGCACAACGGCGGGAATCAAAGTCAGTATGATCCCCAGCCAACGTGATTCAAAAGAACTTCAAAAACAGATTGCAGCGACTGCGACAGATCAAACGCGGTACGTCTTGTTGGTCGGAGATGCTCCAGTGATGGGTGTCGGCGTTGATACACTTCGGCACGTTCCGATCAACTATCGAAAGTCAACGGTTACAGCGAAATGGGGTTCAACACCAACCCTTTCGACCGATTTTCAGTTTGGCGATTTTGACAATGACGGCGTTCCTGAAGCCTGTGTTGGTCGCTTGCCAGTCAATCGCGTGGTCGAGCTTGAACAACTGCTTGCCCGAATTATCAGTTATGAAAACAGCAAAGACTTTGGAACCTGGCGCGGCGATGTCCAACTGGTTGGTGGTGTTGGCGGATTTGGTTTCATGGCCGATAGAGCAATCGAGACCGTAACGCGAAATATCGTAACAAGCGTGCTGCCAACGGACACACGAACCAGTTTGCTGTACGCGAGTCCTGGTCACCAGTTTTTTCCAAAAGACGAATCGTTCACATCAGCGGTCGTCGACCAGTACGCAAAAGGTGCCAGATTTTGGGTTTACGCGGGACATGGAAATGTCACAAAGCTTGATCGTGTTCCACAAACGCGAGACGGCGTCCCCGTTCTAGATTCCAACAGTCTGGTAAATTTAAAACGGCCCGCCGAATCAGCACCCATTGCTTTGATCCTTGCTTGCTACACCGGTGCGATCGACGCCAGTGAAGACTCCTTTGCCGAAAATATGTTGCTAACCAACGGTGGACCCGTCGCTGTATTTGCGGGCAGCCGCGTCACGATGCCGTACGGCAACACAACGGCAGCAGTCGGACTGATCCAAGCCGTCTACGAGAACAAGGCTCCACGTTTAGGCGACGCTTGGCTAGAAACGCTTAAGCAAATGAAAAGCGAGGACAGCACCAAACGATCGACGACACGATTGATGATCGACACGGTGGCCAAATTGGTCAGCCCCGCTGGAACAACACTCAGCGACGAACGCGACGAACACATGAGCCTCTACAATTTGTTGGGCGACCCTTTGTTGAGCATGAATCCACCACAAGAATTGCCCTTCAAAGTCGACGTGGGCTACCCAGCGGGCGAACCGCTGAATCTAGAATTCACCAGCCCCATTGATGGCAGGCTAGCCGTTTTTGCCGAACGGCCGCTGGGTACGGTGGTGGGCGATAACCCAAATGATCTGACAGTTGCATCGGTTAATGTGAACGTGGTCAAAAATCAACCCGTGAGCGCAAAACTGACCCTGCCGGGCGACGTCAGCGGACAAATATTGATTCGGGCAATCGTTTCTGGGCAAGGCCAGTGGGCATCGGGTGGGCAAAGAACAAACATTCGGCCAAACAGCGAAAAGTAATAGCGTGGTTTCTTGGTAAACTGGTACAGCGCATGACAGCCCTGTCACCTCCCACCAATGTCATCCCCCATGACTTCCAAATCAAATCACTGCGGTCGGTTTGCACCTCGCGCCACAAATCGGCGCGACATGCTCAAACAATGCTCGACTGGTTTCGGCGCCGCTGCCCTCGCTGCTCTTTCACAACCAGATTCGTTCGCTGCCGAAACCAAGAAAGATCCTTGGGCACCGCGCAAGCCACACTTTGCACCCAAAGCAAAGCATGTGATCTTTTTGTACATGGATGGCGGCCCCTCGCATGTCGACACATTCGACTACAAGCCTTTGCTTGAAAAATACGATGGCAAGGATCCGCGAAAGGTCATCGGCAAACTAGCGCCGACGCAATTCGACAACATCGGCAAAGTATTGAAAGGCCAATGGGAATTCAAACAGCGTGGCGAAAGCGGACACTGGATCAGTGAACTGTTCCCTTACTTGTCAGAAGTCGCTGATGACTTGGCAATCATCAAGTCGATGACGTCGATGTTCAGTGAACACACCTCGGCGAACTACTTTTTGCATACGGGCAACGGCTTCCAAGGCCGTCCCAGCATGGGCGCCTGGTTCGGCTATGGGCTAGGCACGGAGAACCAGGACCTACCTGGATTCGTTGTCATCAACGGCGGCTTGATTCCGCCCGGCGGGCTGGACTGTTTTGGTTCTGGGTTCTTGCCGTCGGCGTACCAGGGCAGCGTGTTTTTGCCCAATCAACAGCCAATCGCAAACGTCAAACCAAGCGAACCGCGTACCGAACTGCAACAGCGAAAGTTGGACTTGGTCCGCACGATGGATGACGAACTATTGTCGCAACTTGCTGGCGATCCCGAAGTCGAAGCCGCCATTCAAAATTACGAAACGGCCTTTCGAATGCAAACTGCCGTTCCCGAGTTAACGGACTTGAGCGACGAAACCGCAGAGACAAAGAAACTGTATGGGCTGGAATCCGACTTCAAACAGACAACGATCTTTGGAAAAGAATGCTTGCTCGCGCGACGCTTGGTGCAACGTGGCGTTCGCTTCATCGAATTGACATGCCCTGGTGGTAACGGGGACCGTTGGGATCAACACAATGGACTAATCGAGGGGCATAACAAAAACTGCAAAACCGTGGATCAACCGATTGCTGCGTTGATCAAAGACCTCAAGCGATTGGGGCTTTTTGATGAAACGCTTCTGGTTTGGACTGGCGAGTTTGGACGAACACCGTTCGCCCAAGGAAAAAACGGACGCGATCACAATCCCTACGGTTTTACATCGTGGATGGCTGGCGCTGGAATCAAGGGCGGCGCGATGGTCGGAGAAACCGATGAATGGGGGTACCGATCAGTGAAAGATCGCTACGAAGTTCATGACTTGCACGCCACGATGTTGCATTTGATGGGAATCGATCACACGCAAAGCACATTTCGATTCAGTGGTCGTGATATGCGATTGACCGATGTGCACGGACATTTGATCAAGGAGGTTTTGGCATGATCGATCGATTCCAATTCTTGTTGGTTGTTTGCGTGCTTGCCTCCCAAGCCGCCGTCGCCGACGATCCGACCCCCAAGCAAATCGAATTTTTCGAGGCAAAGATTCGTCCAATTTTCGTACAGCACTGTTACAAGTGTCACTCTGCCACCGCAGAAGATATCGAAGGCGGATTGGTTTTGGATTCCCGCTGGGGATGGGAAAAGGGTGGTGATAGTGGGCCCGCTGTTGTGCCTGGAAAGCCAGACGAAAGTAGCTTGATCGATGCGGTGCGTTATACCGACGAAGCCGTCAGCGCTATGCCGCCGAAATCGAAACTTCCCGATGCACAAATCAAATTATTGGAGCAGTGGGTCGAAATGGGCGCGCCCGACCCACGCAAGAAAGTCGAAGTCGATGCGCCGATGGTCGAACCATTTGACTTGGACAAACGATTCAAAGAACACTGGAGCTGGCGGCCGATCAAAACGCCAACTGTTCCAAGTGTGCAACTCAAGGACTGGGCGATTGATGATTTAGATCGCTTCATCCTGCACCAACTTGAAACATCCAAGATCCTGCCGGCTGAAGCCGCTTCGAAGGAAACTTGGCTTCGCCGCGTTTACTTTGATGTAATTGGATTGCCACCTACGCCGCAGCAAATCGATGCGTTCTTGAACGATGATTCCGAAAACGCGTACGAAACCGTCGTCAAAGGTCTCTTGGATTCACCACGTTATGGCGAAAAATGGGCGCGACACTGGATGGATCTGGTTCGCTATGCAGAAACCTATGGACACGAGTTCGACTACCCACTGCCGCATGCCACCGAGTACCGGAACTACTTGATCCGAGCGTTCAATGCCGACGTTCCCTACAACGAATTCATCGTCGAACACATCGCCGGTGACATGCTGAACGAGCCTCGATTGAATCCGACTGAGCAGTTCAATGAATCGGTCATCGGCACCGGTTTTTGGTACTTGCACGAAGCTACCCACGCGCCGACGGATGTGTTGACCAACGAAGCCGATATCATCGACAACCAATTGGATGTTTTCGGAAAAACATTCTTGGGCCTAACGGTCGCTTGCGCGCGGTGCCACGACCACAAATTCGATGCGATTTCTACCGCCGACTACTACGCCCTCAGCGCGTTTATCCAAAGCAGTTGTCGGCAATCCTATCCGCTAGACTCAGGTAAAAAAATCGAAACGGCAGTCGCGTCCTTTCGTGCTCTGGAGCGACAGGCACAGAAAATACATGATGCGAACCCAAACGATCTGCTACAGCAAGCTGCCGCGTACTTTGCTGCCGTAAAACAAATCGCCAAAGACAATCCAGAGTTGAACATCACTGATGCACGCATTGACGAAATCGCCAAGCAAACTGAGTTGGATCGTGATCGGTTAAAACGCTGGGTCGAAGCGATTAAAGCGGCTAAAATGAAAGACCCGACACCTGCGGTTGCGCTGTCTGAACATATACGCGGCACCGTGGATAAACTTCGCACACGATTGAATAGGGATGCCGAGAAGTTTCAAAACTTTGCCAAGAAACGAACACAGTTTGCAAATTTTTCGGGCACGAAACTACCGCCAGGGTGGACAACAACCGGCGCTGCTTTTCGCCTGAGCGACACACGAACCGCACTGGGAATCAGCAAGCACCCGCTGCGCACGGGAACAATCGATAGCGGTACGTATGGTGCCAATGCGGTGGGAGTACTGCGATCGCCCACATTCAAGATCACGGAGACTGAAATTAGTGTGCTGACGCGGTCCAGCGCGAACCTCAAGATGAATGTGATTATCGACAATTACCAAATGGCTGGCTACAACGCGCTGTTGTTCCGCGGCACCTTCATGAAAGACGGAGCTACCGACACAAAGGGCGCTTGGCAATGGAAAACGTTCGCAGGTGATCTTCGCAAATACGTCGGACACAACGCGTACTTGGAGTTCGCCGATCAAGGTGGCGGCGAGATTGCGATCGATCAAATTTGGTTTTCCAGCAAAGGTGGTCCGCCCACGGTGCATGATCCTCTCACGATCAAACTTGCCCAAGCCGATGAACCTTTCGCAAAACCGATTCCTGGCTTGACCGATTGGCTACTCCGAAACGACTTGGTCGACGCCGACGCCGTTGGTAGCTTGGCAAAAACGATCAATGACGCGCGACAGGTTTCCCAGTCGCTTCCAAAGCCTCGTTACGTATTGGCGATGGCAGAAGGCACGCGCGAGAATGGTCATATCTACGTTCGTGGCAGCAGCGCGAGCCTAGGCGACAGCGTTCCGCCGCGAACCCTACAAGCGTTTGGGAGCCGCGAAATGAGCCGTCTGGAATTGGCCAAAGAGATTGCAAGCCCCAACAATCCACTGACTGCGCGCGTCATGGTGAACCGACTTTGGCACTTTTTGACTGGCCGTGGGATCGTTGCCTCGGTCGATGAATTTGGCCCCCAAGGACAACTGCCATCGAATCCAGAATTGCTGGACTATCTGGCCAGTGAATTCATTGCTGGCGATTGGTCAGTAAAACAAATGATTTCGCGAATTGTTCTTTCGCAGACCTACCGTCAACGAAGCGTGGCCAACCCCAAGAACGATCGCGAACACATTGCCGTTACAGATCCAACCAACCGGTTTCTGTACCAGATGCGAGTTCGTCGCTTGCCGGGCGAAGCGATTCGGGACGCCATGCTGCAATGTTCAGGCCGCATCAACTTGCAGCCCATTGCAGGCAGTGTGGCAACGCATCGCACAGCTTTCATGACTGGTCGCGGCGCACGCGGTAGTGGGCCATTGGATGGCGACGGACGCCGCAGTGTTTACCTATCGGTCTATCGAAACTTTGTGAATCCATTCATGCTGGCGTTCGACATGCCAAATCCATTTGGCCCAAAAGGACAGCGGAGCAATTCCAACGTACCTGCCCAAGCACTGACATTGATGAACGATCCGTTTGTGATCGGCCAAGCGAAAACGTGGGCCAAAAAAATTGTCGCCAGCAAACAAGACGACACAGCGCGAATTCAGGAAATGGTCCGCAAGGCCCATGGGGTCAGGCCGACGGAATCTCAGTTGGAACGGTATCGTAAATTTTTGGAAATCCAAAAAAAGGAATATGGCAACAATGAAGCGCAAGCATGGGCCGACCTGACCCATGCCATATTCAACATGAAAGCGTTCTACTTTTTGAAATAGTTCAAGAACTATTCGGGTAGTTCGGCGACGCGTTGACGCAGCTTTCTCAGAACCCGCGACTTGGCTTGATAGACACTCGCGCTCACGCTTCGGGTTGCCAAAAACCAATGCCTGACGGAAAAGCGCAACTTCAAAAGGCTGAAGCCATGGGCTACTAAGGTGGTTGTGGGCTAATTTGCGCAAAAGTTGAACGCCGCAAAAACGGCGGCTATCGCCGTGCCGCTCACAAAACAAAAAACTCACAGACTCTCCGGCCTTGATGTACATCCACAACGCAACAAAAAAGCCGGAGGCGGACACAACCCTGGCTGGTGGCGTCGGCCACCAGACAGAATTAGAATTCAAAACAAAGGGCGGAGATCATGGCATTGAATAGGGAATTGTGATTTGGGAATGCGAATTTGGGTGGACGCTGACGCGTGTCCTGTCGCGATCAAGGAGATTTTGTTTCGCACTTCAAAACGATTGGAGTTGCCCGTCATCCTGGTGGCCAATCAACGGATGGAAATCCCCAAGTCCGATTTGGTCAAACTTATCACGGTGCCTCAAGGTGCTGATGTTGCCGATGACAAAATCGTTCAGCTGGTCGCGGAAGGCGATTTGGTGGTGACCGCTGACATTCCATTGGCCGCCCGAGTAGTGGAGAAAAATGCGATCGCATTAGGGCCGCGCGGCGAGGTCTATGACGACAAAAATGTTCATGAACGTTTGGCGGCGCGGGATTTGATGGAACAGTTTCGCTCCTTCGGAATGGAAACCAGCGGACCGCCACCATTGGCCAAACGAGACATCCAAGATTTTGCGAACGGACTCGATCGAACGATCACTCGCTTGCGCAAACTGCACTCAAAGCCTGAGTAGCATTCCAGCAGATAGCCAATGCAAGACCCACCAACATTGTCGATCCACCAAGTCTTTGTCTACGGCACGCTCAAACGAGGCCAGTGTCGCGAACACGCATGGCCACACGAACCAAAAACCATCAGAGATGCGGCTGTCTTGGGAGCATTGTTCGGCCGTGATGATTATCCGGCTTTGAAGCCCGGTGATGATTTAGTCGCTGGAGAACTCTGGGAATTCAAAGCCGATGAAATTCAACAGGTCTTGTGGCGGCTTGATCAAATCGAAGTCTACAACCAACCAAGAACTGCGAATTTGTACGAGCGCGTGGTTTGCAAGGTTGTTGACTACGACGGCGAAACGCTCGGGGACGCTTGGACCTATCATTACGCCAGCGACCCGAGATACGACAAATTCGAATTGCTACAACCGAACGCGCAAGGCTATGCCGTTTGGCCTTCGGTGCAGTAATGCGTTGCCATCTGTGTCACCGCCTCGCTGACCGCGTCGCGAAACTCTTTTGGCTCCAAAACCTCCGCGCCAGCGCCCAACGAAAGCACTTTTGGTAGCACTTCACGAGGATGTGAAACAGGTACGGTCAGTATCGCGGATCCATCGTCATCGGACTCTAAATTTTGTTCTGGGTGCCATGGATCTTCACTCACCCAACGCGCCGCTTTCTCATCCAACCGAATCTTGACTAGGGTTGGCGACTCGCCAGAAAAAATCCCAATGCTCTTGCCCAAGTACGCCGAGACATCAACGTCGGGATCGGGTTTGAAATATTCGTCCAGAGCAGTCGCGTGCTTGAAGCGATCGAGTTTCCAATTGCGTAAACGTTGCGTTGGGTCTTCGACTTCTGGCGCAGCCGCGATGATGTAAATGCTGCTTTGGTATACAGCCAAACCGTAGGGTTCGATGCGCCGGACGGAAGCCGGTTTGCCGGTCGATTCGTATTCGATTTCAACCACACGATGCTCCAAGATCGCACGGTTGATGGTTTTCAGCATGCCTTCGTGTTGTTCGTACGTCTTGCTGGGAGTGCCAAAGACATGCAGCGTTTTTCGATAACGGGCGTAGTGATCAAAGACCCCGTTGGGCACCGATTCTTGGATTTTATTCCAGAACGTTTCGATGCCACGCCAGTACTGTGTGCCCATCAGTGGAAACAACAGTTCACGACCAATCGACAATGCAATCAGTTCGGTCGCAGAGATTCCAATCTCGTGAACACCGGTGGAATTTTTTCCCAGCTTGTAAACTCGGCCCCGTTCGACGTTGTCGTGCTGGATATCAAACCCGGCGGCTTGCAGTGCCTCCAAATCGCGACGCACGGTCCTTTCATGAAGAGTCGAAAGACCCAAGTCAGCGACCAGCTCGTCTCGCAGTTCTGGCAACGTGCGACCAAACCGCGAGATTTCCAGTAGCTGAAGTAGTTTGTGCTGACGTATCAGTTGTTCGTTTCGAGCCATTTTCTATCCCTGCAAACAAAGGCATTCGTGTCGCGATCATTGTCGCCAACGATCAGTGCTGAGGGAAGCCTGCCTGATCACCTTGGCTGACCAGACTTGTCACCAGAAAAAAATCAATGATTGATAGGATTTCCGAGCACTTTGTGACATTCAAGACTTTGCATTCATAACCAGCATCAAATCATCCACTGCAAACGGCTTGGCGGCTGCGAACGATTCTGCCGCTGCAACTCCGGATAACGAACCAGTCATCGTTGCCGCAGCGGACACGCGCTGGATGATCCCTGGTTTGTGATCAAATTGCGTGTGGTAACATCGAATCGATTCGAGCTTTTGCTGGATCGTTTCACTGATATCAACGATCGTATGAAATGCGTTGCCAGGAATCGTGATCGGATCAACGGCCAGCCGAAAGTACAGTTGTCGACTGATGGTATGCACTGGCAATCCATCGAAGTACTGATCCCACTTTGTTAGCCGGCTGTAAAAAACCGCCGCGTCGGTCAGCATCATGGCTTGCTGGTGGTCGGGAGATGCCAAGGGTGTTTTGTCACCAAATCCGATCACGACTGTTGGTTTGTAAACGCGAAAGACTTTCGCCAACGCAACTCGGTTCTCAAAGTCGTCAAACAGTCGTCGATTGGGTAAACCCAGTTGAATCCTCTTGGCAATGCAAAGCACTTCAGCAGCCTTGTCAGCCTCTGCCAAGCGAACCTCAGGGCTCGGTGAGTTGGGCGTGGGTTCGCCGTCGGTCAGATCAACAATCCCGACCCGGTACCCTTGGCTTGCTAGTTTTGCCAGTGTTCCGCCACACGCGATTTCGACGTCATCAGGGTGGGCACCAACAGCGATCACATCCAGGTTTTCAGTCGCATCATTTGTCATCAGTTGAACCCTCGGTGGAAATTGAATGCTCAGAATAGTTTCTCGGCCCAGCATCTTGAATGGTGGCAAATGCTATCGCCTGTACGGATCACACCGACTATGCAAAGTGTCCGGCTTGCGCGGAAGAGCATCTGATCGACAGCTGGGGAAGTCTGGCTAGTTTTGAGGGCCGATAATCAGCTGAAAAAGATGATTTTTGTGGGTTTCTTATTCTATTGGCTCAAGTGGTGCGTAACCTTGAAGGTAGTGGCCTGTGTTGCGCGCTGTCTTTACACTTCAGCAGCGACCGTGGGCCTAGCGCCAGAAGACTCCTTTACCAGAGCTGACCGCCGAAAGATGACGAATTCAACAACTTGCCGCCTTGCAATCCTTGCCGCTTGCGCCTGCTTCATTGCCATTGAAGCAAATGCGCAAGCACCATCCTGTTTCGAGCCCTCCTATCGGCTGAACTACGAAACGGTTATGCAGCCGCAAACCATCCAGAGATTTCGAAAATCGTACTCCACTGAGTTTGTTGATCAGCAGGTCACACGAATGCGTCCTGTTTTGAAGACTCGTACCGAAGAACGTGAATACCGTGTCGCGCGGCCTGTAACCGAAACTAAATATCGCGAAGAGGAGTACACCGTTTGGAAGCCTGTCGTGGAAACTTCCATGCACGACGAAACGTATACCCAAACACAGTACGTTACCGAAACCGCCGAGCGACAACAGCAGTACACGACCTTCAAGCCTGTCGTCGAAACTCAATTTTACGACCAGCGATACGCGGTCCAACGTCCGATCACGGAAACGCAGTACTACCAACAACGCTATGCAGTCCAGCGCCCGGTGACTGAGACTCAGATGCGGACACAGCAGTACACAACATTGCGTCCTGTCACAACGGTACAGAACCGAACGGTTGACGCAGGCGGCTATGTCGCCGAACAAACTGTCTTGCCTGGACAAGTGCGATATGGGACTGGATGGCAACGCGGGGCATACGCGACGCCTGGCCCACTAGGATTCTTCGCACGGCTACGCGGAGCTCCCGTCTACACCCAACAGTACACACCGCCAACTGTACAAACACAGTACAGCTATCGACCCAACTACATCCAACAGCAGTTCGCACGTACTTCGTACATGCCAGAGGTTCAGCAGGTCCAAGTGCCTGTTCAAGTTCAGAAAATGCAAACGGATATCGTGACCCAAAACGTGCCGGTTCAGCGAACTCGATTGCAGACAGACTACTTCACTCAAAAAGTACCTGTGCAAACGACACGAATGGTTCCAGTAACCGAAGTCCGCAAAGTGCCTTACGTTGTTCAGCGACCTGTTACGCGTACGCTGACTCGCAAAGTGCCTGTGCAACAACAGAAATGGGTGACCGAAACCAAGGTTCGCAAGATCCCTGTTCAATCAACCAGGATGGTTTACGAAACGCTCAAGCAACCTGTTCAGGTCCAGTACTACGACACCGAACAAATCACAGAAACCGTTCGCACTCCAGTGACTCGCGAACAATTTGTTCCGTACACAGAACAGATTATGGTTCCACGCCAGGTCGTCACTCGAACGCCACTGGCCTACCACGATCCATTCAGTCCAGCGATTGTTCATGCAGGTTATTCATCGTTCGCAGGAAACATCGCAACGTCAATTCCATCAACTTCCATCGTCTCGCAGCCTGAAACCCCTTCAGAGCTCTCCGCACCACAGAATTTTGACTCGCGGCCCCGGACAGTGATGAAAGCGGTGATTTCAGATCCTGAACCGGAACCAACAACTTCCGATTCGGATTCTGGTTCAGATTCGGACCCAACCAAGGACGACGACTTTCTTGAATTGTCTGATCCTCGCGACGGCGACCCAATCAAACAACCGACGCTAAGTGAGCCCAACGTTATCGAAGCCGCTTGGCGCGTCAAATGGAATTCGTCTTTGGCTCGCGAAATCTAGAAACCCAAAATTTGGTGATGCGACGCCTGAGTTTCGGAGTTGCGATTTTTGTTGTAGGCCGGACCGAGCAAACGCTGCAATTGCCGGAACTTCAGACGCAAGTAGAAACGTGGTTGATAGTGTAATCTCTGCGACACAATGGAGGCGTTTGCGCTGTTCCGGCACGTATCGCGTCCTTGGTCCGGCCTACACCAAACACCACATGAAAAACCGCAACTTCAGAACGCGTGAGCGCGGTCCCTCGCTAACCCTTTTTGGAGTTGCGATTTTGGTTGTAGGCCGGACCGAGCAAACGCTGCAATTGCCGGAACTTCAGACGCAAGTAGAAACGTGGTTGATAGTGTAATCTCTGCGACACAATGGAGGCGTTTGCGCTGTTCCGGCACGT
>CAYNNP010000144.1:0-16835 GCA_964398215.1 uncultured Pirellulaceae bacterium | reverse complement strand
AAAAATTAAAAGTACCCTGTTTGCCCGGTAGTATAACTGGTGACCATGTGGGTGTGGCAACCTTTGCTCCTTTGTGAACTCAAAAAAAATCACCGCGAACCAAAGCAAATCCGGTCGTGTCTGAGTCGGCACTGTGAAATGACAAAGGAGACTGGCTATGAAAAAACGAACTCAATTCAACCAATGCACTCTGCGTCGCCCCAATGCAGATCAATCGACGACAACCGTTGTTTCCTACATCCCTGCCAAGTTCTCAAAAATTGGCAATGTCTTGCGGTTGCGCAGCGACAATGGTCTGTGGACAGACGGCTGGATCGTCCAGATGGTTGGCGATTCGATCAGCGAGCAAGATTTGCCAGATTCGCACTTGGCTACTAAACGTCATCGTCAAGCAACCGGAGATGCGACGCGACGTCCTAAGCGTTAGCCTCTACCGCAAGAACGCGATAACACTTCGTCCATTGGGCGAAGTGTTATTTTTTGCGCCACGCTGAATTCACTGCTTTAGCAATTCAATGATCGTGCTTTCGAGCCTGCTGCCAGTGAAATCGAGAGCAGCGATTTTGTGGTCTTGACCTAGTATCGCAACGAATGGCATCGATACGACACCAAATCTGGACGCAACTGGGTTTGGCGCGGTTTGTGATACGCCCGTCGTACTCTTGAAGCTACGAAACCCTAGATGATCGGAATGGTAAGGATCGAATTTTGTGTTGGCTGGATCCAAATTCATGCCCACGATCGCAATCTTGTCAGGATATTTTTTTTGCAGCTTCATCAGTACGGGAATGACCTGCATCGAACCAGGAAAGTTGTTCGCCCAGAACGGCATCAAAACAATTTTCCCAGCGTAGTTGCTCATTGAAATCGGCTTGTCATCGGTCGCGTCCAATTCAGGGTCAAACTGTTGGCCGATTACCTCACGCCGTGCCGTCCGAGCCTTCAATGCAATCTCTACTTCAGACCTGATCGCATTGTCTTGTTGGGTGAACCCGGCTGACATTACTTTATAGGTCGCGACAGTCAATTCTTCATTCCCCAGCGCTTCAAACTCGAGCGCCGCGCCCGCAAGATAACGTGCGGTAAGAATGTCGGGGGATTTTGCAATCAGTTGGTTGGCGCTTTCGGTCCAACGTGCCACAGCCACTTCGCCACCTTGCAATATCGTACGAAGCAGTTTGTCAGTTTGGTCATAGTTGACGCTGCCTGCTAACTGAGCCGCTGTCTTTGCAATCTCCGCATTCGATGAACTCGCGAATTTGTCGATGATATGCTTGCGTACCTCGGCGGCCTGTTCAGGAAAGTCGTTTTCGGCCAACACCTGCCGAGCTTGTCCGACCACCAGCAGTGATGAAATATCCAAATTCGGTTGTGCGACCAGTTCATTGATCAATTCAACGACTTCTTTTTCAGCTCCGTCCTTCTTGTTTTGAACTTTCTCAATAGCAAAACCGATCAATACCATTCGGCTATCACTGACCAGAGAAGCATCGCTGGACTTGAGATTTGTCGTGGCCAAAATCTCAAGAGCTTCGGCCGATTTGACGTCGTTCATCGAAGCCAAATGTGAAAGCGCTTGCAACTCACCACGGGCGCCTTTGATTTGTTGGTCAAGAGGCACTTCAGGATTCTGTTTTAGTTTTCGCGCTGCAACGAGTTTGTTCTGTGCAAGCTCGCGAAGCTTCTGACGAATCTCGTTCCGATCAGTGATGCCACTGCGGCCAAGCGAAACAAGCCGTATATCGCGATCGACCAACCCCAAAAATTCAACCAGTTGGTCCGGGGTTAGATCTGGAGTCAGCGTCCGCGAATTTGGAAGCGGAACCACTTCGATAGGATCGCCTCCCGCTGGAATGTCACCGACGATCGGATTGGGGCCTTGCGGTGATCCCGATCCAATCGGCGAGTAATTTGAGCCTTCGATGGGTGCAAAGTTATCGGGTGAATTCAGTGAGTTATTTGTTTGCGGTGAACCAGCTGAAGACTTGTTGCCCCCATTGCCAGTAGCCGCCGCAGGATTGGGATCGGAATTGGTGCATCCCGATACCATTACCAACAGTGCGATTGAGGTCAGGCCGATGATCGAAGTTAAGCGAGTGTACATCTGGGGTTCTTTTGAAGCCGTGGAGTAAAGAGCGCTAGATTTAGATCATATCGCAGGGGTGGGTTTTCCTGCGAGGTCCGTGCAACGCCTTGCCTGTTCAGTCTGGTTACTAGGGAGGATAGCTTGCAACTCATCCCGCCCAAATACCTGCCAGCGGTTACTCAATCCCCGCAATTGCTGGCTTAGCGATGACGAATTCGTCAACCGGCTTTCCGTTGATCAGGTGTTCCTGAACAATCCGGTCCAAAACGTCAGGCGTACATTTACCGTACCAGACGCCATCGGGCATGACAGCCGCGATCGGTCCCGACTTGCATAGGCCGCAACAACGGAGCTTGAGGCGTAAAATACCAGCCGAACGGCCCAGGCCATGCTTGCGCAGTGCCGATTTCAAGTGTTTCCACGACTCTGACATCTGCCGTGCACTTGCACATTTCGCCTCCTTGCGATCAACACACATCAGAATCGTACGCTTTGCCTCAAAACCGAGCTTTTTCGCCTTCTTTCTTGCTGAGTTCAACCCATCACGTTTCATTGGACGGTCATTCTTTTGTCAGAGGATCTGAACCTCGGCCAGCGAGGCTTCCTACCTGCCAATTGGTAAATGAACATGGATCTGAATGCGGCCGCGAACCTTGACCCAACCCTAATCCTAAATAGAATCGGCCTTATTGAGAATGACTTTCATTAACATTCACTCGAATTTCCGCGCAAACGCATGAATGACATCGTTTTGAACGTGCTGCCTGCCGATTCGGATGACAGCCGTATCGTTGTTGCGATGGAACAGGATGAAAGCGGGAAACGCCAAATGGTTCTGCGCCAAGAATCACTTTCGCGAGATATTGGCTGGTTCGTCCAAAGCCGTGTTGTGGTCCAAGCCAATCAAGTCAACGCGTTGAAGGCATGCATTTCGTCACAACAGTATGGCAAGCAGAAAGTACCAGCTCATGCCGGCAACAAAAACAGACCTGTAATCTTAAAGCTCAACGAGTCATTGGCAGCGAGCTGAAAAAGCGATCTATCCACGTTAGTCAAACGATCGCAGGAGTGCTGTGGCGGCAAGCACATAGTTGCAACCAGCATCAAAGAATCTTTGCATGTCCTTGCCATCTTGAACTCCGCCTCCTGAATAGATGGTTTGGTGTGGCAGTTCACTGGCAAGGCGTTCGCACAACTTGATCGATGAGTCAGCGTTCCCAGTTCCCACTGTTGACGTATCCAAAATCACTGCACCACCAATTGGCGTTTTTTGGATCGCTTGAATCCAATCCGATTCACTGGACGAATTCGATCGCATTATTCCTTGAAAGAAATCCAAGCCAACCAAGATGCGGTCCGAAGCGACAAGCTCAGTAATTTTACCAAGGTCCGAAGCTGACATGTTCGCTTCTGTTGGCACGATCAATCGCAGTGAACTCTTGTTTGCGATTTTACAGATTGCATCGATGGTTGATTGAGCTTGGTGCAGCAACCAGCCACCATCAAACAAGAACTGCATCCATGGATGCCTTGAGAAAAGCTTTTCTGCGAGATCGACATCAATGCGTCCCCCACAAATTGCATCCAAGTCGGCGACGTATAAATGACGAACGCCTAGTTGCCAGTACAGGTCGGCAAGCCGAAGCGGATCACCGCTGGCAACAGTGACGGGCCGATATCGTTCACGCTGCCCTGCGACAGCGTGAACGCAACGACCTCGTTTGAGGTCAATGACACCAACGAGGCGATCGATATATTCCTTCACGTCGTCGGTCGGCTCAAAGATTCACTAGGGAGCCATCGCGGGTCGTTGTGGTCGCTGGGGACGTGAGTCGTTGCCACGGCCGCGGTTACCACCACCTCCGCCTCCGCCGCCACGACTGCTGCGGAACAAGGATCCGATACCAGTTCGGAATTCTTCCGTTGAAATCACCTTGTCACCGTCTTTGTCTAGCGTCTTCAGGCGATCGGCCATTCGGTTTCCTTTCAGTTCCTCTTCGGTGACCTTGCCGTCTTTGTCAGCGTCCAGTCCGTTGAAAATGCTCATGGGATCGAAACGTCCTCCGCCTCCTCCTCGGTTGCCGCCTGCACCTCCGCCACCGCCACCGCGAGCACCGCCGCCTCCTTGTGCTCCACGAGCTGGGCGTGCGTTCGGTTCTTCGGCCGGCTCGGTTTTTGCGATTGCATCAGCAGGCGGCTTAACTTCGTCGCCCTTATCGGCAACACAATACAAGTACTTTGAACTCCGCAGCACGAGTTTTCCATCACTGACAGCAGGAGAACCCCAGAAGGTTTCCTTGTCTGTGGTGACAAGATTGACTGCCAGTTGCTTTGCTTCACCATCAAGACTTAGCACAAACATCTGGCCGCTTCCATTCAAGTAATACAGTCGATCGTTGGCAACAATGGGAGACGCATAGTCAAGCGAACCGAAACGGCCACCAGTTTGCTTTGCGCCTTTCAAGCGAATTTGATCCAAGCGGTCGCCACTTGTTGCATCGACGACAGTAATCACGCCTCGCGAAGCAACGTACAGTTTTGACTTGTGCCGAACAGGTGAAGCAAAGCTGCCATTGGTGGATCCAGTCCAAGCCGTATTGGATTCTGTGATATCGCCACTGCCTCCGACATCAACGGCAACGCTTCCGCCACCGCGTCCAGTGACTGCGTACACGCGTTTGCCATCTTGGATGATGCTGCTGTAAGCCTGTTGCGAATCAGTCGCCTCTGCAAACCAACGCATCTTGCCCGTTTCAGGATTCAGTCCCCAAAGTTCTTTTGCAACACACAGAACCAAATCTGTTCTGTCATCAGCAACTTTTACTAGTCCAGGTGTTCCCCACATGCCATCAAGGCCAGCGGCTTCTGAACGCCAAACTTCTTTGCCGGTCGTTTTATCGATGCCAATGATCGACTGACTTTCAGCTGACGCAGTCACGATCACAATGTTTTTGTAGACGACAGGACTTGATGAAGAACCCCATTTTGCAGGATCTGATTCCTTGCCAACATCGGCTTGCCAAAGTTTCTTGCCACTCATATCAAAGGCATGAACACCGCTCTTGCCAAAGAACGCGTAGATATTCTTGCCATCGGAAACAGGAGTGTGCGAAGCGTACCCGTGTGCTGTTACGCCGATTCCAGAATAGGGATCCTCGGGCAACGCAGCTTTGACGTCTTGTTGCCAAATCTTTTCACCTGATTTCAGGTCAATGCAGACCAAGTGCCGCATCAAGTTTTCAATTTTACCAGGGCTTTGTTGGGTCAAGCCGTATCCGGAATAGCAAGTCACAAAGACTTTGCCGTCAACAACAATCGGACTGGATGCACCGGGCCCAGGCAACGCGGTTTTCCACGCTAGGTTTGCTTCAGGCGACCAAGCAGTTGGAAGCGTTGACGAGTCAGTTACGACTCCGGATCCACTGGGGCCGCGGAACTGCGACCAATCTCCTGCGTTGGCGACCAGCCCGACCAAGGCCACTAACGCGAATGTGACACATCGAATTCTCATTGTATTTACTTCATCGAGGAAAGATTTTTCGTTTGGACAGTCTAGCAGATCGACTACCCACATTTGCGAGTCTGCGGCCCTCGTGCTGTGCTGGTGAAGTATTCTTGAACATAACATGGGCCAGAGTGGCTGAGTTTCCAACGTATTGCCGGGCAAGAATGCAGGACGTAATGCAATATTGCCGGGCAAGAATGCAGGGGGTAATGCAATTACCTGCTCCGGTATCTGAGCCCCATTCAATTTGTTGTGCTGAACAATCCCATCAACCTCCATGGACTGCGGCTACGAATTGAAACGAACTTGATATGTTCGTTTTGTATAAAATATGTGTAGCCCAAAACCAAACTCCAAAATGAGACACCTTTCAATGAAGATTCGTTTGATCGCTTTCGTTGTGACTTCTATCGCTTTCGCAACAAACAGCTTGGTGTTGGCAGATGACCGTGGCGATCTGGAGAAACATATACGAGCAATGCAGAGGGAAGCTCGTTTAATGGCCAAGAAAGGTGAGAGCGAAAAAGCAGAGCTGATCGAGAAAGAGATTCGTGAAATGATCCGCTTTCTTGAGCAGCGCGAACAAGCCGAACATGATCACGGCAAGCACGATGAACATAACGAGAAGCACGAACATCGTGATCATGACCACGAACACCATGACGACAAAGGCGACCATCACGACGCAGAACATCGCGACGGCCACCATCACGACGACGCAGAACATCATCACGGCGACCACGAGCACCATGAACACGCGGAACACCATGGCGATCACGATGATCATTCGCATGGTCACCCTAACCACCGACTGGACGAACTGAAAAAGCACCTTGAAATGCTTCGCCGCAAAGAGCAAGAGCTCTCCAGTCGTGGCGCCCAGGACTCAGCGAAAAAGCTGCATCGCGAGATTCGCGCCGTGGAAATGGCGATTCATGAACATCAAACAGATCGACATGAACATGGGCATGACGAAGAGCATGGTTCTGAAAACGACGACATCGCTCATCGTCTAGAACACATGCACGCAGCGATCCAACACCTGCGAGCAGCCGGAATGCACGAAGTCGCCGACCATGTTGCCAAACAAGCCGAGGAAGCAAAACGTGAATTCCAGCGGCAACAAAACCATGGGCAAGACGAACTGTCGGAAATGGCCCAACAGCTGAACGAATTTCGCGCCGAACTAAAACGTCTTCGCCGTGATCTGAATCAATTGCGCGAGCAAGCGGAACACTGAACGGCTGACCAACCGATGAACAAAAAAAAGTGCAGGCCAAGAAATTGACCTGCACTTTTTTGTTGTATCGTGCACCAGAGTGAGGCAAGCCACACTCTGGTGCAAAAAGAAATCTCAACGTGAAGCCACAATGCGACGACTGACCCAGAAGCCGTCGTAATGTGTTGTTGCTTCGACCACGGTTGGGAGGTCAGCAAACGATTCCCGCAAAACGTTTACTTACGCTGAAATTCCCTATTGGGTAAATTCAAAATCAGATTGATCAAAAGGTTGAACCATCTGATACAAGCGGATTAACACCCTGGCGAAAGCACTGTCAACGTTGATCGGACATTTTTTGAAACTATTCCTTGAAGGCATGTGAAACCCCGATCAAAAACGCCTTGAACGTCAATTGTCGGTCGTGAAACTCACTTGGAGACCAACGAGTCTTGAAAGACCTTTTCGATCGCGGCTTTTGCTGTCTTGCCGTCTTTTTCACCAATGACCGCGCTGACCTGCAGCTCACTTGTACCGATCATTTCAACGTTGATACTGGCGCTGGCCAGTTGCTCGAACAACAGCGTCGCGACATGAGTATGGCTGCGGAGGCCAATTCCACTGACGGTAACTTTCACCACCTCGCCGCCCGTTTGTACATCTCGCAAAGAGTGTTTTTCTGCGATCGTTTTGGCAACCAACATGCACTTTTGCAGTTCATCCGCGTTGGTCGTAAAACTGATGCTCGTTGACCCATCCTTGCCGTCGTAGCCTTGCAAGATCATGTCAACGTAAATGTCATCATTGCCAATCACGTCAAAGATGTCGGCCGCTATCCCAAGTTCATCGGGCACTCCGTAAAGCGTGACACGCGCCTGTTCGTCGACGACCGAAACACCCGTCAGTGTTAAAGCTTCCAGTGCGTCGTCTCGCAAGTGGCGGACCATCAGGTCAACGTCGTTTGTGTCTTCGGAGCGACCGGCTTTGATTTCAGTCCAAGATTTCGCATCTTCCGGGCGCTGGTGCAGTCCAAACGCTTGATGCACCGCCCGCAATGCTTCCGAAGCTTGCGAACGCGGCACCAAAGTCGATATTTTGATTTCGCTAGTCGTGATCATTTGAATATTCACATTCGCGTCCGCGAGCGCGCGAAACATTTTCGACGCCACGGCTGTTTGCGTGGCCATGTTCAGGCCGACCACGCTAACCTTGGAGACTTCCGAATCATGTGTAACGCCCTCGGCTCCTAGCGTGTCCATCACGGAATCGATCGCGGCCAAGGTTGCCGTTAGCTCGCCCTTGGGCACGGTAAACGAAATGTCGGCACGGCCTTCGCGAC
The DNA here is from genome assembly GCA_964398215.1 of uncultured Pirellulaceae bacterium. Lineage (GTDB taxonomy): Bacteria > Planctomycetota > Planctomycetia > Pirellulales > Pirellulaceae > CAYNNP01. The sequence continues at coordinate 8,686 of CAYNNP010000144.1, read as the reverse complement.
CCGTCGTTTGCACGACCATGTCTACAGCAATCTTTCGTTCCGCGATCGTAGAAAAGATTTGCAGGCTCTTGCCAGGAATATCCGGGACTCCAATCACGGTTACCCTCGCTTCGTCAGGCGTCATCGCAGCGCCACAAACTGGCGCGGTAACCGATTCGGTCTCGGTCACAATCATGGTGCCTTCGCTGTCCGAAAAGCTACTTCGGACGTGAATCGGGACGCCAAACTTTTTTGCAAATTCAATGCTACGGTTGTGCATAACGCCAGCACCCAGACTGGCCAGTTCCAGCATTTCGTCATAGCTGATCACGTCAACACGCCGTGCTTCGGGCAACAGCCGCGGGTCAGTCGTGTAAACACCATCGACGTCTGTATAAATCTCGCAAGCATCCGCGTTCAACACTGCGGCCAATGCAACAGCGGTTGTGTCGCTACCGCCGCGGCCCAATGTTGTGATGTTCATGTCATCATCAATGCCTTGGAAGCCCGCTGCAACAACGATTTTTCCTTCATCCAGAATCCGTTGAATGCGATCAGTGGAGATTGACTGGATACGTGCTTTGCTAAAGCTACTGTCGGTGTGCATACCAATTTGCCCACCTGTCAAGCTAACCGCTTGCGAACCTAAATCGTCAATCGCCATGGCAACGAGCGCGACACTGACTTGTTCGCCCGTGCTGAGCAGCATGTCCATCTCGCGGGCGGGCGGCGACTCGGATACTTCGGCCGACAATGCTAACAATTGGTCAGTGTTTTTGCCCATCGCACTAACAACCATGACCACTTGGTGTCCTTTCTGTTGAGCTCGAATGGCTTTTCTGGCTGCCGCGCGAATTTTTTCTACATCGGCAACGCTCGTGCCGCCAAATTTCTGAACGATCAATGACATTGGTCGATTCTGCTGGTTGTGTATGGATGTGCTGACAAGTTGCGTCTTGCGTCGTATTTTGTTGATGGCTCGACGCGAAAACCGTCAACGATTTTCACTAAGTTTGCTGACCTACGAAATGGTCCATCAAGTCCCAGCCTTGCTCGAATCGTTGGCCACTGGCCTCGGCTGCGACTTCATCATAAGTTGCCTGCGAATCCGGCTCGATGCCAGTTCCCGCGATGACCAACGGGACCATTCCGTGTGCATGTTTCTTGGTGCTGCAGAATGTTGGATGGTCAGGTGTGACCAGAATTCGATGCTCGTCGTACTTGCTCAGAGCGTCAACCAACGGGGCGACAACATGGCGGTCGATCTCTTCCAGTGCTTTGATCTTTTCGTCATGCCTTCCTTCGTGTGACGCCTCATCGGGTGCTTCGATGTGAACACATACCAAATCGTATTCATCCAAAGCCTCCACCGCTGCTTTACCCTTGCCTGCATAGTTGGTGTCCAAGTACCCAGTTGCTCCGTCGACTTCGATTCGGGGCCACCCTGCGAGTGCCGCGATGCCGCGTAACAGATCAACGGCAGTGATCATCGCGCCGCGAACGCCATACTTTTGCTGAAAAGGATCCATGGCTGGTGCGCCGCCCAGTCCCCATAGCCAAACGTTGGTCGCTGGGCGCTTGCCGTCGCTGATTCGCTTTTGGTTAACGGGATGATTCGCGAACAGTTCTTCTGTTGCGGTCATCAATCGGACCAGTAGATCGCTTCCTTGTCCGCGCGGGAATTCGTCACTAACTGACAAGTCCGTCAAATCATGAGGCGCGCTAGATCGTGTGTCTTTTGTAAACGGTGCGTCGAAGTTTTCGTCGCCGCGATAGAGCAACAAATTGCGATAGCTAACGCCAGGCACAAACTCCAAACGAGAATCCAATTCGCATGTGCCCAAAATTTCCTCTTGAGCACTCTTCAAAAGCTGCGTTGATTCTTCGGTGCTGATATGGTCAGCAGTAAAGTCCACCATGACTTGATCTTGGACTGTGACTAGGTTGCACCGCACAGCCCAGTCATGTGGCCCCAGCTCGATACCTTGCGCAGCGGCCTCCAGCGGCGCTCGCCCAGTAAAGCAGGCATTGGGATCGTAACCAAACAAGCACAGGTTTGCGACTTCGCTGCCAGCCGGAAAATGTTCAGGCGTATTATTTGCGAGCCCAACTGCACCGCGCGCCGCCAATGCATCCATGTTGGGCAAGTTAGCGGACTGAAGAGGCGTCTTGCCACCAAGAGCGTCTATCGGCTGATCGGCGCAGCCGTCGGGAATGATGATTACGTGCTTCATTTTCTGCCTGAAAAATAGCCGTCGTGGGCTGCAGCGATGAACAATTCATCGCTGTGCGGGGTGGTCCATTTTCGGCAACCAACGAAAACCGCGTAAGGGGGCGTGATGGAACTGAGTCGTAACGGGAATTATCGGCGCAAACACAGCCAACGGCATCCATTTCTGGTGCAATTCCAAGCCGCTCGGCGCGAGGCCGTTAGACCGAAGAGGTTGTGAGTTTTTTGTTTTGTGAGCGGCAAAGTTGGCAAAACGCACGGCGGAACGCGCCAAGGGTTCGTCGATCTAAGCCGGCACGTGCGTGCGCCTACGGCTACTGGTTAAACGAAACAATGCACTGCATGGCGCTCTTGCCCGCAAAGCGTTCTGAGTCTGGCAGGTATCTACTATCGCTGGTTTGGGATGGGACGATAAGGTAACCACTGCCAGTCCAGCTAATGAGACAGCGCCGCATTGACCCTGCGCAATAATTCGCTGCCGTTTTTACTCCGATATTTTGTCCCGCAAAGATCCATTCATGCCAATCAAGCTTGCAGTTATCGGAAGCGGCATCGCTGGTTTAACGGCAGCGCACGCAGCTCAGCGACATGGGTGGCGGGTGACCTTGTTTGAAAGTCAGGCGACTCTTGGCATCGCTAGCCACGGCCTACGAATCGGTGAAACCGAGGGCGCCAATGTCGATGTGCCCTCGAGAATGTTCAACGCCAGTCAGTGGCCAGCGCTCGCGAATTTGTATGATCAGATCGGCGTCGAATGTGTGCCCATTGATGCGTCACAAACCTACAGCATCAACGACGAAGCAGACGCTTTGTTGAAGCTGTCGCCCACGCTTGACCTTGCAACGATCTTGCGACTTGCCGCAGGCCGAGAAACGCGGGCTTTTGCCTTGCAAGCACGACGCTTCTTTCAGCTAATCTCTAGCCAAACGCGCGAGAAACCGACAAGCACTTTTCGAGAATATTTGAATCGTGGTGGAATAAGCGATCAGTTCTTGGATCGTTTTCTGTACCCGCTACTGTCATCAACCGTTTGTACTTGTTCGTTTGAAGTTTTGGATCAGTACCCGGCCGTGATATTGGTGCCTGCGATCCATCGTATTTTGCAAGGCGGCCAGTTGTTGCGAACCAAACATGGCACCAGCGATGTAGCCAAACGTTTGACCGCCGCGATTGACGATACACGATTGTCAATAAACGTGCATCAGATTTCGTCGCTGAATGATCAGGTCGTTGTCGACTTTGATGATGAAAAAGAACTCTTTGATCACGTCATCGTCGCCACACAGGCAAATACCGCAGCGACTCTGATCGACTCTTGTCAATTGGCTGAACGCGAATTGCTAAACCGCGTCCGCTATCAAGATGTTGGTGTCTACGTTCACAGCGACAAATCGCTGTTGCCGGTGAACCGCACTGACTGGTCAACGTTTAATATGCTGACCGACAATAAAGCGGCGGCATGTACCGTTTGGCTGAACCGTTTTTATGGCGATCAACGATTCGACCAAGATGTATTTCAAACCATTGATGTCGGTTTGCAAGTCGCGCCCCAACAGGTGCTCGCAAGTGCACGACTCCAGCGCCCGATTGTTGACCATGAAACGGAGCAAACAATTCATGAACTAAAACAGATGCACAGTCAAACGGACCGGCGGATTTGGTATGCCGGTTCATGGGCCGCACTGGGTGTTCCGCTGTTGGAAACGGGAGTCCAAAGCGCACAGCAAATAGTTGGTCGAATTGCGGAACAGTTAAACTGCCCAGTGTCGGGCCGATAACAGACAATCGCATTTGATTCGCTGGTCATCTAAGATAGTGAGATGGAAACCTCCGAGAATAACGTTAACAACTTGCCGCAAGACGAGTACGTAGAGCAAGCTTATCTCTTCAAGCTCCTCCGGCAACGAATCGGCGAACAAATGCCGATCCAAGAATTATTGGATCAGTCGCAGCACGAATTGCTAACGACCACAAAGTTACCGATGGCGATCAACTATCTAGCCACGGAAGTAAAGCACTCAGGGCTGCTCGCTCCCGCGATGTATGGGCTGCCGCACTATTTCACGTCGTTTCAGTCTTATCTTGTCGATGAGTCCGAACAGGAGACGGGGCGGTTCACCATGGATGGTGCCCTGCAAGTACTGGAGGCAGAAGCAAATTTCCGGTTGCAAAGTTCGACTTGCCAAGCGTTGTTTTTCTTTCAGTTCGAGGTCCTGTGTCGCAATCGCCTGAGCTACGACAGGGGACTGACCGCGATCAGCCGGGATCCTTCGTTCAATACCGAATGGTCCAAGTGGATCTTGCATTTGCGCGCTCAGGTTGGCCTGGTTGAATTCGCAGACTTGCTGTTTTTGGCTAGCGAACATTACCGCAATCGGCTTGTTGCATCTGGGAATTCACTTGACGGCAAAGGGCCATTTTTGTTTGGCGAAAAAGAAGGCCGCATCGCTTTTGCCAACCGAAAGAAAGAACCGCTATTCTTGTTTTCGGCAATGCAACGCCACCTTGGGTATCCCGAAGTCCCTCGGCCTAAGCCGGAGGATCCAAACCGAAACTTATTGCCGACGCTGCAAAGAAAAGTGGATCAGTTGGAGCAGAGGATTCAGCTGATGGAACAAGAGCAACGTACCGCTGGCATGGATATCACAAAGTTCTACGCAAAGCACAAACCCCCGAATTTTCCCGAAGATTGAGATGTTTGCCTCCAAATTTCACCTGCGCAGCCAAATTGACTTTGCCTTCATAGTCGTTGTTGGAATAATGAGAGGCGACCAATTCACAAACACTCCATTTCAGGACTACTGATGTCAACGAATCGTCAAACACGCCGTCGCTTTCTGCAAGGCACAGCTGCTGCCTCCGCTGCGACGATCATCATCCCTTCCGCCAACCGTGCTTTCGGCGCAGCCAACGAGCGACCCGTCTTTGCAACCATCGGGCTACGCAACCAGGGCTGGACGATCACCGAAAAGTCTTTCAAGTTCGCTGACTTTGCCGCTCTTGCTGATGTCGATTCAAACGTCTTGGAAGACAATGTTGGCAAAGTTGAAAAAGCGACAGGCAAAAAACCAGACTCATACAGTGACTACCGGAAAGTCCTCGATCGCAAAGACATCGATGCGGTCATGATCGCAACACCAGATCACTGGCATACCAAGATTGCAATCGAAGCGATGCACGCAGGCAAAGATGTGTACTGCGAAAAACCGCTGACGTTGACAATCGCCGAAGGCAAGCTGATCGAAAAAGCAGTCAAAGAAACAGGCCGTGTTTTCCAAGTCGGAACAATGCAGCGCACCGAGTGCTCGCAGCGGTTCTTGCAAGCCATCGCGTTGGTACGTGCCGGCCGCATCGGTACAGTGAAGAAGGTCACGTGTGGCATCAATGAAATGATTCCATCTCCAAAGATCCCTGAGGCGCCAGTGCCAGCCGGGTTGGACTATGAAACGTGGCTCGGACCAGCTCCAAAAACAACTTATCGTGCTTTGCCCAAAATGCGAGTTGGCTACGGTGGCGGTGTGCCGATGTTTAGCAATGCTCACTACTCATTCCGAAACTGGCATGAGTACTCTGGCGGCAAGCTGACTGACTGGGGCGCACACCATGTTGATATCGCTTGCTGGGCGCTGGGAGCCAGTGAAACTGGGCCAAGCAAAATCACACCGGTCGAGTACACATTGCCGGTGGAATACAAAGACGGTCACCCAGTCGTCAATGATCAGTACAACGCTGCGACTAAATTCACAATCAAAGCGGACATGCCAAATGGCGTCGAAATGATCATCACAAGCGCAGGCGACAACGGCATTTTGTTCGAGGGAACGAAGGGGCGATTCTTTGTCAATCGAGGCAAGATCGTGGGCAAGCCTGTTGAGGAACTTGCCGACAACCCACTGCCCGATGGAGCAATCACTGACGTCTATGGCGGTGAAGTCAGTGCAAACCACACTGCCAACTTTATCGATGCGATTCGCAGCCGAAAGCAACCGATATCCGATGTGTGGACTCACAACCGCATGTTGGAAATCTGCCACTTGTCAAACATTTCGATGCGTCTTGGCCGAGCGTTGACCTGGGACCCCAACAAGCGAGAGATCGTTGGCGATACTCAAGCCAACAGTTTCCTTTCCCGCGAAAACCGCAAGGGATTCGAAATCAACGTCTAACCCGCAAGAGCAGGTAACCCGTTTGAATCGGCGTTGCGACCGCACATCGCGGGCAACGCCCATTCAAGCATTCTTCGTAGGTTGGGCATTCCTTCCTGCCCGACCAGCAGCGCGCCGATATCGGCCATGCCATCTTTCGTTAAACCGGTAGCCGTAGGCGCACGCGAGAGTACGCCGCAGCCGATCGTTAAACGCTTAAATCAAAAAGCCCCCAAGACTTCGACCTTGGTCTTAATCGGCCGAAAGTCTTGACGGCATGTTGATTTAATGAGCCGACGGCGCTAGCCGCGGGCCTTATCGTGCAACCCTTCCAGGCCCGTGGCTAGCGCCAGCGTCAGTAAAATATGCCACGCAAATAAACAACAAGCCGTTTGCCGACGTTCGCTACTTAGGCACCCCGACCTACAGAGCCTAAAGGCGTTTTGGAGAACACCAAATTGACAGATGAATCCCAGTGCTTGTGGTCAACATCGACAGAACATTGCTTTCAGGTTCCGTTGGAGAGGGCGCATCAAGTTTCAAATGTACAAGTTTCTCCCGATGGACGATTCTGTTTAATCGAAACGACTGACGATGAAAACAATCCGCACGTCTACCTTTGGAGCCCCTATGACAATCGGTTTTCACATCTAACGAGTGAATTGTCGGTCCGAGGAGCGATGGCATTCTCGCCCAACTCGAATCAGGTGGTTGTAGCAACATCGAAGCATCAGAGTGGCAAGATGCATAACTCGCTGCAACTCTGGAAGACTGACGACGCTACTCCCGTTGGCAAATGGGAGACGGACGCACAAGTGAGCTTGCGCTGGTCAAATCACAACAACCGCATATTGACGGCAAGTAATGTCGTGGAGATGTGGGACGTCAACCAACAAGCTTGTCTTTGGCAGTATGCTTTGTCTCCGTCGCAATATGTACACACACTTCGTCAATCGCAATGTGGTCGCTGGATCGCTCTTCGATACCAATCGCGACTAAAGATCCTCGATTCAGACAGTCAAACCGAAGTTTGGCACAAAGAATATCCGGTTGCCAACGGCGGAATAGAATTCGGCTCTACAACAGGGCTTCTATATACATCTGATGCGCAAAAAGCCCTGCACCTGTGGAATCCAAAGACAGGCGACCGTGTGAGACGGATCGTGTTCCCAAGCGCCTGGTGCGATGCCGGGATTGTCGTCAACGAAAACGAAAACACACTGATCTATGCGCGAACCGGGTTGGAGCAATTTAACGGTGTGGGGCTGATGAGTCTTCACACCGGTCAAGAGCACCAACAAGTCGCCGCCGATTGCCATGTTCGATGCGTCGCGTTGCGCAAAGACAAGTTGTTAATCTTCGGAGAGGATGGTTCACTGCGTGTTCGTGCTATGGAAAGCCGGACAGACACATCAGTTCGCGACACCACGACATTATCCATTACTCGTATCGCGCCGCTGAAGCTGGACTTTCCGCCCTCACGGTTTCATTCCCGCGGACACACATTGGACTTTACCACGATTGAAGCGTTTCAAAAGACAGCGCGGACAGCCGTGCGGCTTCATCCCCGTCGTGCCCAAGAGCCACTTCCGAATCATGTCAGCAAGATTGGTGGAGCCACCGATTTGGTCGACCGTCTTGGCGGTGGAATATTGTGGCCAGCTGAAGAAGCTTGGCCAGTGTGCAAGCACGATGGTCGGGCATTGATTCCCATTTTGCAATTACTTAAACACGACTTTCCGGAATTGGACTTTCCCAAAGGACGTGATGTATTCCAGCTATTGTGGTGTCCGGAACGCCATGACGACTTTGATTGGGGCCCGGTAGCGGAAGTCTTCTGGCGGGCGAGTCAGGATATCGATGTCGTAGCCCAGCCACTGGACTTGCTGGACATCGTCAACAGCGAAAACGAAATGCTGGTTCCCTACGAGTGTGAGCTCAATCCTGAACGAATCGTAGAATTCGACACCTCAAGCGACGCGTATGAGATCATTGAACAACTCGAAACCGAGTCATTGGAACCGGTCGACTATCAACCCATCGCCCCAGGGTGCAAGATTGGTGGTTATCCAGACTTCGCTCAGGACCCCTACTATCCACCTTGCGAAGTATCGGGGCAGCCGATGGAGCATCTATTGTCCATCGCAGATCACGAATTCGATGGCAGCAGTTACCGACGTTGGATGACCAAAGAAGACTGGCCGCGCCGAGACGAAAACGATCCGAGCATCTGCGAGCCCACAGGCATCATCATCGGAGGAGGCGGCTATTTCCACGTCTTCACCAGCCGCCAAATGAGCCCCGATATTGTGAAGACCGTACATCAATAACC
>CAYNNP010000143.1:0-17187 GCA_964398215.1 uncultured Pirellulaceae bacterium | reverse complement strand
GCTAACGCATGGGGCTATATGCTGTCGCTGCTTCGCAGCTGGTTTTCTGGCTGATGAGCAGTGCCGTAGCTGCGCAAACCAATCCATTTCAAAACGCTGCACAGTGTAATGACTTAACAACGATCGAACGAAATTCCGGCATGCAAAGGTTTTCTGGATAGGGCCTACTGTGGCTGTCTATAAATTTCGCTTGTCGGAAACGAAGCGTTCTGCAGTTTCTCGATTGATGCGGCCGTCTCGAAGTAAACGTCCGATTGAATCGTCCATCAAGTACATTCCGTCGGCTTTGCCCGTTTGGATATTGTTGTCGATCGATTCGACTTTTCCCATTCGAATCGCTGCTGATATCGGCGATGTGTTGAACATCACTTCAAGCGCTAGCTCGCGCTTTTCACCCAGAATGCTGCTTGGCAAAAGATGCTGGCTGATCACTGCTCTCAGGCTGAGTGCCAACTGAGAACGGATTTCATGCTGGTTGCTTTGCGGAAACAAATCCGCGAGTCGGCTGACTGCGCCTTTGGCGTCACGGGTGTGCATCGTTGAAAAAATCAGATGCCCTGTCTCAGCTGCACTCAACGCGAACGCTGCTGTTTCGCGATCGCGAATTTCGCCAACCAACATGACATCTGGGTCTTGCCGTAGCCCGTACTTCAGGCCGTCCGAGAACGACTGTACATCCAGCCCGACTTCTCGCTGTGTAATCAACGAATCATTGTCGCTAGAAAACGAGTACTCGATGGGATCCTCGATCGTGATGATCCGGCGACCGCCTTCTTTGATCAGCCTACGGATCATCATTGCTAGCGAAGTTGATTTGCCGGAGCCTGTCACGCCGGTGAACAGAATAAGTCCATTGCGAATCCCCAGCAATCGATCGGCAAGTCCTTGGGGAAAACCTGCCCAGCTCAGGTCCGGCACTGTGCTGGGAATGACCCGAAAGCAGGCACCCATTTTGCCTTCTGCGCAAAAGTAGTTGGCGCGAAATCGGCGACACTCCTCTGGGTTTCGCCCGCTGCCCAGATGGGTCTGCAACTGGCCATCGATATCAATGACCGGTGCGAAGTCTAGATTCTTGTTGTTCAAGAATTCACTCCACCGGTCTGGCGGGCAAATTGATTTCAGCAGCGCCGCCATGTGCTCACTCGCAACGGTTTCAGCCGAGTGGTCCTGCAAGAAACCGTTCAAGCGAATCGTGGGCCGATGCTCGGCGACGATATGCAAATCAGACGCACCAACCTCGGCAGCAGCCAACAACCAATCGATCAATAGGCGTGTGTTGTCAGACAATCGATGGTCCTTGGAATGTAAATTTTTGTGTTAAGTAACGGTGAAGAATTTGCGTCTTTGAACTTAATGGTTTTCTAGCTCGCTATCAGGTGATAGAGTTTGCTTTCTCGCATCGCAACTTCAACTGGTCTATTGTGGAAGTTTATACCACCAAACAACGCTGTCTCGCAGAAGTGTTCTCAACCTTTTGCTTGATCTTAATTGGCTGCGGAGCGATGGTTGTCGACGCCAGTCAATCGTCGTTGACACACGTCGGCGTCGCCATCGTCTGGGGCTTGGTTGTCATGGTGATGATCTTCGCGGTCGGCCGAGTCAGCGGTGCGCACATGAATCCCGCCGTCACCATTGCTTTCACCGCCATGGGCAAAATGACTGTCCGTGATTGCGGCTTGTATGTTGCGTCGCAATTCTTTGGTGCGTGCTTGGGAGCGCTGGCGATCATGGCGGTGATGGGAAACGAAGTTGGATCGCTGGGGGCGACAACCACCATACTGCCAGCTTGGTCTGCGGTTGCGGTCGAGTTCACGATGACAGCGATTCTGATGTTCGTTGTGATCGGAGTTTCGACGGGAGCAAAAGAAGAATCGGTGACCGCCGCGATTGCAGTCGGGGCAACCATTGCCATGGAAGCTTTCGTGGCGGGGCCACTTACCAAGGCGTCAATGAACCCTGCAAGAAGCTTGGGCCCAGCGCTCTTTGCGGACTCCCAATCTGGAGCACTATCTGAGCTTTGGATCTACATCGTAGCGCCAATCGCAGGCGCTCTGTTTGGCGCGCTGCTGTGCAAAATCTTGGAACCAAAACATCCTGGCGCGAGCGAGAATTAACGCTCGTTGTTTTGCTAGCAGCGACTGGCAAGGCGTGTCCGGATATATCGAATATCCGCGTTAGGCCGGTCGGAATAGAACGTTTCATCATCGCTCCACGTGCCTCCTTCATGAGCCAACCAACGGGCTCAGAAGGAGTGAAGCAATGACGCAATCAGCGTTAGCCAGCGATCCGAAGATTGGGCCGAGCTGGTTGTGCCGAATCGCAAAGCAGAGACCGCAATCGATCAAACTCGTCGGCGTCGGTGAAGTGGATTGTGATCTTGCCACGGCTACGTGCCGAACTCTTGATCTCAACCTTGGTACCAAAAAGCATTCGCATTTCTTGCTGCAAGGCTTCGACTTGCGGTGAAATCTGGCGACGTTTTTGGCGAGTCGCGTTCAGCACTTTTCGGCCGGTCTCTGCATCTTCCTCTGCCTTCAACAGATCCGATACATAGCTCTCGGTCGCACGTACACTCCATCGTTCATCGCGAATCTTGTTACCGGTACGGACTTGAATTTCTTCGTCTCCGATCGGCAGCAGGGCTCGTGCGTGTCCGGCACTGATCTCATTGGCAACCAACAGATCCAGCACTCCTTTGGGCAATTCCAGCAACCGCATTAGGTTTGCAATCGTGCTCCGGTCGATACTCAATCGTCGCGCCAGATCCTCTTGCTTACACTTGTGCTCGGTGATGTAGCGTTTAAAGGACATCGCCTTTTCGATTGGATTCAGATCCTTTCGTTGCAAGTTTTCGATGATCGCAAGCTCTGCGACCAAGCGGTCGTCGGCTTCGCGAACCTCGGCGCGAATCTTCCGCAATCCAGCGTGGATCGTTGCTCGTAGCCGTCGTTCACCGCTGATCAGCTGGTAACGGCCATCGACAATCCGCACCAAGATCGGCTGCAATTGCTGATGGTTTTTGATGCTTTCAGCAAGTGAAGCAATCTCGTCCGGGTTGAACTCGCGACGGGGCTGGAACGGGTTGTTTTCGATTTCATCAACCGAAAGTTCCAGTGCTTGAACGCCTGAACCCTCGCTTTCTGGCAACGGATTACCGTGCTCATCCAGAGGCGTTCCTAGAAGGGCGGCAAGTCCTTTTCCTAAACGGCGATCTTTTACAGTAGTGCTAGTCACGCTGGAGCACCTCCATGCACAGCTGAGTGTAGGCGAACGCGCCACGCGATCGTGGAGCGTATTGAAAAACGCTTTGGCCATGACTGGGGGCTTCGCTAAGCGAAACGTCCCGAGGCACGACGCTGTCAAAAACGATGTCACCAAAGAAATCTCGGACTTCTTCGTCAACCTCGTGTGTCAGTTCCAAATGCGGATCGTACATCGTTAGCAAGATTCCGCCAAAAGTAAGCCGTCCGTCCGTGGACACGATTACTTTCTTTATTGTTTGGATCAGTTGGGTCAAACCCTCCATCGCAAAGTATTCACACTGGATTGGCATGAGTACTTCGGTGCTGGCAGCCAACGCGGTCTGCGTCAACGGACCAACACTTGGTGGGCAATCAATCAATACGAAATCGTAGTGATCGATAATCGAATCGAGGTGCATGTTGACGCGAACGGAATCAGCCTCGGTGGCTGTTGCCAAACGGTCAACGTCTTGGAAAGTGCGGCTACCTGGGACGATTGTCAATCCATCTACTGATGTTTTGGCAATCGACTCTTGTAGCGATTGATCACTTACCAGAGCATGTCCGTCGGTTGGTTCGCAACCCAACGATGTCGTTGCATTGCATTGTGGATCCATATCCAGCAGTAGTGTTCGCTGCCCGCTTAACGCGAGGGCCGCACACAGATTGACGGCGGTGGTTGTTTTGCCAACGCCTCCTTTCTGATTTACCACGCAGAGAATCCTTCCCACAACCTACTTCCATGCTCCTGAGCAGAACGCAACTCGATTGAGTCGGAGGTTAGGGGATATGTTCCAGGTGAAACAAGACTGGTTTCACAAGAAACTGGGCAAAGAGAGCAGTTTGCGATATCTAATCGCGACCAAATTCTGCTTTTTCCTTACGCCAGCGAACCGTGCAGCCGAAAAGGCTCGCGGGATTTGGATGGTCTTTCTAGTTAGATGGTGTAGGAACCTGCTTCCAAGAACCATGAACGAACTCCATGGGTTGCAAGTCAATAAACCCAATCGGAGTTGATTCGGGATCTATCTCCAGGCTTTGGACTGAAAGGCCACTATTGAAGAGCCGCAGGTCGCTGGAGATCAGGTTACCAACCACGCGCATCATGCCGCCGGATGCCAACGCGTGAATATTGATGTTGTTGGTCGTATAGATAATCCCCGTGAATTGCTGGGGGTATTCGTCGCTAAGGTCCAGGTCGGATACTTCGCGGTAAGCGGATCCGGGCGGATTGAAGTTTTGGATCTGGTCAGGCTCGCTGAGGGTTCGGGTTAGTCCCTGTACTTGGATGAATGAGTTTGTGACCAAGATGGCGTCAGGAGCTTTTGGGTAGTGCCAGACCATGCCGCCACCGATTTCGATGCGGGCCGCGTTTCGAATCGCGAGCGTGGCATTGAAGTGACAATTGTCGATTCTGATAACCTGGTTCTTTGCGTCGATCCAGTAGATTCCGTCCGCATTAGGACTTGAGAATGGATTGATCGCCGGTGACAGAACGCTGTTTTGGATGAGGCGTTTGTTTTGGGCGTTTACAGGCAGACTCAAAATGCTGATCTCTGTTCCTAGGTTCTCGTATTCAGCGATAACATCTTGTGTGAGGGAGGCTAAGTTGGCGGGCGCGATATCGGCTCGGATGGTAAAGCCTTGGGTTCCGTTGAGCTCCACGGTCGGCGCCGTCAAGATTCCACTCGTGATCGACGTGCAGTCATCTCCAACCTGAACTGGCCGATCGGACGAAACGATCGCGTTTACTTCCAGTTCAATATCGTCGAACGCCGTGATCCCGTATTCCAAGACATTGGACGCGGCGCGACTGGGCTTGAGCGAGACCGCAAGTGCGAATTCACTCTCATCGACTTGGAGGTGCACGATCAATTCGACGGTGTCCGAATCATCATCACTAAGACTGCCGTCTGGGTCTCGCAGCAGGTACCTGAATCGCGAGTCCCCAAGTTGGCCTGGTGCGTTAGCGGGCAACCATTTTGTGTAGGTTTCGTTCGTGTGCTCGTTGCGCCAATTTGTATTTTCGTTCAGGTGTGCAGCAATCAGGTGGCAGGCTCCTTCAGCAATCCGCATTGCACGCATGCGGTTGATTCGGTCGAACTTGGTTCGTTCTTCCAGGGTTGATAGCGACAGAGCTCCGGCAACGGCTACTGCCACGATCAACGAAGTAAATAGCACAGCGATGTAAACGTATCCAGTACGTTGCTTTGGCATTGTATTGCAGCTAGTTCGCATTTGCTGCTCCAGACTCTCCTACCAGGCCACCTTGCGCGTCTTCTTCCAAAGCCTCTGGCGCTCCGACAATATTACTGGGATGGTTCCGCAGTGGCGCGACAACTGAAATGTTTCGATCCGCAAATGTCAGTTGCAGGCTACGATACCGCTCAAAGGAAGTGCGGCGGTTGACTCCGCTGGGAACGTTGGAAACCAGCGTAAACGCTGTTCTTTGGCCACCCGTTGGCGACGTGTAGGTTGCGTTAATGAACAGCAGAGTAGGGGATTCGTCCGCGGTGATCTGGCGATAGCTGAGACCGCTGGATACGCCTTGTTGGACGTCAATCGAAACGCTCCAGCCAGCATACTGAGACGCGATTCTGCCATCGCGAAAAGTAATCGGGGACAGCACCAAACCATGGTAGTCATCAACATCGTCATAGGACGTTCGTGCCGTTTCTGTCTCATTGTCTTCGCGGCCAAACACTGCATTGTCGTCGGGATCTGAAAACGGTTGCGAAGACACCTCATCCAGAATGAACGACAGTAGCTCAGTTCCCGTCAAAGCCTCAGTGTCTTCGCTTTGTCGTTGCATCAGATCGCCAGCCGACCGCAGCGACGCGACAAGCAAGATCGCCACGAGAGTTGTAGACACGATGATTTCCATTAGCGATATTCCCTTTCGCTTGGATCGCTGATAGTGGCTCATTGCGTTGCCCCCAGGATGATCCCCGTTTGAGCCCATGATCCGCTGTGCAAGTGGATGGCAGTGGGCGATCCCGTTAGCTCTGGCAAGGGACCGTTTCGGGCAGTAACCGCAATCGAGATTTCGTTTGGGTCGCCAAGCGAACCGGCCTGCTGGGCAACGTCAACAAAACCTTGTAGTCCCAGCGAATCAGGCCAGGGTGCTCCGCTCGCACCTGTCAGCTGTAAGTTCAGTTGCTGCTGGCTGGAAGCGTCGCCAAGCGGCACTGCATGAGTACTTGGGATGCCGGCAGACGCGAACCCAATTCCACTCGCGCTGTCAGCCAGAGGAAAAGAGTGCCTGGCGCCCTGAGTGCCGATATTGATCGCTGCGATGTTCGCTTTGGGGAATACCCAAATGGTTGGTTCCGGCAACGGGGCAGACCAATGCTGGTAATAGAACGATAGCTTCAGCCCGTTGGTTTGTGTCGTTCCAGCGAGGTTCCAGCCTGGAACTGCTATGAAGGCCTCGCCCTTGCTAGCAACACCGAGGATTAGCAAATCACCGCTGACCATTCCTATTGGGTGAGCCACTGTGAGGTTATCGCTGGCAAAGTCTGTTCCGGCGGTTCGCACAGAGTGAACTCTGACGGGCGCTGGTTCAACCCAGGTTGTCGGAGCAGTAAATCCATCAACGCTAAAGTCGAGCGATGGGGCTTCGGGATCCAGCGGGATGGCCGCACCGCTATCGACGCGACGAGTCAGTCCACCGAAGTCAGAAGTATATTCCAGCGACTGATCGGCACTGATGCCAACAGGACGCTCAATCAAGAACCTGGAACCGGTGGTAGATACCGATTTGCAGTACCTGAGGTCCGTTTCGATTCGGTCCGCAATTTCTCGATCGCGCCAAAATTGATCGTTGTTCCGACTGTTGGTTATCAACTGTGACGAAATCACGATCGTGGATGCAAGCCCAACGATCAATACTGACGCACCAGCTAGCGCGGTGGTCATTTCCAGAAGCGTGAATCCGCTTTGTTTCGATTTCCTGTTCAGCATCAGGACCTAGACTCCGCTTTTACGATGGTGGTCTTGCCAGTGCCAGGTGCGATATGAATCTCATACACAGTCGAGCCAGAGCTGACGGAAATGACTCCCTCTAACAGCGGAGCAGCATCGACGATGGGGGTGCCCTCGAAATCAAACTGAACCTGTCGCGCTCCGTCAAAATTCGCTGTCAGCTCGAACGACGAATCGTATTCCTCCTTGATGTTGATCAAGACCGCATTTTCGATCCTGCCTGGTCGGGGTACATTGACACGTAGTGAATCAGCAGCTTCGTCGATTTTCAAAATGGCATTCCTGCCGGTATTCATAGCGTGCCGACGCGCATAGTCAATTTGCGAAGCCAGCTGATTGGCGAGTGTTACCTGTTTGCTGTGAACCCAGGCTCCCGCGAAGCGCGGCGCAGCGACAGCGCTGATGATGCCGAGGACCAGCAACACCGCGATCATTTCGAATAGTGAGAACCCGGAACCTGACTTCAAAGCGATATTCCAAAATCTGAATTGGTAAAAACAACCAATCAAACTTACGCCAGGAATCTGTTTGTGGACGGTAAAACGCGATTGCACCGCTAAGTACGTGAAAACGCCTTAAACACGAACGAATCGCCGGGTTCTTGTGTGCCTTTGCGACCAACCGGGTGAACGATGGTGCGGATAATTCCGATTATTAGTGTAAAATTGCGGGAATGTGGGGAATTCTGAAGCGCTAGCTGCGCTCCAATTTCACACTGACTTCTGATGTTTCCCAACGAATTCAGTTGTTACTTTCAGGTTCCATATTTATCCTGTAACACCTATTTTCTTGGGACTTATTGCAATCCTTCCCTTGTTCATCACGCCATCATTGCCTCGCTCATGACTCGATCAGCACCTCGAAGAAATCGTCGCAAACTTAAACGACGTCGTCTCTTAGAGTTCTTAGAACCACGCCAACTCTTGGCCTCAGTGACGGGCGAAGTCTGGACTGACTTGAACAGCAACGGGGTGCGAGACCCAACCGATGTGCTCACGTCAAACGCGACCGTGTACGTCGATCTGGACCAGAATGGCCAGCGGGATGCAGGAGAAGCTTTTGCAACCACCGACAGCAATGGTCAGTACACCATCAACAACGTGCCAGCAGGAACCAACACAGTGCGGTTGGATCTGGATGCCTTGCAAACGCAAGTCGCACCTGGTGCATTCATTGGCACGCGACAAGCGTCCGACGGAACTGGAAATTCGGAGCTGTTCGAGATCTCCGAGCAAGGCGATGTGTTTGCCGTTGGGCTTCCGCAGAACGATTTGATCACGGCGTTGGTGCGTACCAACTCAGGTGCCTTGGTAGGTTTGAATGAAGCCACTGATACGATCTTTTCAATCGATCCGTTGACCGGCCAGGAATCTGAGTTGGCCATTTCGCCAGTCGATTTGGTTGGCGGGTTGTCATACGATGCTCAGAACGACCTCATCTTTGCACTCGGCGCAGACGGTGGATTCTCACAACTTACCCGTTTGCATGGCATCGACGCAGCAACCGGAGCGGTCACACAAATTGGTCCTGGCGTGACAGGACTGGATGATGTTAGTGCGCTGAGTTTTGATTCAGTCAATGGAAATTTGATTGCGTTTGACAATGCTGATGATGAGTTTGTCGCAATCGATGCTGGCGGCAACGAAGTCTCGCGAACCGTCGCGACGGCTGCGATCGATAGCGATTCACTGTCGTTTGTGGACGGCCAATTCATCTTGTTCGACAGTGCCGACGCAGCTCAGACTTCCCTGTTGTCGGTCGACCCTGCAACGGGAGCGGTGACTACCGCGGGCTTTAGTGCATCGGAAGGCGTTGCCGCGTTGTCGCTGGATTTCACTGCATCAGGTGAATTGCCACAGCGGATATCTGTTGGGCCCACTGATGACATCACGTTGCCAGCGTTCGGAATCGAAGATTTAGAGATTAGTGTCGGCATAGCGCCTGCCTTGGGTGGTTTGTTCATCAACGAGGTGTTGATTTCATCGCTCGCTGGTGATGACAACACAGAGCAGTATGTAGAGATTCGCGGTGATGCCGGTGCATTGGTTGGACCAAACACTTACCTGGCCGTCGTCAACGACGAAAATGCCAGTAGCGGCGAAATCGAAGTCGTCATTGATCTGAGTAATCAGCAATTAGGCACAGGCGGATTCCTGGCACTGCTGCAGCAAGACCATCCATATCAGTTTGATCCGAGTGCGACTGTTTTGGAATCGACCGAAGTTGGTTTCGGTGGACTGCCAGGCGACATTTTCTCTGATAACAATGCAGCGCTTGATGTTTTGCCAACCGGGGCGCAGACATATTTCTTGATTGAGTCAAGCGTGCCGCCGTTGGTGGGTGACGACATTGACGCCGATGGTGATGGCCTGATTGATGTCGCCATATCGGATCAGTGGCAAGTCTTTGATTCAGTTTCCGTGCACCCATCGCTTGGCGGTTCAAATCAGGCTTACGGTGACACCGTCTTCATTGATGATCCATCGCTCGCTGAAGTGCCTGAGACATTCGTAGCACCAGAAGACAGCTCAGTCGTCACCTTTGACGGCTTTGGTTATGTCGCCCGCGTTGGTGATTCAGTGGGATCATCTGAAAATGATTGGGTTGCCGGTACGGTTGAACAAACGGAAGTTTCAACTTCACTGATCAATATCGGACCGAACAACCCTGTGTTTCCTCAAGCAGGGATCGACACATTCGAGACGGCACAAGACCTCGTGGGTGCCACGTATAGTCTTGAAAACAATCCGTTGATCACAAACAGTACGGTCAATCCACACCTCACGATTGTTAGCTTGCCATCGGCTGGTGGAATCTTCGAGTACTTCCGGTTTGATATTGTTACACCAACCTCGAATGTGATTCTGGACATCGACACAACCAGTTTCGATGCGGCGCTCCATCTGTATGACATCGACGGTAATCTGCTGCAGTCCAGTGACGACGATGCGGAGCCAGGTGATACCCAGGACGAGAATCCACGCATTGCTACAGAATTGATTGCTGGCACGTATGTCGTCGGGGTTGCCGGGGCTGCGTCAGTGGGCGAAGTCGGTGGAATCACCGGCGATACGATTCCTGTCAATGGCATCTACACGCTGCACCTTTCCGTTGAACCATCGCTAACGCCTTCGATCAATATTGCTGCGTTTACGGGCGGAACAGAGGGTACGCCTTCGCAACTCGCGTTCAACTCACGACAGTTGGACCACATAGGCAGCAGTAACTTTGTCGGTGGTGTACGTGGAACCGTTCAGATGCAAGCGCCTCCGGATGCTCCTGCTCCTGCTGCTGGAGTCGTTGCCTTTGCTGACAGCAACAACAATGGGTTCATTGACAACTTGGCGAACCTGGTCGAACCGAACGATGCTGTGGCAGGTGATGTCATCACCAATTTTTATCCTGGTGTCACGCTCAGTACCGCAGGTGACGACAACTCTGTGTTGGACATAGAGATTAACTCAGAACTGCAATCCGAAAATGGAACGCTGAACCAAGTCTTTGCCCACGGCGACACGGCGTATTTCAATGAGAGTAATAGGTTTCGGGCAGACTTTTATCGACCAGTGAACCAAGTTTCAATCGACGCGATAGCCAACGCAACCTTGGAACCGCTGTTCGGCGTGCTGGAAGTCTACGACGCGGAAGACACTCTTTTGCAAACCGTACAGAGCAGTCCGTTAGCGGGTGTTGCTCGCCAGACTCTGACGATCGAAATTGGCTTCGACACGATTGCTTATGCGATTGCCTACTCCAATGAGTCAGTCGTTGATGGAAATGGCGCTGCGGTCAATTCGTCATCAGAAGGCCAATTCGATAGATTCACATTTGGTCAATTTGAACAGGCTACACTGACCGACGAAAACGGGTTCTTTGAACTAACGCATCTGCTGCCGAACGACTACACGGTGCGTTACTTGAACGACCCTGCCAACGATCCATTGGTAGGAGCCCAACCAGTACCAATCCTTGTTGAAACCTTTGAAAACTTTGTCATTGGTCCGAACGTCGCGCCAGTATCGAACGACTTGCAGATAGAGATCCCGGAGAACTCGGCTGAGGGCACGGCGATAGGAGTCGTACCAGGATTCGATACAGGTGGGCCTGTTGTGTTTTCGATCCTGAATAGTGAAAGCTTTGGAATCACGATCGACAGTGCTACAGGCGATCTGGCAGTTGGCCCCGACGCTGTGCTGGACTTCGAAGCAACGCCTGAGATCAATTTGGACATTTCGATCGTCGATGTACTTGGCGCGGTGACAGTTTCCACCGTCGAAATCACGTTGGTCGATGAGAATGAAACACCACTGGTCAGCGCTGTTCCGATTTCGATTCCCGAAGATGTGGAGGTAGGTACAGCGATTGGTCAAGTCGTTGCGTCGGACCCAGATACAAGCCAAGGCCAGACGTTGCTGTTCGAGATCATTGGCGGGACGGGTGTTGGCACGGTTGAAATCGATTCAACAAATGGAATTTTAAGCATTGCTGATAACAGTGCGATCGACTTCGAATCGTCAGCGCTCATCAATGTTGAAATTGAAGTCACCGACAATGGAAGCCCTTCTCTATTCCAGGTGATCGACCAGCAAATCACGATCCTCGATTCAAATGACGCGCCGAATATTGCTACCTCGGCAGTGTCGGTTCCTGAAGACGACACGGGTGTTGTTGGGCGAATTGTTATATTTGACCAGGACTCTACCCAGGACCATCAGTTCGTAATCTTGGGCGGCACTGGGGCGTCGGTATTCAATGTCACCCCCAGCGGATCACTCATCCTGCTTCCGTCGGCCGAATTGGACTTTGAAACTCAGAGCTCATTGACGCTTGAGCTAATCGTGTTTGACAGTGGTTCTCCGCCGCTTAGCGATCGACAGGAGGTTACCATCACCGTGGTTGATGTGGATGAACCTGCAAGCTTGGCTGTGACCGCTGTTGACCTGCTGGAAAACGCTGCCCCAGGAACTCTGGTTTCAACTTTGACGCTGGATGACCCGGAAGGGCGGCCACAGGATTCGACGGTTGCTTTACTGCCATCGGAGTCTGCAGATCTATTTGACTTTGCCCCAGCAACTTTGCAGCTAACTGTCGCTGCCGGAGCGGACATCGACTTTGAGACGATCAACAGTTACGAGCTTCAGTTCTCGGTCTCGGACAACAACGGACAAGCTGCAACAGGGATTTTTGACTTCCAGATCAACGTCCTGGATGGCAACGACGCGCCTTCATTGGTTCAGGAACGACTAGCTGTTTCTGAGGCAACGCCTCCAGGTGCCGAGATTGGTACGATTCGCGTCAGTGATCCTGATGTCAATCAAACTGTCGAAGTAGTAATCGTCGGCGGAACTGGCTTAGGAGTATTTGAGCTGGATCCAATTACCCACGTTTTGACACTCGGTGACCAGCCACTGGACGCAGAGGCGTTGCCGGAAGACCACTTCACACTGGATTTGCGTTTGACCGATGAGGGAGGAGCAGTTGTTGTTGAGTCGACGGTTGTCTTGATCAACGATGTAAACGAACAGCCGTTCTTTGATACCACGCAGATTGCGATCCCGGTCGGAGCAAGTGGTGTTCCGTTCTTGTACACGTTCCCAGACGATTCGATCATCGATCCAGAGAATCGGCAATTCGAGTTGGTAGTCTTTGACGAAAATGGCGTTCTGCCATCATGGTTGGAATGGGACCCTGAAACCCGAACACTTTCGGGTCTGCCAACGCCGAATGAGATTGGATCATCTGTGTTGACGATTCACGCATTTGAACTTGGGCCTCCAAACCTGTTCAACAGTCTTTCGTTTGACTTGACCGTCGAGGTAGGTGATACGCCGTTCCGCAACTCGTTCAACCCGTTCGATGTTGATGTCAACGGTGTTGTCACACCGCGTGACGTTCTGCTGATCATCAACCACTTGAATAGCGATGGTGTTGGGCCGGTCACGACCGAGCTAAATGCTTTCACCGGGTTCGTTGATGTCAGTGGCGATGGCAACGTAACCGGTTTGGACGCAGTTCAAACGATCAACGCACTGAACGCACAACTGATCGAAGGCGAATTGGTTGGGTCGGCACTGCTGCGAGATGACTTTGATCGCGATGAAGCCGTCGACGCAGCTCTGCTAGAGATCGGATCAAACTTGTTCTAGAAATGTGAGATTGCCGTGATGAAAAACACGGCAAAGTAGCCTCATCAGTTCTCATCCAGTAGCGGCACAGGGTTGACCCTGTGCCGCTAATCTTTTGTGCACCTAGTGAAATCCAATTCTCTCAGCTTTCCAGCTTATTTGCATGCAAACAGGCGAAAGTTGAATATCGATTGCCTTAACTCGTTCTCAAAACAAGTATTGGGTTGTCGTAAATTGATTGACCTAGATATACACTGCTTCGCTTGAAAGCTTCTTCAACACTACTTTCCCCAACAGGAAACTACCCCCATGCGAAAATTCCTCCCAGCCGCGATGCTGGCAATCATGACCGTTTGCTTTGTGTCGCCCGTATCTGCCCAAGACGCTGATGCGGACAAGAAAGCGAAGGCTGCTGATTCAGCTGCCAAGAAAGCCAAGAAGGCAAAGAAGAAAGACAAGTCGCTAGGAATTGGATCCAAGGCTCCTGCACTTGATATTGAACATTGGGTTCAAGATGGCAATGGGCACTTTTCCAAGACGGGCGAATTCGAAGACGGCAAAGTCTATATCGTTGAATTTTGGGCTACATGGTGCGGTCCATGCATCTCTTCAATGCCTCACATCGCAGAGACTCAAGAAAAGTATGCTCGACGTGGCGTTCAAGTGATCAGCGTTTCTGACGAAGACTTGGAAACCGTTGAGAAATTTTTGGATCGCAAAGTCCGCGGTGAAGACGAAAAGACTTATCGCGACCTGACCAGCGTTTATTGTCTGACGACCGACCCTGACCGCTCCGTCAACAACGACTATATGAAAGCTGCTGGCCAGAATGGCATTCCCACCGCATTCATCGTTGGTAAAAAAGGGCAAGTCGAATGGATTGGTCACCCAATGTCGATGGATGAGCCACTCGAGAAAATTGTTTCCGGCGAATGGGACTTGCAAGCAGCAAAGGCCGAGTTTGAAGCAGAGCGGGAAGCCGAAAAAATGATGGCGAAGCTTTCTCGGCTTGTACGAGCTGGCAAAACAAAGGAAGCAGTTGATTTGTTGGATGAAGCGATCGAAGGTGCAAAGAACAAAGCCATGGTCGTTCGATACAACGACATCAAGTTTCAAGTGTTGCTGCAAAACAAAGAATTTGCTGACGAAGCCGCCAAACAAGCGATGGTGTTGCTCGGCCGTGACGATTTCGATTCGCAGAGTGCAAACGAAATCGCTTGGATGATCTACGAAATGGCAGAAGACGGAACTTTCGAGGACAAGGCCGTGACTGCCGCTGCTCTGAAGGTTGCCCAAGGCCAAGTCGAAAACGCTGGTGAGGACAAAGCTTTCTTGTTAGACACCGTTGCCCACTTGCATCACTTGCTTGGTAACAAGGCTGCTGCGATCAAAGCACAGACGAAAGCTGTTGAGCTTTGTGATCCTGCAACTGTCGGTGACCTCAAGAAATTCTTGAAAGAACTGACCGCTGATGAAAAAGACGAAGCCAGCAAGTAGCTCGGCCCTGTCAGTTTTTAAATTCGAACGCCAGCGCAGCAATGCTCTGGCGTTTTTTTTGTGGCATAGGCTTCCAACCTGTGTTTGTGCTATTCACCTGCGCATCCGTCAATGCAAATCACAACGATTGGCGGCTTGCCTGGAGGGCGATATCTTCGACCATAGATCTCAAAATCAACGTCTTGAATTGCTTGCGTTGCCAATGTCATTCGTTTCTCAAATTCTGTTCAATTTGCAAGATCAAGTTTTTTGGTGAATGCCGGTTAATTGCGAAATTAACTGACCGTTTCCGCCGTTGGAGTAGATTGAGCTTGATTGTCTGCCAAATGCGCAATTACGCGCACTTCCGGAATGTAAATCGTGGTATTTTTGCCATCAGCTTTTAAAGCAAATTGCTTGTCCAACTTAGTCCTTTTAGTAAGGAAATTGTTCGTGAAAAATCAAAGCCTGTTGATTCAGACATCAATGTACTTTTTGATCGTTTTGTTCCACAGTGCTTTGACAAAACCCCTTGTCTCGTGCGCGGAAAAACTGGACGGACGTGACCAGGAAATTCACGCTGCATTCGATGGAAAGATTGACGACGCTATTCAACACTCGTTGGCTGAGAAAGAAGACAAACAGACGCTCTTCGCATCCGGGCTGGTGCAAAAATCGTTGACGATCGGCAGTCGAGAGTTGCCTCCGTTGGCGACAGTTCGGCTGGAGGAAAACTTGAAGCTGAATACGGGAGACGATTTTTCGATCGAGTTTTGGGTTCGCACGACGACCAACGAATCCAACCGCTTTGTTGTCCTTTCCAAAAAGGACATCCTCGACAACAGTCTTGCGTCGCACAAACAAAAGGGGTGGGCGTTTTGCGTGTCCGATGGTACGTGGGCCTGGAATATTGGATCGGGAACAAGGCGACTGACTTACGAACGAGACAATGGTCAACATATGCCCATCAATGATGGCCGTTGGCACCAGCTGGCAATGACGTACGACGGCTCCGCTTCGCTAATCAGGCTCTATTTTGATGGCGCCAATTGGGTGACCTACAACATCGCCGACAAGGATGGCTTTGACTTTTCAAATGACCATCCCTTGACGATTGGCTGGGCAGGTGAGCCGGGAGACACCAAGACAATCCTTCCGCTTGTCAAACAAGGTGCCGAGGACTTGCAAAAGCTGGTTGATCGCTTCAACGGTTTAGGGATTGGCGATGTTCAGCCTGATGAGCTAATGGATCTGGTCATCGGTGCAGAAAAACTTATGAAGGCCAAATTCGAAAATACAGATTCGTTTGCCAAGTCGCCAAAGGAAGAACTGGACACGATCAAGAATTTGGTTCGTCGACTCTCCAGGAATCCGTACACGGTTCACCAAGTAGCAGATTTCATGCAAGTCGCGCCGTTGTTGAAGCTTTATCGACTGGTCGACGGCCGGATTGAAATCAATCAGGCAAAAGCATACGAATTCTCGGCCAACGAGCGTTTGTCTCGGCCAGATTTTGATATTGATGAGCTATCTGTCATGCAACGAGTTCTCGATGCGGGCGAAATCCAGAATCGGTATGCCGAACATTTTCAGGTAGCGACCCCGCCTGTGAAGAAGAATCTGAAAAAGCTGATCGCGGCTGCGTTCAATATCCACCATGGCGGTAAGCATGAGACCATCGAAGAAGATGGCTGGGATTCTCGCGAGTTAATTGCTGAAATTATTCGACGTGAGAACATTGATATCGTGATGATGCAGGAGACCTATTCGTCTGGAGATTTTATTGCCGCCGATTTAGGCTACTATTTCGCGACAACAGTGGACTGGGATTATCTCAATCAAGGTGCGAACATCTCCGTGTTGAGTCGCTATCCGATTGAAGAGATCACTGTACCTCCGAATTCTCCTTTCATGAATGTGGCTGCACGCGTTGCGATTAGTGAGACACAGAAAGTTCACGCCATGTCGAATTGGTATGGCATGAACAATTTCAAAGATGTATTTGCGTTTCACGAATCAAAATTTTCACAATCGAAAAACATCCCGGTTCTTTTCGCTGGCGACTTTAATGCCGTGCCTCACACAGATGGCGGTAACAGCCCTGCATCAAGGATGCTTTTGAAAGCCGGCTTTCGCGACGCTTATCGCGAATCGTTTCCCGACGTAGAGAAAAACCCTGGAGCGTCGCACCAAAGTGGCAGTCGAATTGACCAGCTGTACTATAAAGGAAGCGGGATGGAACACGACTCCACGACGGTTTTATCAACTTGGCCATCGAAGTTCCCGTCGGACCACTTTCTAATCAAGTCTGTATTCGATCTTGATTTCGAGTCGAAACATTCTGGTCGCTAATTGATTAG
>CAYNNP010000142.1:0-17211 GCA_964398215.1 uncultured Pirellulaceae bacterium | reverse complement strand
AACAGCGCAAACGCCTCCATTGTGTCGCAGAGATTGCGCTATCAACGACGTTTCTGCATGCGTCCGAAGTTCCGGCAATTGGAGCGTTTGCTCGGTCCGGCCTACCAACAATGCAATGCCATGCCCGCGAACTGATGTTTCGTTACACGATTCTCGCCGATCCTTTATGATCTGATTTCTAACGGTAGAAGATCACGACAATCGGCGGAATTGGGTTTGAACAACAACGTAGTTTTGGGACTTTGGCCAATCGCTGGCATCACGACGGTTGGCGTTACGCGAGATGCGGCACGGCAGACCATAGCGGCGGCGATTGAATCTGGCATTGGCCAATTTGATACGGCATTTGGATACGGCTACGATGGCGAGTCGGATCGAGTCTTGGGTGAGTTTGTAGCGAGTCGACAAGATGACTTTCGTGTGATCGGCAAGGTTGGTCAGCGCTGGACTGCGGATCGAAAACGAATCAGCGATGGCTCGCCAGCACAGTTAACCGCCGACGCAGAGGAATCATTGCGGCGGATCGGGATCGATTGCTTTGACACGCTTTTGCTGCACACGCCTGACCCGAATACGCCGCTCACGGAGTCAGCTACCGCGCTGGTCAAATTGCAAGAACGCGGGCTGTGCAAACGGGTTGGTGCTTGCAATATTTCAATCGACCAACTGGAGCAGTTCGCGCAAGTCACCAAATGCACGGCGACGCAATGTTCGCTTAATATTTTGCAGCAAGACGCGTTGGAAGAAACGATTCCTGCGTTTGCAGACCATGGCGCCGAGGTGCACATTTTCTGGGCACTGATGAAGGGACTGCTGGCGGGAAAGATCACGCGTGACCACACGTTTCCCGAAGGAGACGTGAGACCCAAGTATGAAGTTTACCAGGGAGAGTCGCGCGAGCAGGCTCATCGGTTGCTAGATTTCATGAGAGTCTTAGGTGACCAAACGGGCAAGACGATTCCTCAGCTATCCATCGGCTGGGTACTCTCGCAGCCCGGAGTCACGGGTGTACTAGCGGGTGCCCGCTATCCGGAACAGATCATTGAAACAGCGAAGTCAGAGCCGTTGGCGGAGAACGTTTTGAAACAATTGGATGACTTTTTGGAATCCGATCGTACGGAAGCGTAAAACAAGGCACGTCGCTGACTAAATCAACAATGATTTGCCGGCATGCACTGGCAAACGCAAAGCGTCTGCGGTCAAAATCAATATCCTGCCAAAAATCACCCCTTTTTTTCGGAAGCTCTCAGAGCCTGTGGGTTCTTCAAAAAAAAGAAACACTTGACCGCTCCAAAATTCAGTGCCGCGTACGAGATAAAAAATGAAGGCCATCCATTTACTAAGTACGTTTGCATTGATCGGTTTGACCCTGGGATGCCGCGACTCGGATACTCAAGAAGACTTTGCCAACCGACAACACCAAAAGGTACTCCAGGCCACAAATCGAGCATTGGCGACAAACGAAGGAAGCAATCAAGACAGTTTCGCCGATGCCTCCGTTGAGGAAAATTCAGAGGTCAGTGGTATCCAAGCATTCGCTTCCAAATTCGCAGAGCAGTTTAACAAAGATCGCCAAAAAGCGTTTCATGACTTGGTTTTCTGGGATGGGATTTCAGGTGCCGACCGTGAGAAAAACATGCAACTGTTCCTTAGTAACGAAAGTTTCATCGATGGCCTGGATGGAGAAGTACGCGGGAACCCAGGCTTCCAGAAGTTCGAGGAATATGCCTCTTTCGTTTCGTACCTCCAATTGCCGGATTCGGTGTTTGTAAACACGCCCTCTCACCTTGTGCTTCTGCACATTGTGAACAAGGACGAAAACATTACACAGGTTTGGTATCCAGTGATCAAGGTCGATGATCGTTTCTACATTTGCCCAGCAAAGTCAAAGCCATAGGCCGTTGGCGACGTGAATTCGATGCAACAGTTGCATCAGGCAAACTCTCGTGGCCGATTTGGTCTGAACGTACGCCTACCAAGGGCGATTAAAGAGTGCCGTAGCTTCGCAAATGTCTTTTCCATCGGTTGATCTGGTCAGAAGCGACTGAAACGGATAGATATCTGATTTGCAGCGGAATTGGTGAACAAATCAACGCCGCAAACCGGCGTCAATCGCCTTGTGCCCCTCAAAAGTCAAAATTCATGCCCTTGAAGGGCCGATTTTCAGCTACATCACCTGCCTGGGTATCACACGAGGCTTTGCTAATTCGTAGAATGGCCTTAGCTTTTTCAGTTACAAACTTTGTGTCGAAAAATCGAACCTTTATGTTCACCTCTGATCGCAATTTTGATTCTGGTCGCAGATCGTCGCCGCTTTTCCTACTAGCCTCGATCCTGTTTCTGTTCTGCCTTGGCACGAGCAACTTTTCAGAATCGATTGGCGGTGAGTCGATTGCTGAATGTGAAGAAATTCTGATCCGAACGCATCACGAAGACCATCTGCTTTCTCATCCCCGTGCCGTTCAGATCCAACCGTACCCACGGTGTGAAACGTTCAGCTTGAAAACCGCCTGTCATCCTTGCTGCTGTCAGCATGCTGGGCTGTTTGGCTGGAATGGGATCGGTCGTCCAATGACAACTTAGCGTGATGATGCGTCATCAGTTCTTGGCGCGTAGCGCAGAGGACTGTGCTGATCACAATCGTCGTCACATCATCTCGCGAGCAAGTTCGTCGCTCGCGATATCAGAAATCACATCTAGGTTGAGCGGTCGCCCGCAGCCCACATCAAAAATTGCCATCAGGATGAAGGTAAAGGAAGTTCTACAAACATGATTAAAGATTTAAAGCATTGGAAAACAGACGTCCCTGCGGGTTTGATCGTCTTTTTGGTCGCAATCCCATTGTGCTTGGGCATCGCGTTGGCATCAGGTGCGTCGGCGCTTTCGGGCATCATCGCGGGTATCGTAGGCGGACTAATCGTCACCCTATTCAGTAACTCGCCGTTAGGCGTCAGTGGGCCGGCCGCTGGTTTGGTGGCAATCGTTGAACCTGCGATCAACCAACTAGGTTTTCAGAACTTTCTATTGGCTGTTGTCTTCGCCGGTGTGATTCAGTTTGTACTTGGAATGCTAAAAGCCGGGACGATCGGTTACTACTTTCCGACCGCTGTGATCAAGGGCATGTTGGTTGGAATCGGTGTGATCATCATTTTGAAACAGATTCCACACGCTTTTGGATACGACAAAGACTACGAAGGCGACATGGCCTTGCAGCAATCTGACGGCCAAAACACGTACACGGAAATTTGGGAAGCGATCACGCACCCCACGATTTCTGCGCTGATCATTAGCATCGTTTGTCTGGGGATCTTGATTCTTTGGCAGACGAAACACATGACAAAGTTCAAGTTTACGAAAATCATCCAAGGACCACTCGTCGCGGTTGTGGCCGGGATTATCCTCGCGTTGTGCTTCAACTCCTTCGATTCAACGAAACTCTCAAAAGATCACTTGGTTTCTTTGCCAGATGGAAGCGATAGCAAGCAAGTGAATCTTGTCATTGGCGGAGACAAGGTTGTGGGGGCAGCCAACGCTGTTCGAACAGAACCGGGCAAAGAGGTAAGCGGAAATGCATTTGTTGGTGTCAAGCTAAACGTTGAACCCAACGCGGCTCTGCTCGAGGAACCTGTCCACGGGAAAGTCACCTTGAATGCGGACGGAGCCTACACGTACAAACCTGATGAAGGTTACACAGGCCGCGACAAATTCGTATTCTCGTACGACAATCCATTTTCACTAACGTTTCCGCATTTCCAGCCTTCGGAAATGAAAGAGACCGAGACGAAAACGAGTGACAAATCAGCAGAAGATGGCGCAGGTGGCGTCAGTGCCATTAGTGCGGGCTATGCCATTTTATTCACTGCACTGACTTTGGCCATTGTGGCCAGTCTGGAGTCGCTGTTGTGTGCCGAAGCGACTGACAAATTGGATCCGCAACGACGCCAAACCGACTTGAATCAAGAGCTCCGCGCACAGGGGATTGGCAACTTTGTCTCGGGCATGATTGGTGGCCTGCCAGTCACGCAAGTGATCGTGCGGAGTTCGACAAACATTCAAACGGGAGCCCAATCACGATTGGCCTCCTTTGCCCACGGCGTATTTTTGATCGTTTGTGTGCTCGCGATTCCAACCGTCTTGAATCTGATTCCGCTGGCTAGTTTGGCTGCGATCTTATTCGTGGTCGGATACAAACTGGCACACCCGTCGAAATTCATCGGAATGTACAAACTTGGCTGGACTCAGTTTTTGCCGTTCATCATCACGATCGTTGCCATTGTGGGAACTGACCTGTTGAAGGGGATCGGGATCGGACTGGTTGCTTCGATTTTCTTTATTTTGAAGAGCAACTATGTGAAGAGTTTCTGGATGAAAACGTCAG
This sequence comes from uncultured Pirellulaceae bacterium, assembly GCA_964398215.1. GTDB lineage: Bacteria > Planctomycetota > Planctomycetia > Pirellulales > Pirellulaceae > CAYNNP01. Next base: position 12,833 of record CAYNNP010000142.1, on the reverse strand, counting down.
AAGCGGACGGCAAGAAGGTTTACAACATGACACTGGCCGAAAGCGTATTTTTCTTGAACAAGGGTTCGATCCAATCGGCATTGCAAGAGGTTGAAGCTGGCAGCAAGTTGGTCATCGATGCTTCAGATACTCTGCATATCGATCAAGACGTGATTGACTTGTTCAACGACTTTGAGACGAACGCAGGCTACAAAGAAATTGAAGTCGAACGAATCGACTTTAAGAAAGAAGCCAAGGATGCGGACGATCCTGCACGGCTCACGCGCATCAATGGCGCCACCAGTTAGTCCGAATGGGCGTAGGCTACCGGCAAGCGTTCACAGATCGGTGAACTTGCCCGGAAATCAGCGATTGACTTTCACGTCAATCGCTGATCCCTTCATTCTTGTTTTCGCTGGCTAGCGATTTCTGGGGGATTGGACGCTAACAGGGCGTCTGGCAGCAAACTTCTTCGGCGCAAAACGGTCACTACCTCGCGCATGTTTTAATTTTTTAAATTTAGGCATTGCTCGCGAATTGAAACGCAGATACTCTAGTTTGAAAGAATTAAAAGTTTGCAGACAGCGGAAGGTAGATATGGCAAGGCCGAAATCCGAAAACCCAACCGAGCTAGAGCTAGAAATCCTCAAGATCCTCTGGCAAAAATCGCCGCTTTCTGTGCGTGACGTTCGTGAACACTTGGAAGCGAACGGTCGCAAATTAACTCACAGTAGTGTGATCACGATGCTGAATATCATGGTCCGCAAAGGGTATTTGAAGCGGGAAAAGGAAGGCAAAGCGTTTCTGTTCACGCCAACCGGAACGCAGCAGGATATCACGGGAGGCATCGTCGGCGACTTGGTTAGTCGCGTTTTTGGCGGTTCAACATCTGCGATGATGCTGAACTTGCTAGAGACCGGTGAACTGGATGTCGACGAATTGTCAGAGATACGCAAACTGATCAATCGGAAAGTAAAGGAGCAAAAGAAATGAGCTCACTAATCGATGTTTTTCAGTCGGACGTTTCCATTTGGCTCAGCCATACGCTGATGCATTCACTTTGGCAATTCACGTTGATTGCCATCGTTGCCGTTTGCGTCGAGCGTGTTTTTGCAAAACAGAATTCCGAATCCGCCTACCGCATTCATGTCACAGCACTTGCGTTTGGCATCGCGACTTTCGTTGCGACGTTTGTTTGGCATACACAGCAGGAAATCAACGCTTCGGTTACCTCGGCGAACCTGACTGAGCATTCTGATCCTGGCTTTGAAGCAGTTGCTCAAGCCATGCCATCGCAGAGAAGTCAGTCTATCGAGGAGGTGCCCGTAGCGGTCAATGGATCTCCGAACGGTACCCAATCGGCTTCCAATTTTCTAACAGGCACGTCTGCACAAGAGCGGGAACGCAACGATGCAAGCACATTGGCGATTTGGGTTGCACTGGTGTACGTAGTGGGCGTGGTCTTCATGGTCTTACGTCTATTGATAAGTTGTCGCAAAGTCAATGTGTTGCGATCCAAGGCGACTGTGTTGACATCTGGGCGTTACTTTGATGCGTTGAATGCGTTAACGCAAAACTGGTCACACCGCGTTAAGCCTTTGATTGCGGTCTCTACTGACGTTCTTGTTCCTCAGATTGTCGGATTCACGCGTGCAACGATCTTATTGCCGGCGTCAGCAATTTCAGGATTGAGCAGCGAGGAATTGGACATGATTCTGTCACACGAATTGGCGCACATTCGTCGCCACGACATGTGGATACAATTGGTGCAGCGGTTGGCGGAATCCGTTTTGTTTTTCAACCCCGCGCTTTGGTACACCAGCCGCCGTATCAGCACGCTGCGAGAGTATTGCTGCGATGATGCGACATGTGGACTTAATCCAGCGGTGGAATCGGCTTCTGAATCGAGCGAAAGTGTGCAAGCACGATATGCGTTCGCGCTACTTCGCGTTGCCGAAGATAGCTTTAGTGACACCAAAAACGTTCGGCACAGCGAGACTGGTGTTGAATTGGCTTCGTTGGCTGCTGTTGGGCACTCTCCGTCAGAGCTTCGTCGCCGAATCTCGCGACTTTTGGGTGAGCCCATGCGAGAACCGATGCAGATACCGCGCCGGAGCTTAATCGCCGCCGTGGGAGTTTTGACCCTGTGGATGTGTTCGTTCGTTTGGTCCGGGCCAGCGGAACCGCCGGTGGGCCAGGATCCAGTATCGCAGGTCGCCGAAGACAAGGCCGAAGCAATTGACAACAAACCGAACGACAAGCAAAAGGACGAGAACAAACCTGATCTGAAACCATGGCAAATCAGGATTCCCGTGACTGGTCAAATTCAGCTTCCCGATGGATCGCCTGCTGCGAACGTGATTGTGATGACGGCGTCTGACAAGTTCGGATGGGGCGAGGGGTTTACCAACGGTAACTACACCAAGACCGATGCGGATGGACGATACGAGATTCAGAGTAAACGTTTTTTTCCACAGCGGCTGTTTTGGTTGCCCGAAGATTACGAAAACAATTCGCGAGCTGTCACGAAAGGCGGTGGCGAACAAAAGATCGTTCGCTTAAAGAAGGCACCACGGATCAAAGGCACGATCGTCGACACGGATGGGAAACCTTTGGAAGGAATTGTGATTCGTGCCAACGGCGCGTCGCGAACGCCGATGACTTGGGCAAAGTCAAATGCGAGTGGCGAATTCAAGTTTCGTCCTTTGCCAGCGGATAACTATGACTTGATGCCGGTGCGCAGCTACTTTGCTCATGAAACTGGCCAGCTAACCTCGAATCCGCTGCCATTGCCCTTTGAGTACGTCCAATACAAACTCACATCTGACTCAAAACCGGTAAAGCTTGTCGCGCCGGAAACGGTGTCAGTTCGTGTCAAAGTCGTCAATTTAGACGGCGCCCCTGTTTCGCAGCAGCGGGTATCGCTGGGAGACATTGGTGACTACTCCAATGCATTGCTGGCCAGCGAAGTCGATGGAGAGCCTGGTGTCTACGAGTTTCAGCATCCCAAGGGACACTATTTGCGCGACTTAAAAGTGCGGCATTCCTGGGAGACGATTGCGTACTATCAAGAAAAGCCAGGACTCGATCCCATTGCTGGTGACCACGTTGTACTTGGGAAAGCCAACAAAGATATCGACGGAATCACAATCACGGTTGGGCCATCCGCAAAACTGACTCTACTACTGCACGATCAAGACGGTAATCCCATCACGGAAGACTTTGCTCGGGTGAATGCTCAAATTAGCTATCCCGATGAAATGCATCCCTCCAATCGTCGTGTTCGAGCTCCCTCGGCACCAATGATGACAAAGGCAAAAGACCCCAGTTGGATCGAGATGCCAGGATTAGTGCCAAACTGCGATTTGCGTCTAAGTGTTTACGGAGACAAAATCGACGACATCAAGCAGCGCGTCAGACTTTCGCCTGGAGAACAACGAGAGCTAACATTGGTAGTAAAGCCGCGCACGACGGCGACATTGACGGGATCGATTTTGACCTCTGAAGGAAAAACCCCCTCACAGAAAGGTTGGATATACTCCAGAGGAAACTACGCACCAGTAACTGACCAGAGTTCAACCACGAGCCGTAGCTACAACAGCACGGTCGGACACTTCTTGGACAATTTCCGCGCCGAAATCCCTGCAGGAACCACAACAATTGCCCACTTTACTAAAGACTACGCGCCTGCTTGGTTGGGGCCAATCGAAGTCGAAGCTGCCAAAAATCGTGATGATCTAAAAATCGTTTTGAAGCCTGGTTTTTCGTTCCCGATTCATGTCACGGACCAAGACGGCAATCCAATCGCGAACGCCAGCGTTGCCGCCTTTCCTGAGATCAACGACGCCGTTTTCGGACCTGTTATCGAAAACCAGACGGACGCTAACGGTGTGTTGCAATACAAACACGCAGCCGACACGAATTACGAGTTCAGCGTCAAAGCGGACGGATACGAAGACATCAGGTCTGAACGGATGGCAGTTGCTGCGGGCAAGTCAATCAAGTTGACGATGAAGGAAAGCCCTATTACTTCAGGCACTGTCTACGATTCAGTGGGACGACCAGCGCCGGATGCCAAGATTTACCTGTGTATCAAGAATGATAAAAACGGGCGGACAGAGTTGGCGTTCAATGAACAGACACTTCTTGCGACCACGAATGAAGACGGCAAGTTTTCAATGCGTCGATTATCCAAAGGCCTTGAATACTTGACCTTCGTCAAATTGCTGGACGACTCACGCGTTCTTTCACGGGAGATCTTGCCGGGCGCCAAGGACTTGCAGATTCATGTACCGGAACGGAAAGATTTGAAAATCAAAATCGTTGGCAACCTGAACTTGCTAAGCCACCAAAAGGGAAAGCCCACGATCAACGTTCGACAACGAGTCTATCTGAAAACAGAGCATTCAGCTGGAACTTTGCTTGGAACCGCAATCACGGTGACGCCGTTAAGCAATGGCGAAGGCGGGATCGCTGTCTACAAAGGATTGGTGGCGGGAAAAGTCAGAGCCTACGGGGGCGGTGCAACCAAAACCGTTGCCGTAGAAAAGGAAGGCGACGCCGAGGTTACGCTTGTTTTAAAATAGGGGTTTTTGCAATTAAACGTATTGCCATTTCAGATCGAGTGCTGCCTACCTGGACAACGTCACTTTTATCAGCCGCCGTGCGTTAGCACCCGGTTATTGCCGCACGAACCGGGAGTTAACGCTCTGCGGCTGATGAGTCGGCGAATCCCCGTATTCTGTTCATAAAGTAGCGCTGTCCAGCTACCCCTTGTTGATCAACGACGACTGCCAGTGCCACGAAGCTATCGCGGACCGTCGCAATTGCAAAATTGATTCTGAGCGGGGCATGTTCCCACAGAATGGGACATAAAAGAGCGCACGTTCAGATGCGCGCATTGATTGTGGGCGGACGGGCTCTGAGAGTACATAGCAAGGTTTTTTTCAACATTTCCCGGGGATTCGAAATGCGTTGTAGTATTCCATCGGTTTGTGTAGCGCAACGCTACATGTTCACGCTAAGTGTGATGGCGACTTTGCTGTGGTCAACAGCACGAGCGGACTGGAATCTCAAAGACGTTTCACATGGGCCGCTGGGTAAGGGAGCTTTGCATGTTCATTTTGGCACTGTGGACTTACCGGTTGACGGCCAGTGGCGTCCGATTGCACCAAGCACTGAAAGAGGGATTCAAGAGTTCTACTTGGTACCTACGGAGGATACGCGGCTTCGCAAAGTCGGGAAACGGATGTTTGCGGCGATGGAAAAAAACCATATCCAAAACAGCCGCTGGATTCTTCAGTCAGGGTACGAAGGGGCGCGCGAATACGCGTTAAAACATGACCAACGTGGCCCAGCTTCTTTCGCGGACTTCAAAGACTTTGGAAATTGGGACCACTTAGCCGAAGACTGGGACCAACTGTATTGGAGAAGAGATAGTTTGAGCAACATGCTGGATGAAGATAAACGGAATGGCCCATTCATCCATTTGATCCCAAATGTTTCTTTCACTTTTCAGCCAACGAAATTGAACGCAACGCCCCGTCAGACGCGACGATTGGTTGCCAAAAAGGATCGTGTACCGCTTGCATTTGAGCTCCGTCCAACAATCGATGATGGGCGACACTGGGTACTGTACACCGATGGTCGGTGCGAACGGGTTTCCATTGACAAGCTGATGGTTCGATCTCAAAAAGCAGAGATCCGACCGCTACTGAAGCAATCGCAGCGGCAAGCTATCAAGCCTCAGGCCAACGTCACCTACCAATTTTTCGCCGTCGCAAACAAGCAAATTGACAACAACAGTGTTTTTCAAGTTCGCAACGATGTGCTGGGAGAAACGATTGAATTCAACTGGCAGACTGACAAAGCGAAGGATGCACCACCCAATGAACTTGAGAAACTTTTGAGTGATGCAAGACGATCCTCATGGGATCCATATTTGATGGGGTCCAACGGCGGTGTCTTGAACGTATGGCAGTCGATTTCACCGGAAAACCAAAATCAGCAAAGAAACCTGTCGGTGTTTTCGATCCTTGGTGGTCGCGCGGCAGTCGAAGAAACACTGCAACTGCAAGCTTTGGGGACGAACAAAGAATCCAATGAACGAACGATCGATATCGATTCGCTAAAAGGCGTCGAAGTTAAATCGCATCCCTTTGACGAAATGCTGGGTGATGCTGAGGGCGGCAAGCTCGAAATTGCGAACTACGTTCCACACGATCGGTTCTTTTTGTACGTCGGCAAACCCGAAAAGCTGCCTGCGTTGATGGATGCGGGAGCACCATTTATCGCAAGCCTGGGCACATCGATCTCTGGCAATCGCCTGAACTACAACATCGAAGCGCGTTACCTCGCGCGACTGGGACTTTCGCGCGAATGGCTCAACACGGTGCTGAAGTCAGGTTTGATTAGCGAAATGGCTGTCTTTACCCCAGATTTGTTTGTGATTGACGGAACTGACGTGACAGTCGTTGCGCGCGTCAGCCAACCGAAATTACTTGCTCGTATGCTGGGCTTGCTAGGGCTGAAACTCACTGATGGCGAGATCCTAAAGCTGCCAACGGATACAGGCAGCCCTGCATGCATATCACTGCGCGGCGATTTGCTGCTGGTCAGCACCCGAGAGTCGGAGCTTGAAAAGGCGATTGAGCTATACAAACAAGACGGCACAAACAGTTTGGGACAAAGCACCGAATTCAGATACATGCTGACTCAGCTTCCCATAACCGACAAAACGCGACTGTTCGCCTACATGTCGGATCCGTTTGTCCGCCGCTTGGTCAGTCCGCGTGTCAAAATCAACCAACGTCGCCGTGTGCTTGCGAAAGCCCAGATGGAAGCATTTACGGGTAGAGCCATGCTTGCGAAATTGGACGGGCACGACCAAATCGACCTGCATTCGCCTGACAGCAACCAGTACTTTCCAGCAGATTGGAATCGCGACGGTATCAAGATAGAACCGAGTGGCGTTGTGCGCAGTGAGACCTACGGTTCGTTGGCACACATGCGATCGCTTGAGAGTGTTTCGCTGGACCGAATTTCAAAGGAAGAATCAGAGGCCTACAAGTTCTACATGGAAAACTACTCGCGGTACTGGCGTCGCTTCTTTGATCCGATCGCAATTCGCTTGAACGATTCCCAAGCCGATCAACTGGAGCTTTCTACCTTCATCCTGCCATTGATCGACAATTCAATTTACAACAATTTGAGAAACGTTCTATCGCATCAAGACGACAAGGTCCGTTTGGATATCCCAGTTGTTCAGCCAGAGCCAGTGGTCCAGTTGAGTATGAATTTTAGAGATGAAGCGTGGGAGGAATTCGTCAGCAATTTCTCCGATCTTTTTCAGCAGTACACGGGAGCAAACTCGGGGATAATGGATGACTTTGGTCCAGGATTCCACTTAGCGGTTTTTGATGCCGATCCAATCATTGCCGTGGGTAGTGGCGATATTTTTGGTGCTTTTGGCGGCGGTACACTTCTTGATGACGGCAGGGAAACGTTCATGCTGCCAATTGCAGTCTCGATACTGACGCGTCCATGCAGCATCATGATAGAAACGAAGAATCCCGAGCGAACATTGCGTTATTTGCGGGAAGCAGCCAGCACCGATCTGCAAAGCGATTCGAACGAGTTTGGCACATCGTATTTTTGTCAGGTAGGTAATCGCAACGAATGGGTCTGGACGCTGGATGTGTTTGGGGTCGCAAAATTGCGTTATGGGATTGAGGTTGTTGGCAAATACTTGGTCATCCGTAACATTCCTTGGTCCAGTAGTGATCGAGTCGTCCAAGTCGTGCCCGCGCAACTAAACGGCGCGGTACTCAGTGCCAATCCGGGTGCATGCCAGAAACAATTGCCAGGGCTGTTTGCTGCCGCCAGTGACGGTAACCGCCGGGCAACGATGTCTGGCATCAGCCGCTTGTACCCTTTTATGTTGTGCGGCGCAAAAGATGTCAAACAGGCTGCGGACCAACATCGCCAGCTGTTCGGGTTTTATCCGCGACAACTGGCCGGCGACAGCTGGGTCTGGAATGACTATCAGTTGTCCAGCAAGAACTATGGCCATTCAAACAGGCAACGACAACCTGTTTTTGATCCTGACCAGCCATTCGGATTGATGAATCGGGTCGAATCGTTGAAAGTCAATATGCAGTTTGAACAGGACGGATTGCGAAGTTCGGTGACTTGGCGTTTAAAGTAGAACGCAGGCTCACGACCAGTTTAAACAAAGCAGCGCGATGATCGTGATACCTACTCCGACATAGGTACGTTTACTGAGGCGTTCATCTAAAACGCAAGTTGCTACTGCCGTGGTAATCAGGACGGCGCCAGCGCTGGTGACAGGGAACACAATGAAGCCGGGCAGGCCATCCAAGCACTTGAGGATAAAGAACGACTGCAAGACATTCGCTGCTCCCATTCCGATCCCAAACAAAACCTCCGTCAACAATAACTTTCGCCGTTTGATACCCATGGAATGTATCAGCAGAAACAGCGATGGGATGGACGCGACCGCAAATGTGGCAAGTAAGAACGTTGGCTTGAATTCAGCTTCACTAACGCGTTTGAATGTGTCTTGCATCAGCCGACTGCTTCCACAGATCACAAAGAACCCGAACAATGCGATCGGTGTGAACCACGGCCGCTGCGCTTTCATGCCACCTTTTTTTCCACCGATCATCATCAACGCGACCAAAGCAAGTGTGATTCCAACGACCTGCAGTGAGGTGGGAGACTCTCGCCAATAAAACGCTGCGAACACGATCGGCATCAGCAGCGAAAGCACACTGACGATCGTTGTTGCCGTAACGCCAACCCAGCGAATACAAGCAGTCACGAACAGATAGCCGACGAAATAGATCGCGCCCATTGTGCCGCCGGTCCATGCAGCACCAATCATTAACTCGGACGTTTCCTGCTGCATGAACCATGGGATACTGAACGCCAAAGAAGCAATGTAGCTGATGGCGCCCACGACGAAGATGTCTTCGCGTGGCAAATCTTTGTTGCGATTCCCCACCCATTTGATCAACAGCCCAAAGAGCGATGCAAACAACGCTTGAAGAAATAGATAGCTCAAATGATTCTGGCCGCGTTGATTGAAAACACTGGCATCATATTTTTACTTGGTGACTTGGATTCGTTTGAGCAAAGCTGAAAGTTCAGCGACAACCTCAGGATGTTCTTGCCAAACGTTGCTGGTTTCTGATGGATCATTGTGGATGTCATAGAGCTGGCCGTTGGGCCCACCCGCTTTACTAGCGTCAATATTCCTTGGTGCCGTGAAACCACCGGAGCCTCGTTTCGGCATCAGTTTCCAACGACCCTTGCGAATTGCAAAGTTCCCCCAAAGTGAATGATGCACGGCAAAATCACGTGTGGGCGTTTCGGGATTCGCATTCAATATCGCTGGCAACATACTGCGACTGTCTGGACCTGCACCAGCGGGCAGAGGTTCACCAACAATGGCGGCGCATGTAGCCAACAGGTCCGTCAATTCGATCAACGATTGGTTAACTGTTCCTGGCGGCGTTTTCCCTGGCCATCGCACAACGAAAGGCACTCGGTGTCCACCCTCCCAGATATCGGCTTTGGTTCCACGAAGATGCGCATTTCCTTGATGGCCAAACTGCTGAGCATATTTTGCTCGCTTGTTAAGTCGGTAGTTTTGCACGTCGTCGGTTTCTTGTGGTTTCCAATAGTGATACAGCCCGCCGTTGTCAGATGTAAAAATAACAAGCGTGTCTTTCGTCAAATGGTTGCGTTCAAGTGTTTCCATGATCGCGCCCAAGAATGCGTCCGTTTCCACCACAAAATCGCCATAGTGTCCGGCCTTGCTGGTGCCCAAGTATTCTTGATTGGGAACCAGCGGCAAGTGCGGTGATGTAAGCGGGGCATACAAGAAAAACGGTTGCTCAGTTTTGGAGGCCGCCCGATCCTCGATGTAACGGATCGCTTGTCCAGCAAGCCTAGGCATGACGCCGTAGATCGTAAAATCTGGTGAACGGACACCTTCGTCAACCGAAATGAACTCCGTCGACATCCGTGGTTGGTGCAATGTGGGCAAGTGAACCGGACGGTCGTTTTGGATGTAACAAAACGGCGACATGTTCAGTGACGCCGAAATTCCAAAGTAGTAATCGAACCCCACTGCGTTTGGTCCACTCGAAATGGGAATCGTGTAGTCCACATCTGCACCGGTCCGCGGACGACTCTTGCGATCAATTGGAACAGCGGGAACTTGGTTGCCATTGTTATTGGTCCACTGCATTCCAAGGTGCCATTTTCCGATGCAGGCTGTGTGGTAACCATGTTTTTGAAGCAGTTTCGGAACGGTCATCTGGTCGGCTTCAATCAGCGGTGGATCCAAACCATCCAAAACGCGGTACTTCAACCTCGTCCGCCAGCAATATCGCCCGGTCAAAATTCCGTATCGCGTGGGCGTACACACCGACGACGGCGTATGTGCGTCAGTGAATCGCATGCCTTCCTTTGCAAGTTGATCGACATGCGAAGTCTGTATTCTGGATTCCGGGTTGTAACAGCTCACATCACCAAACCCCAAGTCGTCGGCCAGAATGTAGACAATGTTGGGATGTTTACCGCTGCACGTGCCTCCGAACCCCACAGCGGTGATCAATATCGTCGCAAAGAAGAGAGCAGAGGTTCTTGTGGTCATGGGGATTCACGATGAAATACGAGCGTTTGGTAGCCAGCGTATGATACACGCTCGTCAATCTGAAATTGGGTCGGTTCTCAACTCAATCGGCGACGCTTAGACTTGCGGTCAGTGGTCTGATCCGAAAGTAAAAATCTGCAACCTGATTGAAATTGACGATGGCGTCTCCCCGCGTACTGATCTTACGTGCCCCCGGCACAAACTGTGACGAAGAAACTGCTTTTGCCTTTCAACAAGCCGGTGCGGTCGCTGAACGCGTCCATGTCAATCGGCTGATTGAGAATCCAGCGTTACACGATCGTTACCAAATCCTATGCGTGCCTGGCGGATTTAGTTATGGCGACGACATCGCTGCTGGACGCATTCTGGCGACCAGACTACAGCGACACTTGACCGACATGGTTCAGGCGTTCGTACAAGGCAATGGTGATCGGTTGGTGTTGGGGATTTGCAATGGCATGCAAGTACTGATGCGACTGGGAGTATTGACAAGTGGTATCAGTCAAGACGAATCTCCACCAGCGACTTTGACATGGAACAACCACGGTCGTTTTGAAGACCGATGGGTTCACCTAGCAGTCGACAAAACGCCATGTGTGTTCTTGAAAGATGTCAAGCAAATGTATCTGCCGATGGCTCACGCGGAAGGCAAGTTTGTCGCTCGCGACGAAGCCTGTCTGCAGTCGCTGCGTGCAGCAGGGCGACTTGCGATTCGCTATTGCAAAAACGAGGACGGTGGCGTCCAAGACGAATTGCTTCCGTTCCCAATCAATCCCAATGGTGCGGACGCCAACGTGGCGGGTGTGTGTGACGAAAGTGGCCGCGTGTTTGGATTGATGCCACACCCGGAACGCCATATCGATCCAACGCACCACCCCTACTGGACTCGTCGAGAGCAACAACCAGAGTTTGGTGACGGAATGGTCGTCTTTCAAAACGCCGTCAATTGGTTTTCCTAAGCCGATGCCACTAAGTTCGTTTCCCAAGTTAGACGAACTTTGCCGATTCTCTGAGCTCAAATAGGCGATCGGTCCGCCAGCAAATTAGTGATTGTCTTTCGGCTGTCTTTTGCAAAAAAGCACGCGATCAGGTCGAACCCGGTACCGGTCTGGCCTGTCGTTATCCGCAAGCCAAACATTCACCGACCACCTATTTGGGCAATTCGTCTCATGCGAAAACTGGCAACCGTCCGTACCATTTCACAGATCACTCCTATCCAAGGTGCAGACCGAATTGAACTGGCGGTCGTGGATGGCTGGAAGTGCGTGATCAAAAAGGGCGAGTTTGCTGTTGGCGATCGAGTCGTTTACTGCGAGATCGATTCGTTTCTGCCTATCAGAGATGAATTTGAATTTCTGCGATCATCATCGTTCAAAAGGATGGATGAACGGGAAGGTTTCCGTTTGCGCACAGTTAGGCTGCGCGGCCAAATTTCGCAGGGGCTGTTGCTTTCAACATCGATCCTTGAGCAAAGCCCTGAACTTGGCGACGACGTAAGCGATCAACTGGGCATTGTAAAATACGAAGCTCCTGTTCCAGTCCAACTGGCGGGCGACGTCGTTGGCCCGTTTCCATCATCGATTACAAAGACGGACGAAGAGCGGATTCAGAACTTGGCCAGCGATTACGAGTCGTTTCACGGCAAAGAGTTCTTCGTCAGCGAAAAGATGGATGGAACATCGTTCACTGCTTTCTTTGACCAAGAGTTTGGAGTTTGCGGTCGCAACTGGCAATACGCGCCCAGTGATACAAATTTGCTTTGGCGGATGGCGCGTTCACAAGCGTTGGATACCAAGTTGGCTTCGCTGGGACGCCGCATTGCTGTACAAGCGGAATTGGTTGGCCCAGGCATTCAAGGCAACAAGTACAAGCTGAAGAAGCATCGATTGTTCGTGTTCAATATCTTTGACTTGGATGACTTTTCATACCTGGAAAAAGACACAGTGGCCGAACTGTGCGAATCGCTAGAGCTTGAACAAGTTCCGTTCATTCAGCGTCGCTCAGTGCCCAATTCGATCGACGAGATTCTGGAACTCGCTGAAGGCAAGAGCGTTATCAACGACGAAACGAATCGCGAAGGTCTCGTCTGGGTACACGGATCCGGCAATGATAGAATTTCATTCAAGACAATCTCGAATGCGTTCCTAGCGGACGATCGCGATTGAACACA